>DATCXZ010000089.1:0-16392 GCA_036570545.1 Kiloniellaceae bacterium
GATCGGCATGCTCGCGCGCGCGCTTTCGGACATGAGCCAGGCCCTGCGCGCGCGCATCGACGCGACCGAGGCATTCGCCGCCGGGGTGAAACACGCTGAGCGACAGCACGCCGCCGAGGTGGGTGGTCTCCTTCAGCACGAGGTCGATGGTATGCAGGCCGATGGCGTAGAAGCGGCCGTCGGCGAAGAGCAGCAGCGGCGAGCCGGAATCGCCCTGCACCACGTTGCAGTCGTGCAGCAGGATGCGTCCGGCCTGGGCGACGCCGGCGATGGCGCAGCCCCAGCCGGCGGTCATCACGTGCGCCAGGTCGCGGCGGTAGCCGGCCTGCAGGAGCAGCGCGTCGCCGGCGGCGATGCGCGACAGCATCAGGCTGTCCAGCGCCTTCATGCCGAGCCAGCCGGCCTGGCGGCCGAGCGGCTTGGCCAGCGTCAGCACCGCCCAGTCGCCGGAGGCCGCTGCCAGATCCTGGCGCGGCGCGAAGACGAAGTCGTCGGGCCGGCTGTAGCTGACGATCTTGGAATGCAGGATGAAGCGGTCGCGCTGGTAGCCGGCGATGAAGTGGAGCTCGATGGCGCCGCGCCAGCGGCCGACCACCGGGTCGTAGAGGCAGTGCGCGGCGGTCAGGACATGGCGCTCGCTGACCAGGAAGCCCGTGCAGTGGCTGCGGCCGCCGGCATTGACGCGGCCGATGGCGCTCCAGGGGTACTCCATGGCGTTCACCTCGACCCGCCGCTCCGGCGCCGCGATCTGCAGCGTCGCGGCGAGGGCGGGACCGGACAGCCCCGCCAGCAGCAGAGCCGCGGCAGCGAAGGCGGCCAGCCCCACTGCATGAGCGGCCTGCGTCCTTCGAGACGCGCGTCCGGACAGGCGCCCGGCCGCGCTCCTCAGGATGAGGTAAATCTTTGATGGCACGAAGAAAAATCCTCATGCTGAGGAGCCCGCGCCAGCGGGCGTCTCGAAGCACGCACAATCATGCTCCCCCTGCCGCGTCAGCCGCCGATGCTGGCAATGAGCTTCTCACCGGACACCGTCGCCACCACCAGTTTCAGGGCCTCGATCACCTTGCGATCGTATCGAGTCTCGTTTTGCGCGAGGATATCGAGGACCGCTTCCGGCGCCAGGCCGCTTCGGTAGGAGCGGGGCTCGAGGCGGGCGCAGAACACGTCGCAGGCGCCGAGGATGCGCCCGGTCAGGCTGATGGCGTCGCCCTCGAGGTGCTGCGGATAGCCTTCGCCGTTCAGCCGCTCGTGCATCTGGGCGATGGTCTCGACCACCGGCAGGTCGAAGTCGATGCCCTGGAGGAACTCGATGGCGTGGGCGACGTGGGCTTCCATCTCGGCGACCTCCTCGGCGGTCAGGCGGGACGGCTTGGTCAGCAGCTCCTTGCGGATCGCCAGCTTGCCGATCTGGGACAGGTTGGCGGCGAGCTCCAGGGTGGTCAGGTCCTCCTCGCTGCAGCCGAGCTGCCGGCCCACCGCGAGCGCGAACTCGGCGACCCGGCGCGAGTGCCCGGCCAGGTAGGGGTCGCGCAGCTCGATGGCGCGCACCAGCGCGGCCACCATCTGGTGGATGGCGCGCTGCTTCTTCTCTCTCTGCTCCACCAGCTCGGTGACGTCGCGGGTCACCGAGACGATGCCGCTCGGCTCGCCGTCGGCGTCGAGGAAGGGCGCCTTGGAGATCTGCAGGTAGCGGCGCCTGCCGTCGAGATAGACCTCCTCGTCGGCAGTCACCGCCTCGCGCTCCTTCAGCACCCGGCGGTCGCTGAGCGCGAGCCGCTTGGCGGTGCCCTGGCCGAAGATGGCGGCATCGTCGAGGCCGACCATCGTCTCCGGGCTGCGCGACACCGCCTGCGCGAAGGCGGGATTGGCATAGCGGTAGGTGCCGTCCGGCGCTTTCAGGCCGATGAACTCCTCGATCGCGCCGTTGATGCTGTCGAGGAGCTGCTTCTGGCCTTGGATGCGGTTCGCCAGGCGGCGGTACTGCTCGGCCAGGGTGCGGTTGTGCGCGCTGGCGAGGCGCCACCAGAAGGCGCCGAAAGCGACCGCCACTGCGAGCACGACCAGGGCAGCGACGATGATGGCGGCGGTGGTGTAGGTGGCGAGTGGCGCCTCGGCCACCGCCGCTTCGACTTCCTGCAGGATCCACCAGGTCGGGCCGGAGACCATGGCGCCGGCGGAGTAGACCGTGCCGGCGCCGGCCAGGGACCCGCGGCGGGCGAAGGCGATGTCGCCGGCGGCGAGGTCGAAGCCCGCCACGCTCACCGGGGCGATCGGCTCGGCGGCGCCGGGCTCGACGCGCTGGAGCTGGCCGTCGACAAGCTGCAGCAGAACCCGGTGCTCGCCGGGCGCGCGCAGCGGTTCGACGGCAAGGAGTCCGGAGAGAGCTTCGGTGAGCGGCGCGACCAGGACCAGGATCGCGACCGGCGTGCCGGTGCCGGGCTCCACCTGGACCGGGTAGATCGGCACCGCGAGGTCGATAACCAGCCCGGCGGGGATGCTGCGCGCCGGACCGAACACGGTCTGGCCGCGCTCGATGCTGTCCAGCGCCAGCGCGCGCTGCGCGTCGGAGAACGCGGCGGCGCCGCTGGAGGCGACGAAGGAATCGCCGCTGCGGCCGACCAGGTAGGCGGCAAGGAAGTCGGCGTTGGCAGCGAAATCGCTGATGATGCGCTCGATGAAGGGGACCTGCTCGACCAGCGGCACGCCGAGGCCGGGCGAGTCCTCGCTGGGCGGCGCCACCATCTGCGCCATGTCGCCGCCGGCGATGTCCATCTCGGTGCTGAACAGCCGCAGCAGCTCGCTGCCCACCACCGGATCGGCGAGGCGCCGGGTGCCTTGCAGCCAGGTCGAGACCACGCCCGCCTGGCCGGCCGCGGTGATCTGCAGGCGCTCGGCGGTCTGCTCCTGGAGCTGGCTCTTCTTCGCCGCGATGGTGAGCGCCGGCACCAGCACCGCGGCCAGCGCGATGACCACCAGGACCGCAGCGCCCCACGCCAGAAGCCGGTCGCGCCGACCGGGCTCGGGCCGTTCGCTCGGCATCGAGAAGTCCAGCGGCTCGCTGGCCGCGTTGCTGAGGTTCGTCATCTCGCTGTCATTCCGTTCGGCGCCTAGCGGTGGTCTAGAGGGTTGCGGTGGTATTCTTGCTATAGAAGTGCGCCCAGCGCGTCGTCTCGTTCATCGAGTACTGGGGCACGTAGTGGCGGTACTTCTTGTGCGAGAAGATCAGGTCCGTGAGGCTGTCGAGGATCAGGATGTCGCCGAGCGCATAGACAGCGAGGACAGCATGGCCGATGCGGCGGATGCGGTCCATCAGGATGACGATGCGCAGCTTGTCGTTGGCGTAGCCGAGGTCGCGCAGCACGAAGAACTTGGCGATGGCGTAGTCCTCGCAGTCGCCGGAGCGCTTCATGAACTCCTGCGGCGTCGCCCAGAACTCGCTGACGCCGTAGAGCTCGCGGTCAATCTTGTAGGGCCAGCGGTTGAAGTAGCCGTTGACCGTCTTCAGCACCTCGATCTCCGGCTTGCCGCGGGTCGCCCTGGCGACCTCGCGCCATGACCTGAGGCCGGCAGCGGTGCAGGCGGCCTCGTTGTCGAGGCAGGCCCGGAACTGCTTGCGCTCGGTCCTCATCTTGCCGAGCACGCGCGCCCACTGCGGCAGGGCGGTCAGCTTCTTGGCCGAGATCTCGGTGGAGCCGAACAGCGCCCGGCCGTCCTGCTGGGTGGACTTCATGAAGTCCTGCAGGGTCTGCGCGGCGGCCTCGTTCTGCCAGCCGGCCAGCAGCAGGCTGCCGGCCGTGGTGCCCGCAATGGCAGCTCCCTGGCGGAGAAAAACGCGGCGCTTCAAGGATGCTCTCCCGGCTGCAGGGTCCGTTCGGGTCGTTTCCGACAGCACCCCAGCATAGCCGAAAGATGGCCGCTTTCCCTTAACAGAAAGTTGCCGAAGATGGTTAATCCCGCCAGGCGGGCGCTGCAGAAAATCTCTACTTCAAAAGGGTAGAGCAGATTCACAGGGTCGGTGGATCGCCTCCGGCGATTCCATCCGACCCTGATCTGCTCTAGCGCTCGCGCAAAGCCGAATCCTTTGCCTTCAGGATGGGCTTCAGGAGGTAGTCCAGCACCGACTTCTGACCGGTCAGGATCTCCGCCGTCACCGTCATGCCGGGGATGATCGGCAGCAATTCGCCGCGGTGGTGGAGGGCGTTCTCCTCGGTGCGCAGGTAGACGTGATAGAAGCTCTCGCCCTCCTCGTCCCGGATGGTATCCGCCGAGATGCGCGCCAGCTGGGCGCTGAGGCCGCCGTAGATCGAGAAATCGTAGGCCGAGACCTTGATGATCGCCTTCTGGTCCGGCCGCAGGTAGGCGATGTCGGCCGGGCGGATGCGTGCCTCGATGATCAGGGTGTCGCCCAGCGGGACGATCTCCATGATGTCCTCGCCCGGCTGGATGACGCCGCCGACGGTGGTGATCTTCATGTCCTTCACGGTGCCGCGCACCGGCGATGTGACCGCGGTGCGGGTCACGCGGTCCTGGCCGGCGAACAGCGACTGGGAGATCGATTTCAGCTCGGCGCGGGTCTTGTTCAACTCGTTGGAAGACTCGGTCTTGGCGGTCAGCCGCATCTCGACGATGCGCTGCTCTGCTTCCTGCTGGGCCGACTGCAGGCGGGGGATGGCGGTGCGGATGGTGCGGATCTCGCCCTCCAGATCAGACACCTGGCGTTCGATGCGGATCAGGTCGATGCGCGGCATGACGCCTTTCTGGACCAGTGGCGCCAGGATCGCCAGCTCGTCGCGTGAGAGGCTGAGGCTCTGCTCGAGCTGCTGGCGCCGGCTGTTCATCTCGGCGACCTCCTGCTTGCGCTGGCGCGCCTGCGATTCGAGCACGTTGACCTGCGCCTCGAGTTGGCGCCAGCGCGCGCTGAACAGCCGCTCCTGGTCGGCGGCGACGACCGGCGCCTCGTTGGTGACCGCGGGCGGGAACTCGATCTCCTCCCGCTCCTCCAGCTCGGCCATCAGGCGCGCTTCGGTCGCCTGCAGGGTCAGGTACTGCGAGCGGGCGTCCTGCAGGTTGGCCTGCGCGATGGTATTCTCGATGCGCACCAGCACGTCGCCCGCCTCGACGATGTCGCCCTCATGGACCAGAATATCGGCCAGGATGCCGCCCTCCAGGTTCTGGATCACCTGGGTGCGCGAGGAGGGGACGACAGTGCCCTCGCCGCGGGTCACCTCGTCGAGCACGGCATAGTTTGCCCAGACGCCCATCACCCCGAAGAACACGACCGACAGCACCGTGAGGATGTAGGCAAAGCGCCGGCCGCGGTGGCGCGTCGCGGCATGCACATCGGGCATGAAGTCCAGATCGTCGCGATCGTAAACGCCGTGTGCACTCATGTCTCTGGGATCCCTGGTTCTGCCGGTTTGCCTGCTGCGCGTCGTCGGGTCAGCCGTTGCTGGCACGGATCTGGCCCTGGCGCAGCGCCTTCAGGACGTCTTCCTTGGGGCCGTCCGCGACGATCTTGCCGTTGTCGATGATCAGCAGGCGGTCGATCAGGGACAGCAGCGAGCTGCGGTGGGTGACCAGGAACAGCGTCTTGCCTTGCAGTGTCTCGCCGATGCGCTTCTTGAAGGCCGCCTCGGAGGAGTTGTCCATGTGGCTGGTCGGCTCGTCGAGCAAAATGATCGGCGGGTCGAGCAGCATCGAGCGGGCGATCGCCACCGACTGCCGCTGGCCGCCGGACAGCGCCATGCCGCGCTCGCCAACCTGAAGGTCGAAGCCGTGCGGGTGGGTGCGCAGGAAGTCGCTGACGCCGGCCACGTTGGCAGCCCGCAGGATGCTCTCGTCGTCGACGTGCGGCGCGCCGAACGAGATGTTGTCGCGCACCGAGCCGAAGAACAGGTAGTTGTCCTGCGAGACATAGCCGATGTTGCGGCGCAGGTCGGCGGGATCGACCTGGCGGATGTCGGTGCCGTCGAACAGGATGGCACCCTCCATCGGCTCGTAGAGGCCCATCATCATGCGCGCCACCGTGCTCTTGCCCGAGCCGATGCGGCCCAGCATGCCGATGCGCTCGCCCGGCTTGATCTTGAACGACAGGCCGTCCAGCGCCTTGGTCTCCTGGCCGGGATAGCTGAAGGTGACCTGCTTGAACTCGATCTGGCCGCTGAGGCGCGGGCGGTGCAGGAACTGCTTGTTCTGCGCCCGCTCGACCGGCGCCTTCATCAGGCTGTCGAGGGACTTGAGGGCGACGCGCGATTGCTGGAGGCGGGTCAGCATGGCGGCCACCGCGCCCAGCGGCGCGAGCGCGCGGCCGGTCAGGATGGTGGCCGCGATCAGCGCGCCCATGGTGATGTTGCCGGCGGCGATCTCGTAGACGCCATAGACGATGACGATGACCGTCGACATCTGGATGGCGATCTGGGCGAAGGTCGTGGCCAGGCCGGAGATGAAGCGCGCCTGGCCGGAGGACGCCGCCGACAAGCCGACGAAGCGCTCCCACGACTTCTGCACGCGGCCCTCGGCCGCGGTCGCCTTGATGGTCTCGAGGCCGTCGATGGTCTCGACCAGCAGGGCGTGCTTCTGGCTCGCCTCGCGCTGGCTCCTCTCGACCACCGAACGCAGCGGATACTGCAGGAAGAGGCCGACCAGGATGACGAGCGGCACCATGGCGAGCGGCACGAAGGCGACCGGTCCGGACACGATAAAGATGACGCCGATGAACAGGAAGATGAACGGCAGGTCGACCAGCGCCACCAGCGTGCCCGAGGTGAAGAACTCGCGCAGCGATTCGAACTCGCGCAGGTTGTTCGCCATGGCGCCGGTGGAGGCGGGCTTCGCGTCCAGGCGGGTCGACATCAAGTGCTCCAGCAGTCGGCTGGCGATGATGACGTCGGCGTTCTTGCCGGCGATGTCGACGAAGTAGGTGCGCAGGTTGCGCATGACGAACTCGAAGCCGAACACGATGATCACGCCGGCCGCCAGCACCCACAGCGTCTCGACCGCCTGGTTCGGCACCACGCGATCGTAAACGTTCATGATGAACAGCGGGCTGGCGATGGCGAAGCAGTTGATCAGGATCGACGCCAGCAGCACGTGGCTGTAGATCGGCCAGAACTGCCAGAGGGTGCCCCAGAACCAGGCGCGTGGCTCGCTCAGCTTGGTGTCCGGCGCGCGCTCGTCGAAGCGGGCCTCGGTGCGCGCAAAGAGGGCATAGCCGGTGTACTGCTCCTGCAACTCGGCAACCGCGACCGTCTTGGAGGTGCCGCCGGCTTCCGGCAGCAGGATGTCGGCTTGGCTCCGGCTGACGTTCTGCAGCACGCAGCAGGTGCCACCCTTCAGCAGCAGGATGCAGGGCAGGGTGACCGGCAGGATGCGGGTGAGGTGGGGGCGGCGCACGATGCGGGCCGAGAGGCCGGCGCGCTCGGCGGCGCGCACGGCGAGTTCCGGCGTGAAGGCCTCGTTGGCGTGCGGCAGCCCGGCTTTCAGCGCCTCGCTGGAGATCGGGCGCTGCAGAAGGCCGGCGAGCATCGACAGGCAGCGGACCAGCGGGTCCTCGAAGTCGACCATCGATGGAATGACGTTCCAGCTCTTGGCCGGCGGCACGCTCTCGATAAGCTCGCTGGCCGACAGCACCGCGCCCGGCGCGCTGCCCGAGCCGGCGGTGTCCTGACTGTTTTCTTCGGCGAGGCTGGCTTCTTCGGCGAAGCTGGACGACATCGAGCCGGAGGCGCCGAGATCGGGCTCGCGCCAGGGCTCCGAGGCGGAAGCAGGCGCCTTGGTCTCCGCGGTGAGGTCGGGTTCCTTGCGCGTCTTGTTCCCCAAGCGGAACCCCTTTTTGACGGCGGTCGTATCGTCACGGGCAGCCATACTATCTCTTTGCCTCTACATGAAAGAACAGAATATCCGGTCCGAGAGTGCCGACCGGGCCCAGCCCGGAGCGCTGCGGCGCCCGCTCCAGCAGGGCTCGCGCAGCCCGCCTCGCCAATAATTTTCCGGGGCCCAAAGCTTCATCCAGACTGGTACGAATTCTCAAAGGGGCCCCGGGTCGTGGTGCGGGGGTCGTGGCGCGGCGCCCGGAGCGCATCGCGCTGAAAAATCTAGCGATGTTTCATTCGAAAAGCGTTAAAGCAAATCACCTGATCCCCTGCGCCGGCCGCTCGCCGCGAACCTGCTCTCCCTGTTGAAAGTCCTGCCCCGGGAACCTCCTGGTTCCCCGGGAACGCGGTGCCGCGGGCCTTCACCCGGCGGTAGATTTGAGAGACCCCTGCGGGACCCGGCGGCGAGTCCGGGCACAGGGCGGCAATCTACCGACAGTTGCCCTCGTCACGACAAGGCTAGACAGCAGAGCCCGCTTCCTCTGTGTGGTTTATCACATCCATTGCAGTAGCGCATAGCGTTCGTCCCGAGGGTCTCCTGCGGCATCTAAACGACCGGGCCCGAACCTGGCCCGGATCGGGGCTGCAGGCTGTGTCTGGCCGGCTCAGCATTGCCATGACCCACCCCAAAGAGGGGCGGCCGGGCGGTTGGGAAACGCTTCCTTGGGGCTAAGCGCAACATGCGGATGTTCTTGACAGAATCGGCTAGGCCGTCTTACGCCACTCGCGCCAGACGCGGAACAGCGGCGTGCCGGCTCCGCTTCTGGGTTGCGAGCGTGGATAACCTGCAATAGTTTAACTTTTTTGTGGGCAACTATCGATGGTACGTCCGGCGGGGAACTGTTGCCCTGCCGCCACAGTGTGGCAACGCCGTTGATTGGAGACCGGTTAACCCTGATTTGCCTGGGGAGGCCGCGTTGACAGCCAAACGATAAACGGGTTACAAGTCGCGCATATTTCTAGATTTGTTCGCCTTATCGTCCGTATGGTGACGCTGAAGGCTCGCCGCGGGGGAGGGGTATTGGATGCAAGGTTTTATGTCGGGGGAAGCTAGCATGCGCTGGTATCGCAGCACGAGTGTGACTCATTTCAAGGCGGTCCTTCTGGGATCGGCCTTGGCATTTCCATTGGCGGTGTCGGCTCATGCTATGACGCTGCAAGAGGCGGTCCAGCAGGCGATCGCCACTAACCCGGACATCGGCATCGTGGCCAGCAACCGTGAGGCTGTTGACCAGGAGTTGCGTCAGGCCCGCGGCCTTTACTTGCCGCAGATCGACGTCGCTGCCGGCGTCGGCCTCGGAACGTTCAACGACTCGACCTCGCGCAGTTCTGGCGGTGACACCGCAGAGACGGTCCGCCGGGAGTCCTCGATCACGCTGCAGCAGCGGCTGTTCGACGGCTTCGAGGCGGGGGCGACGGTGGAGCGCGAAATGGCGCGCGTGGAATCCGCCGCCAATCGCGTGATGGAGAACTCCGAGGTTCTGGCTCTCGACGCGATCGGCTCCTACCTCGAGGTGCTGCGCCAGCGCGACCTCGTGCGCCTCGCCGAGGACAACGTGGCCTACCACAGCCAGGTGCTCGATGCGCAGCGTGCGCGCCTCGAAGGCGGCGGCGGCAGCGAGGCCGACGTCGATCAGACCGAGGGTCGTGCGTCGCGCGCCCAGAACACGCTGATCGAGACGCTGCAGGACCTGCGCATCTCGGAAGCCATCTTCGCGCGCATCATCGGCTCGTTCCCTGGCAATGACCTGAGCTATCCGGAGTTCCCGGCCAGCGCGCTGCCCGGCGATCTCGACGGCGCGGTCCAGCTCGCGGTGCGCAACAACCTCACGACCAAGATCTTCGAGGCCGACGTGCGGACCGCGGAGGCCGAGGTCGAGCTGTCGGAAGCGCCGATGTATCCGGCCATCACGCTGGAGGCCCAGAGCGAGTACAACGACGGGACCTCTGCGCTCGACACCTACGAGTTCAACAATCAGCTCATGGTGCGCGTGCGGTGGAACCTCTTCCGCGGCGGCATCGACCGGGCGGCTCGTCAGGAGGCGCTGTTCCGCCTCACCGAGAGCAAGAACCGGCGCTACCGCTCCGTGCTGGAAGCGCAGCAGGAGATGCGCCGCTCCTGGTTCGAGCTGGAAGCGGCCCGCGACAGCATCGAAGCGCTGGAAGACGCCCGCGACTTCAACCGCTCGACCCTGGGTGCCTACGAGCAGCAGTTCGAAGTGGCCCAGCGCACCCTGCTGGACGTCCTGGACGCCGAGAACGAGCTGTTCACCTCGGAAGGCCAGCTCATCACGGCCCAGACCAACGAGCAGCTCGCTTCCTACCGCATCCTTGCGGTCAGCGGCATGCTGATGGAAACCCTCGGCGTCAGCGCGCCTGAGCAGGCGATCGTCGAGCACAAGTCCTGGATCGACGGCCTGGTCGACTGACCGGACCTGGCTGGGCCGGACCTGGCCGGCCGCCTTGGCGGGCGGCCGGAGCAAAGCCGGAAGAATGCAGGAGCGGCGCCCTCGGGGGCGCCGCTTCTTCTTTGCGAGCAGCTCGGCGCTCTCCGCGGCATCGGCGATTGTGCAAAGGCGCTGCAGTCCGCCAATAATTGAAAAAAGCGGATAGGATATAGGTCAGTAATCCTATTTCGATTGCCACCGTGGTACAGCCTTGTTGTTCTTTTCCAGGCGACGTTCTATCTTGATTCTCAACTTGGTAATGTCACGACCGTGAAGGCGGCCTTGCGGCGGCTATGAGTATCGACAGAACATTGATGGATCTGCCTCAGGCACCAGTCAGCGCGGATGCGCCGGCCGAGGGCATCGTGCTGACCGTGGAGACGGAGAAGCTGCCGCTGGTCATCGTCGAGCCTGGGGCGCAGCCGCCGGGTGACGACGCGGATTCCGTGCTGTTGCAACTCGGCGACCTGCTGCCCGATTCGTCCGGAGAAGTGGTGCTGTTCATGGGCGAGGACGTCTCGGTCAACCTGCTGACCCATGAAACCATCACGGGCTTCGGCATCGCCGATCCTCACGTCACGGCCACCGGTGTGGATGTCACCGGTCTGCACTTCTACAGCTTCGAGGGTGGACTGACGGTCTACAGCGCCAGCGACATCCTCATCATCAACGATCCCAACGCCGTCTGAGCCGCTGCTCAGGCCGGCTCAGGCCGGGAGAGCAGGCGGCGGCGTGGGGCTGCCCGGGCCGCCGGCGCGCCGGCTCTGCAGCGACAGCCACATCACCGCGTAGAATTCCTGGTGGATCTGCGAACGCAGGGCGAGAATGGTCGCCTGCGCCGCGTTGACGCGGCCGGGCGCGACGTAGAGCAGCTTGGCGTCGGCGCTCGGCTCGCGGCCGCTGACGAGGTCCTGCCAGACATCGTTGAGCGAGCGCCGCGTGCGCACCTGCACCAGCGTGGTCAGCTCGGCGCCGATCACGGCGACGTTGGCGGGGCCCAGCCACTCGCCGAACGCCTTGTTGTAGGCGATGACGGTGCGGTAGCGCGACAGAATGAGCCCGGGATTGGGGCAGTTGGTGACCACGTCCAGCAGGCCGTGGTGGGTCGGCCCAAGAATCTCGCGCGCCAGCGCCTGCTCGCCCTCCAGCATGCAGAAAACGCGCAGGAACGAGGAGAAGTTGGGGCCTTCGTAGCTGTCTGCCAGCTCCGCCACGAAGCGCCCGAGGCGCATGCGCCGGCGGTCGGCGAGCACTTCCAGGGTCTGCCAATAGATCGGCTCCAGCCGCACCGAGTATCGCTTGTTGCGGTACTGCACGATGCGCGGCTTGGGGGTCTGGTTGAGAAGGGCCGAAGAGGCGGTGACTTGCATGCAGAGAACGCTGCCGGCGCTGTAGGGCGGTGGCTCTACTCATACATAAATATGGGGAACATCGCAACCGCCATAAGCAGGCGGCCCGCCGCCCTGTCAGGGCAGCATGATGTCCTCGTAGTCGGAGACGATGCCGCTGAGGTCCGCCAGCTTGCTGCGCAGGTTGTAGCGCCGAGCCAGCTTCTGCTGGGCGGCCGCCGGCAGGTCGGTCAGCATGAAGACGCGCTTGTCGATGAGGACGGTGATGACGTCTTCGATGACGCGGACGAACTCGAGGTCGGAGGCCTCCAGTTCGGCGCGGATTTCGGCGCCGCCCCTGCCGTCGTCGCTCGGGCCGCTCAGGTAGGCCAGCAGTTCCGGATCGTCGAGGGGGACCTGCTCGCAGGCGCTCTGCGTTTCGCGCTCCTGAACCTCACAGATCAGACCGCGGTCGTCTCGGGCCACATAGGGCATGCCTGCTACTCCTTGACGGGGGGCTGCCCCAGAAAGAGAGAAGCTAGGCGGCCAACGGTTAATTTTGGGTAAGCAATGAAGCCGCGGCGTGATGGCTGCCGTTCTGCGGTGCCGCCGCCGCCTTGCGGTGGATTTTGCTTGCCGCCTCCTGAAGCTCGCCCAAACTAGGCCGGTCCCTCCTTGTCAACGAATCGCCCGATGCCGCTGATCCCCAGCAAGGTCAATCTCCGCGATCCGCTCTTTGCCGAGAACCGGCGCGCCAACCAGGCGCTGGCGGACGATCTGCGTGCCCGCGTCCAGCGCGTGAAGCAGGGCGGCGGCGAAGCGGCCCGCGACCGCCACCTCGGGCGCGGCAAGCTGCTGCCGCGCGAGCGGGTGCGCCGCCTGCTCGACAGCGGGTCGCCGTTCCTCGAGCTGTCGCAGCTCGCGGCGGGCGGGCTCTATGGCGACGAGGTGCCGGCCGCCGGGCTCATCACCGGCATCGGCAGGGTGTCCGGCCGCGAGTGCGTGATCGTCGCTAACGACGCCACGGTGAAAGGCGGCACCTACTTCCCGGTCACCGTGAAGAAGCATCTGCGAGCCCAGGAGATTGCCGAGCAGAACCATCTGCCTTGCATCTACCTGGTCGATTCCGGCGGCGCCAACCTGCCGAGCCAGGACGAGGTGTTTCCCGACCGCGACCACTTCGGCCGTATCTTCTTCAATCAGGCCAACCTCTCCGCCAAGGGCATTCCCCAGATCGCCGTCGTCATGGGCTCCTGCACCGCCGGCGGCGCTTACGTGCCCGCCATGGCCGACGAGAGCATCATCGTGAAGGAGCAGGGAACCATCTTCCTCGGCGGCCCGCCCTTGGTGAAAGCGGCGACCGGCGAGGTGGTCAGCGCCGAAGAACTGGGCGGCGCGGAGGTGCACACCCGCACCTCCGGCGTCGCCGACCACTACGCAGAGAACGATACCCACGCGCTCGCCATCGCACGGCGCATCGTCGCCTCGCTGAACCGCCCGAAGTCCACGGTGCTCGAGCTGCGCGCGCCGCAGGAGCCGCACTACGACCCGGCCGAGCTCTACGGCCTGATCCCGCGCGACCTGCGCCAGCCCTACGAGGTGCGCGAGGTGATCGCCCGCCTGGTCGACGGCAGCGCGTTCGAGGAATTCAAGGCGCTCTACGGCCAGACCCTGGTATGCGGCTTCGCGCATCTCTGGGGCTATCCCGTCGGCATCCTCGCCAACAACGGCATCCTGTTCTCGGAATCCGCGCTGAAAGGGGCGCACTTCATCGAGCTCTGCGCGCAGCGCGGCATTCCGCTCGTGTTCCTGCAGAACATCACCGGCTTCATGGTCGGCCGCCGCTACGAGGCCGGCGGCATCGCCAAGGACGGCGCCAAGCTGGTGACGGCGGTGGCCTGCGCAAGGGTGCCGAAGTTCACCGTCATCCTCGGCGGCAGCTTCGGTGCCGGCAACTACGGCATGTGCGGGCGCGCCTACAGCCCGCGCTTCCTCTGGATGTGGCCGAACGCGCGCATCTCGGTGATGGGCGGCGAGCAGGCGGCCGAGGTGCTCGCCACCATCCGCCGCGACGGCCGCGCCGCGAGGGGCGACGACTGGCCGGCGGACGACGAGGAGGCTTTCAAGGCTCCGATCCGCGCCCAGTATGAGGAGCAGGGCCATCCCTATTATGCGACGGCCCGGCTGTGGGACGACGGCATCATCGATCCGCTCGATACCCGCATGACGCTCGGGCTCGGCATCTCGGCAGCACTCAACGCGCCGCCCGAAGCCACCCGCTTCGGCATTTTTCGGATGTAGCTGATGGCCTTCCCGCTGTTCGTGCAGGAGATCGACAAGCAGGGTGTCGCGCGCATCACGCTGACGCGCGCCGAAGTGCACAACGCGTTCAACGAGACCCTGATCGCGGAACTCACGGCCGCGCTCGACGGCGCCGCGCAGGACCCGCGGGTGCGTGTCGTCGTGCTGGCGGCGCAGGGGCCAAGCTTCTCGGCGGGTGCCGACCTCAACTGGATGAGGGCCATGGCCGGCTACTCCCGGGCCGAGAACCTGGAGGATGCCCGCCGGCTCGCCCGCCTGATGCGCACCCTGAACGACATGGCGAAGCCGACCATCGCTCTGGTGCAGGGGCCCGCTTACGGCGGCGGTGTCGGCCTGGTCGCCTGCTGCGATGTGGCGATCGCGGTGGAGGATGCGAAGTTCTGCCTGTCAGAGGTGAAGCTCGGCCTCATCCCGGCGGTCATCAGCCCCTACGTCGTCGCGACCATCGGTGAGTCCGCGGCACGCCGCTATTTCCTCACTGCCGAGACCTTCTCGTCGTGGGAGGCGCAGCGCCTGGGCCTGGTTCACGAGGTGGTCGACCGCGGCGCGCTCGAGCTGCGTGCGCGCCAGATCGTCGATGCGTTGCTGCAGGGCGGCCCCATCGCGCAGCGCGCGGCGAAGGATCTCGTCTTCACGGTGGCCGGCCGGCCGACCGACGAGCCGCTGATCGAGGAGACCGCCGCGCGCATCGCCGAGCTGCGCGCCTCGGCGGAGGCGCGCGAAGGCGTCGCTGCCTTCCTCGAGAAACGCAAGCCGGCCTGGCGTGGAGACTGATCGGAATGTTTGAGACGGTGCTGATCGCCAACCGGGGTGAGATTGCGCGGCGCGTGATGCGCACGGCGCGCCGCCTCGGTCTGCGCTGCGTCGCCGTCTACTCGGAGGCCGACAGGGCCGCCGCCCATGTTGCCGAGGCCGATGCCTCCTACTGCATCGGGCCGGCCGCGGCCGCGGAGAGCTATCTGCGCGGCGACGCGATCCTCGAGGCGGCCAAGGCGTCGGGCGCGGAGGCGATCCATCCCGGCTACGGCTTTCTGTCCGAGAACGCCGCTTTCGCCGAGGCCTGCGCGCGCGTCGGCATTGTCTTCATCGGCCCTCCGCCGGCCGCGATCCGCGCGATGGGTTCCAAGAGCGAGGCGAAGGCGCTGATGCAGCGCGCCGGCGTTCCCCTGGTGCCGGGCTACCACGGCTCCGAGCAGGCTGCCGACGCCCTGGCGGCGGAGGCGCAGAAGATCGGCTACCCGCTGATGATCAAGGCTTCCGCCGGCGGCGGCGGCAAGGGCATGCGAGTGGTGCCGCGCCAGGACGATTTCCTCGAAGCGCTGCAGGCGGCGCGCCGCGAGGCCAAGGCCGCGTTCGGCGACGAGCATGTCCTGCTGGAGCGCTGCCTGGCGGCGCCGCGCCATATCGAGATGCAGATCTTCCGCGACGACCACGGCAACGCCGTGCACCTCTTCGAGCGCGACTGTTCTTCGCAGCGACGCCATCAGAAGGTGATCGAGGAGGCGCCGGCGCCTAGCCTCGATGCGGCGCTGCGCGACGCCCTCGGCGCGGCCGCCCTGCGCGCCGCTGAGGCGATCGACTACCGCGGCGCCGGCACCGTCGAGTTCCTGGTCGATGGCGACGCCTTCTACTTCATGGAGATGAACACGCGCCTGCAGGTGGAGCATCCGGTGACCGAGCTGATCACCGGCTTCGATCTGGTGGAGTGGCAACTCCGCGTGGCCGCGGGCGAGGCGCTGCCGGCCGGCCGGGACGCCGTTGCCGTTCACGGCCATGCCATCGAGGCGCGGCTCTACGCCGAGGATCCGGCGGCAGACTTCCTGCCGTCGACCGGCCGGCTGCTGCACCTCGGCTTTCCGGAGGACGCCGAGGGCATCCGTATCGACAGCGGCGTGCGCCCCGGCGACAGCGTCTCGGTGCACTACGATCCCATGATCGCCAAGGTCATCGCCTGGGGCGCCGACCGCGCGACGGCGCTCGCCCGTCTGCAGCGCGCGCTGGCCCGCACGGAGGTGGCCGGCGTGGTCACCAACGTCGGCTTCCTGCAGGCCGTGCTCGCCCACACGCGCTTTGCCGCCGGCGTGGTCGATACCGCCTTCATCGACCAGCAGCGGGCCGTTCTGGTGCCGGCGGAGGAGGACGTGCCGGAGAGCGTGCTGGCGGCCGCTGCCCTGGCGGAGATCGCCTGGCGCCGCGAGGACGCGCGGCGTGCCGCGGCGGCTTCCGGCGATCCGCACTCGCCCTGGCAGCTCACCAACGGATGGCGTCTCAATGCGGAGACCCACAGCGACCTCAGCTTCCGCAGCAGCGCCGGCGAGCCTCTCCAGGTGGACGTGCACTTCGGCCGCGACGGCCTGCGGCTCGCGTTGCCGGGCGGCGAGGTGGCCGCGGCGGCGGAGCCGCTGGACGACGGGCGCCTCGCGG
>DATCXZ010000090.1:0-5821 GCA_036570545.1 Kiloniellaceae bacterium
GGCGCTCGACGGCGCCGACGCCGGCGATCAGCAGCCCGGCCATGACGGCGGCGGCGACCAGGGCCGCCCAGATCAGCACCGTCTGGCCGTAGTAGGAGCCGGCCAGCAGCCGCGCCCCGATGCCGGCCTGCGCGCCGGTCGGCAGCTCGCCGACGATGGCGCCGACCAGGGAGATGGCGATGGCGACCTTCAGGCTGGCAAAGAGGAAGGGTACCGAGGCGGGCCAGCGCAGCTTCCAGAAGAGCTGGCCGGTGCTGGCGCTGTAGGTGCGCAGCAGATCGCGCTGCAGAGGGTCTGGCGAGCGCAGGCCTTTCACCATGCCGATGGTGACCGGGAAGAAGCAGAGGTACATGGAGATGAGCGCCTTGGGCAGCACGCCGGTGAAGCCGATGTTGCCCAGCACCACGACGATCATCGGCGCGATGGCGAGGATCGGGATGGTCTGCGAGGCGATCACCCAGGGCAGCAGGCTGCGGTCGAGGGTACGCACATGAACGATCCCGACCGCGAGCAGGATGCCCAGCAGGGTGCCCAGGGCAAAGCCGAGCAGGGTCGAGGAGAGCGTCACCCAGGAATGATAGACGAGGCTGCGCTTGGAGGTGACGGCGCGGCCGAGGACGGTGTCGTTCAGCTCGACCACGACCTGGTGCGGCGCCGGCAGGATCGGCCGCTCCATGGCCATGGCGTCGCCGGCGAGGCGCCCAAGGTCCCAGGCCTCGTTGCGGCGCTCGTAGCCGTCGATCAGCACCGGCGCGTTCAGCCACACCGCCCCGGCGTACCAGAGAACGAGGATCGCGAGGCAGACGACGGCGAGCGGGCCGCTGCGGCCGGCGAAGGCGCGGACCATGGCGCCACGATACGCAAAGCCGGGCGGGCTCAGCGCCTCAGTCGTCATAGCTTTTCCCTGCGCGCAGCCCCTCGCGCACCCGGTGGGCGATGCGCACGAACTCGGCGCTCTCGCGGATGTCGAGGGTGCGGTCGCGCGGCAGCTTGCAGTCGATGACGTCGACGATGCGCCCCGGCCGCGGCGACATGACGACGATGCGCGACGACAGGAACACCGCCTCGGGAATCGAGTGGGTAACGAAGACGACCGTCTTGCCGGTGCGCTCCCAGAGCCGCAGGAGCTGCTCGTTCAGGTGGTCGCGGGTGATCTCGTCGAGCGCCCCGAAAGGCTCGTCCATCAGGAGGAGATCGGGCTCGAAGCAGAGCGCGCGGGCGATCGAGACGCGTTGCTGCATGCCGCCCGAGAGCTGCCAGGGAAACTTCTTCTCGAAGCCGCCGAGGTTCACCAGCTCCAGGTAGCGCGCCGCCCTGTCGCGGCGCTCCGCGGCAGCGAGGCCCATGATCTCCAGCGGCAGCATGACGTTGCGCTCGACCGTGCGCCAGGGATAGAGCGCCGGCGCCTGGAACACGTAGCCGTAGGCCCGCTGCAGCCGCGCCGCCTCCGGGGTCACGCCGTTCACCGCGATGCGCCCCGCGGTCTGCCGCTCCAGATCGGCGATGACGCGCAGCAGCGTGGTCTTGCCGCAGCCGGAGGGGCCGATGAAGGAGACGAAGTCGCCGGCGCGAATGGTCAGGCTCACCTCGGCCAGCGCGAGGACGGGACCATCGGCCGTTTCAAAGGTTAGCGAGAGATCTTCAACCTCGATGACAGGTTTTGCCGCCCCCTCCGTCGCTTGGCCGGCCGCCACCTGCTCCCGCCGCATTGCCGCCTCTGTCCCCATGCCTAGCTCCTCGCCGGGGAGCTTACGACATTCATACATCCCTTGCGCCTGCGAATGAAAGAGCCGGCAGGGTCCAGGCGTGGGATCGCCGCCAAGGTCATCTCGACGGCTCCATAGGCACAACTGTCGTCCCGGCGCTTGTCGCCGGGACCCATTGGCATCAGCGCGTGGCGATTTCTTGCCACGATTGCATCCCCGCCGCCGCAGACGTCCCACCCTTGAGTGGCAAGATCATCAGACGGCACGGGCATTGGGTCCCGGGAACAAGTCCCGGGACGACAGCCCCTGTGTGGCGAGAGGGGGTGTGGCGAGAGCGGGCCTCTCCCGCACGAGATGTGTGAATGCCGTAGGGTCAAGCCCCGGAACGACAAAGGTGTGGTTGCCGAGGTCGCTCGGCATACCAATAGGTCAAGCACTCGCCCGCTCCAGCATGGCATAGAGCAGCACGTTGCAGCCGGCAGCAAGGTCTTCCGGCGTGGCGCTTTCGCTTTCGTTGTGGCTGACGCCTTCCTCGCAGGGCACGAAGATCATCGCCGTCGGCGCCACCCGGCTGATGTAGCAGGCGTCATGGCCGGCGCCGGAGACGATCTCCATGTTCTCGTAGCCGGCGGTGGCCGCCGCCTGCTTCACCGCGCCGACGCAATCCCTGTCGAACACGATCGGCGGCGAGTACCAGATCATCTCGATGTCGGCCGCGATGCGCGCCGGCTCGCAGATTTCGGCGCAGGCCTTGCGCAGCTCGGCCTCCATCGCGCTCAGGGTGTGGTCGTCGGGATGGCGCAGGTCGATGGTCAGAAAGACCTTGCCAGGGATAGTGTTCCGCGAGTTGGGGCTGACCTGCATCATGCCGACGGTGCTGACGGCATGGGGCGGATGGGCGAGCGCGATCCCGTTCACCGCCTGCACCAGCTTCGACGCCGCCACCAGGGCGTCGCGCCGGCGGTTCATCGGCGTGGTGCCGGCGTGGGACTCGGAGCCGGTGAGAGTCACCTCGAACCAGCGCTGCCCTTGCGCGCCCGTGACCACGCCGATGGTCTTCTTCTCGGCTTCCAGGATCGGGCCCTGCTCGATGTGGGCCTCGAAGAAGGCGCGGATCGGGTGGTCGCCCGGCGTCTCCTCGCCTAGGTAGCCGATGCGCTGCAGTTCCTCGCCGAGGGACTTGCCGTCGACGTCCTTGCGCGAATGGCCGTACTCCAGGTCGAACACGCCGGCGAAGACGCCGGAGGCGATCATCGCGGGCGCAAAGCGCGAGCCCTCCTCATTGGTCCACACCGCGACCTCGATGGGCGCCGCCGTCTCGATGCCGTTGTCGTTCAGGGTGCGGATGACCTCGAGGCCGGCCAGCACGCCGAACACGCCGTCGAACTTGCCGCCGGTCGGCTGGGTGTCGAGGTGGCTGCCGGTGGCGACCGGCGCCAGCGACGGGTCGCTGCCCGGGCGCCGGGCGAAGATGTTGCCCATCCTGTCGACGGCGATGGCGCAGCCGGCCTCCTTGCACCAGCGCACGAAGAGGTCGCGCCCCTCGCGGTCGAAGTCGCTGAGCGCGAGGCGGCAGTTGCCGCCGGCCACGCCCGGGCCGATCTTCGCCATCTCCATCAGGCTGTCCCACAGACGGTCGCCGTTCACCTTCAGGTTCTTCACGTTCATCCGTCTGTTCCTTACCCGGCCGCCTTGCGGCTGAAGGGGTTGCGCGGGTCCTGGGTCCAGTTCATGTAGCCCTTGCCGTTGTCGACCTCGACCATGGCGATGCAGCCCTCGACCGGGCAGACGTGCATGCAGAGATTGCAGCCGACGCATTCGGCGTCGATCACCTCGTAGCGCTTCGTGCCGTTGTCCTTGATGGCGGCAACGGCCTGGTGCGAGGTGTCCTCGCAGGCGATGTGGCAGAGGCCGCACTTGATGCAGAGGTCCTGGTTTATCCGGGCGACGATCTCGTAGTTCATGTCGAGATGCTGCCAATCGGTCACGTTGGGGATGGCGGCGGCGCGGAAGGCGTCCAGCGTTCTGTAGCCCTTGCCGTCCATCCAGTAGCCGAGGCCGTCGGCCATGTCCTCGACGATCTTGAAGCCCTTGTGCATGGCGGCCGTGCAGACCTGCACCGAGCCGGCGCCCAGCACCATGAACTCCGCCGCGTCGCGCCAGTTGGAGATGCCGCCGATGGCGGAGATCGGCAGGCCGGCGCAGTCGGTGTCGCGGGCGATCTCCGCCACCATGTGCAGGGCGATGGGCTTCACCGCCGGGCCGCAGTAGCCGCCGTGGGTGCCCTTGCCGCCGACCGTCGGCGTCGGGGCCAGGGCGTCGAGGTCGACCGACATGATGGAGTTCACGGTGTTGATGAGCGAGACCGCGTCGGCGCCGCCCTTCTTCGCCGCGCGCGCCGGGCCGAGGATGCTGGTCACGTTGGGCGTCAGCTTCACGAACACCGGCATGCGGGTGTGCGCCTTGCACCAGCGCGTCACCATCTCGATGTACTCCGGCACCTGGCCGACCGCCGATCCCATGCCGCGCTCCGACATGCCGTGCGGGCAGCCGAAGTTCAGCTCCACCGCGTCGGCGCCGGTCTCCTCGACGCGCGCGAGGATGGCGCGCCAGTTGTCCTCCTCGCAAGGCACCATGAGGGAAACCACCATGGCGCGGTCCGGCCAGTCGCGCTTCACCTGCTTGATCTCGCGCAGGTTCACTTCCAACGGCCGGTCGGTGATCAGCTCGATGTTGTTGAAGCCGGCCATGCGGGTGCCGTTGTAGCTCATGGCGCCGTAGCGCGAGGAGACGTTCACGATCGGCGGATCCTCGCCGAGGGTCTTCCACACCACGCCGCCCCAGCCCGCCTTGAAGGCGCGCACCACGTTGTATTCCTTGTCGGTCGGCGGCGCCGAGGCGAGCCAGAAGGGATTGGGCGACTTTACGCCGGCGATCTCGCAACGCAGGTCAGCCATGGTGGTGCTCCTCGGTTCGCACGCCCTTCGCCACATACCCAATCGTCATGCTCGGGCTTGACCCGAGCATCCAGGGCAACCGCTCCGTCACTCGCCTCTGGACCCTCGGGTCAAGCCCGAGGGTGACAATCGGGGAGTGGCAGGGCTGTTGCGTGTTCTGCATCACGACACCGCCACATACACCGCTGTCGTCCCGGCACTCGTTGCCGGGACGACAGCCTTGGTGTGGCGTGGACGAGTTGATCCTGCATGAGATGTATGAAGGCCGTCACACCTCATCCCGCGCCTCCGCGGAGCCAGGCATCGATCGCCTCGGCGGCGAGCTTGCCGTCCTGCACGGCGGCCACCGTCAGGTCCTCGCTGATGCTGACGCAATCGCCGCCGGCCCAGACATCCGGCAGGGAGGAACGCCGGTCCGGGCCGACGGCGATGCGCTCGCCCTGCATCTCCGGCAGCTCGCTGCTGCCGTTCGTTTTCGGCAGGGGATTCATGGTCTGGCCGATCGCCTTGAACAGCATGTCGGCCTTCAGGGTGAAGGTCTCGCCGGTGCCGGCGAGACGGTCGTTCTCCAGCCGGGTGTACTCGAAGGTGACGCCGGTGAGCTGCCCGCCCTCGCCTTCAAGCGCCTTCGGCTGCGCCCAGTGCCTGATCGTCACGCCGCAGGTCTGCGCGAAGTCCTGCTCGTGGTGCGTCGCCGACAGAGCCTCCGGGCCGCGGCGGTAGACCAGCGTCACCTCCTCGGCGCCGAGGCGCCTGGTCTGCACCGCGATGTCGATGGCGGTGTTGCCGCCGCCGATCACCACCACCCGGCGGCCGACCGGCAGCACCTTCAGGTCCGGCGCCTGGCGCAGCGCGGCGATATAGTCGACGGCGTTGTAGACGCCTTCCATGTCCTCGCCCTCCAGGCCGAGGGCGCGCACGCCGCCCAGCCCCATGCCGAGGAAGACGGCGTCGTAGTCGCGGCGCAGGTCGTCGAGGGAGAAGTCGCGGCCGAGCGCCTGGCCGTTCCTGATCTCGATGCCGCCGATGGCCAGCAGGAAGGCCACCTCGCGCTGGGCGAAGGCGTCGGGCACCTTGTAGGCGGCGATGCCGTACTCGTTGAGGCCGGCGGGCTTCGGCTTGGCCTCGAGGATCACCGCGTCGTGGCCGCGCAGGGCG
>DATCXZ010000091.1:0-1716 GCA_036570545.1 Kiloniellaceae bacterium
CCTGGTGCGCGCGCTCGCCGCCGAGCCCGAGCTGCTGCTGCTCGATGAGCCGACGGCGAGCCTCGATCCGCAGGCGACCGCCGCCATCGAGGCGCTGGTCGGCCAGGCCGCCGCCGGCGGCGTGAAGATCGTCATGGTCACCCACGACCGCGGCCAGGCGCAGCGCCTCGCCGACGAGATCCTGTTCCTGCATCGCGGCGCGCTGGCCGAGCGCGGCCCTGCCGATGCCTTCTTCAGCAGGCCGACTTCAGCCGCGGCCCAGGCCTACCTGGAAGGCCGGCTGCTGCTGTGAACCATCACCAAAAAGGGAGATAGCCATGCTCAGACGTTCCTTCCTCGCGCTGGCGGCAGCCACCACCGCCGGGCTCGCCTTCGCCGGCGCGACCGCCCCCGCCGCCGCCCAGGACAAGTTCATCATCGTGCAGTCGACCACCTCGACGCAGAACTCCGGGCTGTTCGACTACATGCTGCCGCTCTTCACCGAGAAGACCGGCATCGAGGTGCGCGTGGTCGCCGTCGGCACCGGCCAGGCGATCAAGAACGCGCAGAACTGCGACGGCGACGTGCTCTTCGTGCATGCCAAGGCGGCGGAAGAGACGTTCGTCGCCGAGGGCTACGGCGTCAGCCGCGCCGACGTGATGTACAACGACTTCGTCATCGTCGGCCCCGCCGCCGACCCGGCGGGCGCCGCCGGCAGCAGCGATGTGACCGCCTCGCTCGCCAAGATCAAGGAAGCCGCGGCACCCTTCGCCTCGCGCGGCGACGACTCCGGCACCCACAAGGCCGAGCTCAGGCTGTGGAAGGCAGCGGGCATCGACCCCAAGCAGTTCAGCGGCGGCTGGTACCGCGAGACCGGCTCGGGCATGGGCGCAACGCTGAACACCGCCGTCGGCATGGGCGCCTACGCGCTCACCGACCGCGCCACCTGGATCGCCTTCGGCAACAAAGGCGACTTCAAAGTGGCCGTCGAGGGCGACGAGCGCATGTTCAACCAGTACGGCATCATCCTGGTCAGCCCGGAGAAGTGCCCCAGCGTGAAGGCCGATCTCGGCCAGCAGTTCATCGACTGGGTGCTCTCCGACGAGGGCCAGCAGGCCATCGCCGCCTACAAGAAGAACGACCAGCAGCTCTTCTTCCCCAACGCGAAGACGAGCTGAGGCGCAGCACCTCCGCCTCCTCCTGAATCGTCATCCTCGTGCTTGACACGAGGATCCGGGGCTACCGCTCCGTCACTCGCCCCTGGACTCTCGGCTCAAGGCCGAGAGTGACGGTTGGGAAGGCCGAGGGTGACGATCGGGAGGGCAATTGCGGCCGCCGGTGCTTACTTCGGCCGCCGCGCGGTGAAGCGCACCACCTCCGCCTCACCCTGATGCCGCGTGCCTTCATCGAGCAGCACCCGGCCGGCGAGCGCCTCGACCACCTGCAGCGTGGGAAGCGCCGCCTGCAGTTCCTCGAGACTGTAGAGCCTGTCCGGATCGTCCGGTCCCATTTCCGGCCGCCCAGCCTGCGCCTTCGAAAAGGCTTCCACCACCAGCCAGCCGCCGGGTGCCAGCGCCGCGGCGCCGATCTCCAGCGCCCGCCGCCGCAGTGCCCAGCCGCTCTGCAGGTAGACGAGGAACACCGCGTCCCAGCGGCGCCCTTCCTCAGGCGACCACCCGGCAAGATCGGCGGTGATGCGCTCGACGCCGACGCCGCGCCGATCGTCGAGCGCCCGCG
>DATCXZ010000092.1:0-69588 GCA_036570545.1 Kiloniellaceae bacterium
GCTCGGTGCCGTCGGGCAGCGCCAGGCCCGGCAGCGCCACACCGGCCACCAGCGCGCGCCCCGCCCGGTCGCGCGCGACGTCGAGCAGGTTGGTCGAGCCGATGAAGTCGGCGACGAAGGTGTCGGAGGGGCGGCGGTAGATCTCGATCGGCGCCGCCGCCTGGCGGATCTGCCCCTCCCCCATGACCACGACGAGGTCGGCCATGGTCATGGCCTCGCGCTGGTCGTGGGTCACCACGATGGTGGTAATGCCGAGCTTCTGCTGGAGCTGGCGCAGCTCGACCTGCATGGCCTCACGCAGCTTGGCATCGAGCGCGGAGAGCGGCTCGTCGAGCAGGAACAGCTTCGGCGACACCGCCAGCGCGCGGGCGATGGCGACGCGCTGGCGCTGGCCGCCGGAGAGCTTGGCGACCGGGCGCCCGGCGTAGCCGTCCAGGTGCACCAGCGACAGCAGCTCCTCGACCCGGCGCCGGCGCTCCTGCGCCGCGACGCCACGAATGCGCAGGGCATAGGCAATGTTGTCGGCGACGTTCAGGTGCGGGAACAGCGCCAGCGACTGGAACACCATGCCGAAGTCGCGCTTGTGCGTCGGCACCGGCGTCATGTCGGCGCCGTCCAGCAGGATGCGCCCGGCGCTGGGAACCTCCAGCCCGGCGACCATGCGCAGCAGCGTGGTCTTGCCGCAGCCGGAAGGCCCGAGCAGGCAGACGAAGGTGCCGTGCGGCACGGCGAGCGACACGTCGTCGACCGCCGTCAACTCGCCAAAGTTCTTGCTGATGCCCTCGAGGACGAGGCCGGACATGGCTTACCCTTTCGCGCATCTTGCCTCGCCCTTCGAGACGGCGCTTAAGCGCCTCCTCAGGGTGAGGCAAGATGGTGGAATGATCGACCTCATGCTGAGGAACGAGCGCTAGCGAGCGTCTCGAAGCACGGGGGCGCCCAGGCTCAGGCGACCGTCAGCCGACGATCAGCTCCGTCCACTTCTGGTTCAGCCAATCCGACTTCGAGCCGTAGAGGTCGTAGCGCGGAACGATCGGCTCGATGTCGGACGATACCGCCGCGAACTCGTCGTCGGTAAGGTCGAGAAGGTCGCGCTTCACCGTCGGCGCCGTGCCCACCTTGCGCGACATCGTCGCCTGGATCGCCGGCTGGCTCATGTAGTCGATGAAGACGTGCGCCTCCTCGGCCTTCTCCGACGCCCGCGACAGGGCCCAGGAGCCGCTGTCGAGGATGCCGCCTTCCTTGGGGAAGGTCGAGCGCACCGGATGGCCATCGGCGGCAGCAAGGCCGGTGACATCGTGATAGTACTGGCCCATCGGGATCTCGCCTGACTTCAGGGCCTGCTCGAACTGCGCCTCGTCGCGGTACCACAGGCGCACGTTGGGCTTCACCTCGGCCAGCTTGTCGAAGGCCTTTAACTGGCCTTCTTCGCTGTCGAGCGCATCCGTGCCGCCCATGAAGGTCTTGGCCGTCACCTCGAGCAGGAAGGAGTTGGAGACCAGCGCCAGCAGGCCGAGCTTATCCTCGTTGGCGGGGTCCCACAGCGCCGCCCAGGACGTCGGAGCTTCGGGGTAGGCGTTGGTATTGGTGACCAGGGTGATGTACCAGGCCACCGCGCCGATGCCGGCGACACGGCCGTCGTCGTACTTGTTCACGAAGTGCGGAATCAGATTTTCAGTGTTCGGCATGCGGCCGGTGTCGAGCGGCGCCCAGAGCTCCGTCGCCCTGCCCTTCAGCATGGCGACCTGCGACATCATGGAGACGTCGGCCGGCGCCTGCCCGGCTCGCGCCGCCTGCTCGAGCTGGACCAGCCAGGCCTCGCCCGTCGGCTCCGCCACGGACTCCACGGCGATGCCCGTCGCCTTGGTGAACTCCGGGAAGATGTGCTCGTCGAAGGAGTCCTTGAAGTAGCCGCCGTAGACGCCGACCTTCAGCGAGCGGTCCTGCGCGCGCAGGATGCTCGGCATCGCCAGAGCGCCGGCCCCCGCGAGGCCTGCCGCCATTATTGTCCGGCGCGACACGCCGGTCTGCACAGACTTCTTGCTCATCGATCCCATGCCTCCGCTGTCGTTGCGGTGGCCGCTTGCCGGCGGCCGCCTTCGTTATCCCATCGCCGGCCTTACTTCAGGGCCGGGCTGTGCACCATCAGACTGAGAATCTCGAACAGCACCTGGGCACCGACATGGGCCGTGTTGGTGGTGGTGTCGTACTGCGGCGCCACCTCGACCACGTCGCCCCCGATGATGTTCAGGCCCTTGAGGCCACGCAAGATCTCCAGCACCTCGCGCGTCGTCAGGCCGCCAACCTCCGGCGTGCCGGTCCCCGGCGCAAAGGCCGGATCGATGCCGTCGATGTCGAAGGAAACGTAAGTCGGTCCGTCACCCACCACCGCGAGCGCCTTCTCGACCACCTTGGCGATGCCGAGGGCCGGCACCTCCTCAGCGTGGATCACCGTCATGCCGCTGTCGAAGGAGAACTCCCAGAGGTACTCCGCCGAGCCGCGAATGCCGATCTGGATCGTGCGGGTGGGATCGAGCACGCCGTCGAGCACCGCGTTGCGGAAGGGTCCGCCGTGGTGGAACTTCGTGTGGTCGAAGGCGCCGCCGGTGTCGCAGTGGGCGTCGATGTGGATCATGCCGACCGGCCGCTCACGGCCCAGCGCCTTCATGATCGGGTAGGTGATCGAGTGGTCGCCGCCGACCGAGAGCGGCGCCACGCCGGCCGCCGCCACCTTGGCGATGAAGTGCTCGATGTCGTCGAGGCTCTGCTCGAGCCTGAAACGGCTGGCGAAGGGAACGTCGCCGACATCGGCGACGCGCAGGTCATAGACCGGCGCGCAGCCCAGCACATGGTTATAAGGCCCGATGCGCTCGATGTCGCGCAGCGCCCGCGGCCCGAAGCGTGCGCCCGGGCGGTTGGTGACGCCGAGGTCCATCGGCACGCCGACGAGGGCGACCTGCAGATCGCCGAAGTCCGGGTCCTGCGGGTCGATCTGCCGGTAGGGCGCGTCGAGCAGGGTCGACACCCCCGCATAGGGCGCCTTGCGGGTTCCCGACTTGCTGAAGATCTTGTCGGCGACCTTCTGGAAGCTCGGATCGAAGAGGTCTCCGCCGTGGCCCTTGGCGTACTTCTCGCGCAGAGCCGCCAGTTTGTCCTGATCCCAACTCATCGTCTCTCCTGCACCACTCGAGCCACCACCGATCCCGCCCCGAACCTGCAGGGCAATCTTGCGGAACTGCTATTGCTAAATCAATTGACATTGTCGTAGGGTTTCTTGTGAGAAAACCTCACAAGTGACGGCCTCGCCGATGTCGGTCAGCCTGCCCCCGCTCAATCCCCTGCGCGCCTTCGAGGCGGCGGCCCGCCTCGGCTCGGTATCCAGCGCCGCCAAGGAGTTGAACGTCACCCACGGCGCCATCAGCCACCAAATCCGCAAGCTGGAGGCAGCGCTGAAGGTGACCTTGCTGGAGCGCGGGGCGCGGCGCGTGAAGCTAACGCCGCATGGCGCCGCCCTGCTGCCAACCCTCACCACCGCCTTCGGCGAGATCGCCGCCGCGACCCTGCGCATGACCCGCCCCTCGACCGGCGGCGACTTGGCGATAAGCTGTGTGCCCGCCCTGCTGTCGCTCTGGCTGGTGCCGCGGCTCGGCCGCTTCAGCGAGCAGTTTCCTGGCATCCGCCTGCATCTCTCCGGCTCCAACGATCCGGCCGACATCTACGACCCGGAGATCGACCTCTGCATCCACTACGGCCACGGGAGCTGGGGCGACTGCTGGTCGCGGCACTGGAGCGACCTCGAGCTCTTTCCGGTCGCCAGCCCGACGCTGCTCAACGCCCGTCCGCTGCGCTCGATCCGCGACCTCACCGACCACGTCATCCTGCACGCCGACGAGGGGCGCGAGTGGCAGACCTGGCTGGCCGCCGCCAAGGCGCTGGAACTCGGCAAGGGGCCGCATCACTTCATGGGCGACGCGCGGCTCGCCATGGAGGCGGCGCTGCACGGCAACGGCATCGCCCTCGGCGACACCATGACCGCGAGCAGCCTGATGCAGAAAGGCAGCCTCGTCGCGCCCTTCGACCTCGCGGTGGCGGCGGTCGACAGCTTCTACGTCGCCTGCCGCAACGAGATGAAGGCGGCGCCCATAGTCAGCGTCTTCATCGACTGGCTGTTCGCGGCGCGCGACGAGGAGGACGCGCGGGCGGAAGTACCCGGCCGCCGCCCGCGGCATCGCGGCCGCAAGTGACTACGGCTTCTCCCGCACCGCTTGCTCCGCAGCCACGCCGTCACCTGCTGCCTCGGACTTCACCCACTCTCTGAACGCGCGCACCCGCGGATCGACGAGCCGTTCCTTGCGATAGACCAGGTGGTAGCCCTTGCCTGTCGGCACGCGGAGATCGAAGGGATAGACGAGCGCCCCGGCGGCGACCTCCGCGTCGACGTAGCCGGAGTAGCCCAGGAGGAGGCCGTGACCGCTTACCGCTGCGGTCACCGCCATCGAGTAGTCGACAAAGCGCAGTTCGCGCGACGGCTTGAAGCCGGCAAGGCCGGCCTCCTTCAGCCACAGGTCCCAGTCGTCGTAGTCCTCGCGGATGAAGGTCTGCGCCGCCAGCGCCTCCGCCGACGGACGGCCGGCGATCGCTTGCTGCAAAGACGGCGCGCAGACCGGCGAGACGAGAAACCGCAGGATCGCTTCGGCCTCGACGCCCTGCCAGCGCCCGTCGCCGTAGCGCAGCGCCAGGTCGGCCTCACCCGCCTGAAGATCGGCAAGCTGATAGGTGCTGAGGATTGCCGTGTCGATGTCGGGATGCTGGACCCTGAAGCGATGGAACCGCGGCATCAGCCAACGCAGGCCGATCTCCGAAGTGAGACTGATGGTGAGCGGCCGCGAGAGGTCCGGCCCCAGAAGATCCGAGGTCGCCTGCGTCAGGCCGGCGAAGGCGTCCTCCACGGCCCCGCGGTAGCGGCGCCCGGCATCGGTCAGGATCAGTCCGCGCGGCGTCCGTCGCAGCAGATGCACGCCCAACTCGCTTTCCAGCCCGCGGATGCGGTGGCTGACGGCGCTGCCGGTGATGCCGAGGCTGTCGGCCGCCGCGGACAGACTCCCCAGGCGGGCCACCGCCTCGAAAGCCTGGATCCCTCTCAGCGATGGAAGTCGGCGCATCAGCTTTCCTATCCTTGAGCTGAATTCAATAGCTCTCGCAAACTTCGCGTTTGTTATGGCTGTAAACACTGCCAATTCTATACTTATGTCTAGAGAAATTTTCAATGATCATGCCGCCGCGCGGCAGCCACGGCCTGGCTCGCGCCACGGACTGTCCCGCGAACTCTTGACGATGCTGGTGAGCGGCCCGGCCGGCGCGACCGACCCGGTGCTATGGACCCTGCTGCTGCGCGATCGGCCGGCGCAACCTCGCGCCGTGAAAGCGGGTTGTCAGTCCTGCGCCCGGCCGGGCGTCCCCGGCTTTCGCGCGTTCTTCCGCGCCCTGCTGCGCGTGGGCTTCGCGCGCGGGCCGTAGCTCTTGAACTTCTCGACCACGCGGGCGATCTCGTCGTCCGGCAGCACCTGCGCGCCGCCCAGCGTCTGCGCCAGGTAGTACTGCTTCGCCAGGGTCTCGACCTCCCCCGCCAGCCAGAGCGCACGCTTCACGGCAGGCCCGGTGGCGATCACGCCGTGATTGGCGAGCAGGCAGGCGCTGCGGCCTTCCAACGCCTCCAGCGCGTACCTCGACAGCTCTGCCGTGCCGTAGGTGGCGTAGCGCGCGACACGGATGGTCGGCCCGCCGGCGGCAGCGATCATGTAGTGCACCGCCGGGATCTCCCGCCCGCAGATGGCAAGGGCGGTGGCATAGGGGCTGTGGGTATGCACCACGGCGCCGACCTCCGGCCGCGCGCGCAGGATGTCGAGGTGGAAGCGCCACTCGGACGACGGCGCGAGCGCTCCTTCATAGCGGCCGTCGTCGGCATCGAGCGGCATCGCCACGATGTCGTCCGGCGACAGCGTCTCGTAGGGAACGCCCGACGGCGTGATGAGCAGCCGGCCGCCGCAGCGCGCGCTGACGTTGCCGGAGGTGCCCTGGTTGATGCCGAGAGCGTTCATCGTCCGGCAGGTCTCGACGATCTCCCGTCGCAGGGCGACCTCGCCGCCTGCCCGCTTGCCGGCCGGCATCGGTCAGTCGCGCTCCGACCCAGGCGCGCGCAGGACCCAGATGAGGCTCAGCAGGGCGCCCTTGGCGCGCGGCAGAACCACGACGGCGAGCACCAGGGTGACCAGCGGCCAGACCGTCATGGCGAGCCAGGTCGGCCAGGGACTGACGCGCTCGACCGACAGCATCAGCGGCACCACGATGTGGCCGACCACGAGGATGGTGAGCCAGGGCGCCGCATCGTCGGAGCGCAGGTGGCCGAGCGGCTCCTCGCACAGGGTGCAGCGCTCCACCTGCTTCAGGAAACGGGCAAACAGCTTTGCCTCGCCGCAGGACGGGCAGCGGCCGCGCAGGCCGCGCCAGATCGCCCCGCCTACACCGGGGCCAACACCGGGACCTACACTGGGGCCCACGCCGGGCCGGGCGCCCCCCTGCCTGTCCAGGGAGTCCGAAGGCGTGGGCAGGGAGTTGTTCATGAACGACGTTCCGGCGGCGGGCGTGCGGGGAGCTGCCGGCGGCCTCCGCGGGGCCTGGCCGGCAACCGGCAAGCTAGCACGCCATCCCCCGCGGGTCAGCCCTGCTCCGCCCGCTGGCTGCGCCGGGAACTTCAACCTCTCCTCCAGGTTCTCGGTTGGGAAGTTTTCGGTTGGGAGGATTTCGCCATGCGACGCCTCGAGCAGCCGGCTGTCCGACCCGATGGCCTGCAGATGGAAGACCACCGCAGCCACCAGGAAAAGCTGTGGACGGTCGAACGCTGTGCCTGGGTCCTCTTCATTGCGATCACGCTGGGAGCGGCGGCCGGCATCACCGGCGCCGGCGGCGTGTTGTCGCGCCAGGTCGCGGCCATCGACGGTGGCAAGATCGATCACCCCCGCATCGCGCGCTCGGAAGCGGCGGACGAGATGACGGTGCGCTTCGCCCCGGGCAGCGGCCCGCGCACCCTGCTGCTGTCGTCGACCTTCGCGCAGTCGTTCCAGATCGAGTCGATCCAACCCCAGCCGTCGCGCGTCGAGGCTGTGCCCGAGGGGCAGATCATGCATTTCGACGCCGCCGACGGGCCGACCCAGGTCGTCCTGCACCTGCGCCCGCAGCATTCGGGCCTCGCGCGCTACCGCGCCAGTCTCGGCGGCGGCGTGGCCGAAGACCTGTCAACGCTCATTCTACCGTAGGAGCGAGCCATGGACTCCGTTCTGCGCGGCGCTGCCGTCTATGCCATCCTGCTGGTCATCCTGCGGCTGTCGGGGCGCCGCACAACAGCGCAGATGACTCCCTTCGACCTCGTCCTGCTGCTGATCGTCGCCGAGACGACGCAGCAAGCGCTGCTCGGCGACGACTTCTCCATCACCAACGCCGCGATTCTCATCGTCACGCTGTTCACGATCGACATCGCCCTCTCCTACGTGAAGCAATGGCTGCCGCGCATAGGCCTCCTGATCGATGGCACGCCGACGGTGCTCATCTGCGACGGCAAGCCCGACGAGCGCGCCCTGGCACGAGCCCGCGTCAGCATCGAAGAAGTGCTCGCAACCGCGCGCGAGCAGCAGGGCCTCGAGCGGCTCGACCAAATCAAGTTCGCCATATTGGAAGCCGGCTCCGGCATCAGCGTGGTGCCGAAGCGCTGATCCGGCACCCGAGCAGCGTGCGGCCTGCCCGGCGCCCCCCCACGAAAGTATCACTAGCGGCAGAGTTGCGTGCCTTGTCTCCGTGCAGCCTTAGATACTATGATAGGCAGGCGCAGGCTGATTTTCCTAGAAGGCATCGACGGAGAAGGGCCGATGGAAGCAAGGCAGGGTTCACGCGCCGCAGAAAGGGCGCGGTTCGAACCCAGGGAGAGAGGGTCAGCTTCGCTGCCTTTACGGGCGCCGCACAGAGCGATGGCAGGCGGGTGGAACCTGGCTCTTGCCATCCAGCCCGTGGCGCGCGAGCGCGCTGCCTGGCAAACCGCCCGGGCCACGCCATGAGCCGGACGCTGGCGGGAATGAACGTCCTCGTCGTCGACGACAACAAGTTCATCGTCGGTCTGCTCCAGCGCTACCTCGAGAAGCTCGGTGTGACCGCCCCGCTCCACGCCCATGACGGGATGAGCGCGCTGGACCAGGTCGACAGCGCGCCGGTCGATCTTGTTCTCTGCGACCTCAGCATGCCTGGCATGGACGGCATCGAGTTCCTGCGCCATCTGGCCGAGCGGGAGATGCCACCCGCCGTCATTCTGTTGAGCGGGCAAGACACCGGCATTCTCAACACGGCAGTCCGCCTGGGACGCGCGCACGGCCTCAGTGTGCTCGGATCGATCTCCAAGCCGTTCACGCTGCCGCCGCTGAAGGCGCTGCTGGAACAGGCGGCAGCCGGCGCCACGGGCCTCGCGCGCACCACCTTCCAGCCGCTGACGCCGGAATCCATCCGCGCCGGATTGGCAGCCGGCGCGGTCGAGCTGGCCTACCAACCGAAGGTCGCCGTGCGCGACCACAGGATGATCGGCGTGGAAGCCTTCCTGCGCTGGCGGGATGTCGACGGCAAGCTGAAGAGCCCGGCAGCAGTCATCCCGGTCGCCGAACAGCACGGCCTCATCGGCGACCTCACCGAGATCGTCATCGCCAAGGCGTTGGATCAGCACGGCATCTGGCGCCGCACGGGACAGAACTTCACGATCGCGATCAACGTCTCGATGCAGGTGCTCAATCGCTACGACTTTCCGGAATTCGTGGTCGCCGCGGCGGAGCGCGCCGGCGTGTCGCCTACTTCGATCGTGCTGGAAATCACCGAATCGCAGATCATGGACGACATCGTGAAGCCGCTGGAAGTGCTGAGCCGGCTGCGGCTGAAAGGGGTCGGCCTGGCGATGGACGACTATGGGACCGGCGCCTCGACCATGCAGCAGCTCAAGCGAATTCCCTTTACCGAGCTGAAAATCGACCGCGAGTTCGTTGCCGGAGCGCCGCAGGACCCGGCCGCGCGCGCAATGCTGTCCTCCAGCATCAGCCTCGCCAAGGAGCTTGGCCTGACGACGGTCGCGGAAGGCGTGGAGACCAAAGGCGAGTGGTGCCTGGTGGCGCGCGGCGGCGTCGATGCCGTCCAGGGCTACTTCGTGGCTCGCCCGATGCCCGCCACGGAGATGGAAGGCTGGTTCCGCCGCCAAAGCAGCAGCGTCGGCTGACGCCGTTGCCGCAGAAGCTCAAGCCATCGCGCTTCGCACCGCCTGTTGAGCTACTGTTTCGATAGAAGGTGGGCTGACGCCAGCATGAGCGCGATATCCCGCTCGCTGCACGGCTTGGACAGTATGCCGTAAGGCCGCGCAGCTTCGGCCCGACGCCGTGTCTCGAGATCGCTCGCTCCGGTGAGAAACACGACAGCGATCCCGAGTTCCGTGAGATCGGCGGCAAGAGCGATGCCGTCGCGGTCGCCACGCAAGCCCACATCGACCAAGGCCAGCGCCGGACGCCGAGCTTGCGCCAGCGAGACCGCCTCTTCGGCGTTGTCGGCCACCCCGCAGCAGCGGTAGCCAAGGGTATCCAGTGTGTCCTCGAGAAAGAGCGCCACCAGCGCCTCGTCCTCGACGATCAGAACGCCGGCGCCGTCATGGACCTCTACTGTGGAATCCGACATTGAATTGCCCCCGCCAAGCCCGGCCCACTGCCCATCGAGCCTGGTGCCTGTTGCAAACGCCGCGGAGCGGGCGCTCTTCCTAAAACGGCCTGAACCCACGATGGCGCCAGACATGAACCGCTCCCTGCGCGGCGGGCATCCTATGCCGCAGCCACAGAGGCAAAATCAACTTAAAGCTAATACAGGGATACCGGTCCTGAAACACATTGTTTCTCACCGGCCAGGGAGCCAATTGCACTGATGATTGCTTATTAGAGCGACAAAAGCATTCAGGAGTAGATTTTCGTAGAGGCTGCCCCTATTGCGCAACTTTGCCACCTGGCTTTTTGCGCGCGCCGGTTACTGTTCTGCAGGCCGATACTTTACCTACACTAGCAGATATCGTGCAGGAAGCGGCACAGACTAGCCCTTGCCAGGAGTCGTCGCATGCGCAATCAGATCTCGGATCGCGGCAGCGGCCGCCTGAAGGGCTCTCGCCAACTCCTCGCGGCGGTCCTGCATGCGGTAGACAGGCCCCGCGACGGCGAGGCCGAAGCGCCGCTCGCCGCAAACCAGCGGCACGCCGACACCCATGACGTCCGGAGCGGTCCGCGCCTGGTCTTCGCACCAGCCGCGCCGGACGGCCACCTCCAGATCGTCCGCCAGCTCCGCGTCCGACCCGAGAATCGCCGCCCGCTCCTTCGGCGCCAGGGAGGTCAGAATGGCTTTTCCGCTGGAGGCGGTGAACAGCGAGCGCCGGTCGCCGACCTTCGCGGAGTAGCGGATCGGCGACGAGGATTCGACGACGTCGACGTAGATCACGGCGGCGTGCTCGCGGACCGCCAGCAGCGCCGTCTCGCCGGTCTCGGCCGCCAGCGATTCGAGATAGCCGTGGATGTTCTGGAGGAAGGGATCGCCCTCGGCGATGCGGCTGGCCAGCTCGAGCAGGCGGCGCGTCGGATAGTACCCGCCGCGCTTGCGGGTCTCGTAGATGAAGCCGCGGTCCAGTAGCGTTTGGATGAGGTTGAAGGCGCTCGATTTCGGCATGTCGAGCTGCTGTGCAAGAGCGGTCAGCGTGCGCGGCGCCTTCTCCCGCGCGAACAGCTCGAACAGGGCAAGCACGTTGTGAACCTGACCAGCCTTCATCGGCCTTTCCCTTTCGCCCGCCTGCCCGGCGGTGCGTCCCTATGTTCACCTGGGTGAACTTTGATACTTATAACGGAAAAAATAGACAGAGCGACACCTCTTCGCTAGCGTTCTAAAAAAGTGACGCCGGGCGCCAGAACCCGGCAGGACCCACTGGGTGTGGGGAGGAAATGGGCGACGACATCATCTTGTCCGCGAAGGGCCTGACCAAGGAGTTCAGGGGCTTCGTTGCCGTGGGCGGCGTCGATCTCTCGATCGCGCGCGGCACCATCCATGCCCTGATCGGGCCGAATGGAGCCGGCAAGACCACCTGCTTCAATCTTCTCACGAAGTTTCTCCAGCCGACCGCCGGCAGCATTGTCTACAAGGGGCAGGACATCACGCGCCTGGCTCCGGCGGAGATCACTCGCCTGGGTCTCGCCCGGTCCTTTCAGATCTCGGCGGTCTTCCCGCACATGAGCGCGCTGGAAAACGTTCGCGTCGCCCTGCAGCGCCGGCGCGGCGAGAGCTTCGACTTCTGGCGCTCCGAAACGGTGCTGCGGCGCTTCAACGAGGAGGCCATGCAGTATCTCGGCGACGTCGGCCTCACGGCCTTTGCCGATATCAAGGCGGGCGAACTGCCGTACGGGCGTAAACGGGCGCTGGAGATCGCCACCACGCTGGCGCTGGAGCCGGAGTTGCTGCTGCTCGACGAGCCGACCGCCGGCATGGCGCAGGAGGACGTCGAGCGCATCACCGCGCTCGTCGCCCGCATCGGACGGGAGCGCACGATCCTCATGGTCGAGCACAACCTCTCGGTCGTGGCCTCGCTGGCCAACCACATCACCGTCCTCGCCCGCGGCAAGGTGCTGGCGCAAGGAGACTACGCGATGGTCTCGCAGGATCCCGAAGTGATCGAAGCCTACATCGGAGCGGGGCATGCCTGAGGCGACCACGACGGCGGAGCGGCCGGCGGCCGCCGCCAGCGGCCAGCCCTTGCTGGCGGTCTCCGGCCTCGAAGGCTGGTACGGCGAGAGCCATGTGCTGCACGGCGTCACCTTCGACGTCCGCGAAGGCGAGGTGGTGACCCTGCTGGGGCGCAACGGCGCCGGCAAGACCTCCACACTGAAGGGGATCATGGGCATCCTGCCCCGGCGCCAGGGCTCGATCGTCTTCGAAGGCCAGGAACTCATCGGCCTGCCGGCGCGCGCCATCGCCCGCCGCGGCATCGCCTACTGCCCGGAGGAGCGCGGTATCTTCGCCAGTCTCTCGGTCGAGGAGAACCTGATGCTCCCGCCGCGGGTGCGCGAGGGCGGCCTCACGGTCGAGCAAATTTACGAGCTGTTCCCGAACCTGCAGGAGCGCCGCGCCAGCCAGGGCACCAAGCTCTCCGGCGGCGAGCAGCAGATGCTGGCGATCGGCCGCATCCTGCGCACCGGCGCCAGGCTGCTGCTGCTCGACGAGCCGACCGAGGGCCTCGCCCCGGTCATCGTCCAGCAGATCGGCCGGACGATCGCGCAGCTGAAGCAGCAGGGATTCACCATCATTCTGGTGGAGCAGAACTTCCGGTTCGCCGCCTCCGTGGCGGACCGGCACTACGTCGTCGAGCAGGGCAAGGTGATCGATCAGATTCTGAACGACGACCTCGAAGCGAACCTCGGGAAGCTGCATGCTTATCTCGGTGTTTAGGCAGAAGAACCTGGCGCTCGGCGCCGCTCACGGGAGGAACAAGGAAATGCACAAAGGGAAGTTGCTGCTGATGTCGGTGGCGGCGATGCTCGTTGCCACCCCGGCCTTCGCCCAGACCTCGGCGAAGATCGGCGTGCTGAACGACCGCTCGGGCCTCTACGCCGACCTCGCCGGCGAGGGCTCGGTGATCGCTGCCAACATGGCGGTGGAAGACTTCGATGCGAAAGCGAAGGGCATCGACGTCACCATCGTGTCGGCGGACCACCAGAACAAGCCGGACGTCGGCTCCAACATCGTTCGGCAATGGGTCGACACCGAAGCCGTCAACGTCGTCGTGGACGTGCCGACCTCATCGGTGGCACTCGCCGTCAACGAGGTCCTGCGCAACAAGAACGCGCTTTTCCTCGCTTCCGGACCAGCCAGCTCAGACATCACCGGCAAGGCCTGCTCGCCGCATACCGTCCACTGGACATACGACACCTGGGCGCTGGCCCACGGCACCGGCAGTGCGATGGTCGAGACCGGTGGCGACACCTGGTTCTTCCTGACAGCCGACTACGCCTTCGGCCACGCGCTGGAGCGCGATACCGCAGCCGTGGTCGAGGCGGCAGGTGGCAAGGTGCTGGGTGCCGTGCGGCATCCGCTCAGCACCAGCGACTTCTCCTCGTTCCTGCTGCAGGCGCAGGCCTCCGGCGCCAAGGTAATCGGCCTCGCCAATGCCGGCGGCGACACCATCAACTCCATCAAGCAGGCAGCCGAGTTCGGCATCGTGGCGGCGGGCCAGCGTCTTGCCGGGCTGCTGATCTTCTCGACCGATGTCGCCTCGCTCGGTCTGGAGACGGCCCAAGGCCTGGTGCTGACGACCGCCTTCGACGTCGACCAGAACGACGCAACCAAAGAGTTCTCGGCCCGTTTCAAGGAGCGCGACGGCAGCAACCCGACCATGGTCCAGGCCGGCGTCTACTCGGCGGTGCTGCACTATCTGAAGGCCGTCGAGGCGACCGGCGCGACCGATGCCGACACGGTGATGGAGTGGATGAAGGCCAATCCGACACAGGATCCGATCTTCGGCGAAGGCTCTATCCGCGAAGACGGCCGGCACATGCACGACATGTTCCTGATGGAGGTGAACGCGCCGGACAAAGCGCAGTACGAAGGGGATTATTTTACCGCGCTGGCGACCATCCCCGCCGAGAAGGCCTTCCGTCCGCTCGATGAGGGCGGCTGCCCGCTCGTGAAGTAGCAACCGCAAGCGACGAGGGCGCGCCGGACGGCCGGCGCGCCCCCTGCGCCGGGACCCGCCCATGTTCGACCTCCTCGGTATTCCGCCCCAGGCGCTGTTCGGCCAGCTTCTGCTCGGCCTGATAAATGGCTCGTTCTATGCGGTCCTCAGCTTGGGACTTGCGGTCATTTTCGGCCTGCTCAACATCATTAACTTCGCTCATGGCGCGCAGTACATGCTGGGCGCGTTCACCGCCTGGATGCTGCTGACCTATCTCGGCGTCGGCTATTGGGGGGCCTTGCTGCTCGCTCCAATCATCGTCGGCGCGATCGGCATCGTGCTGGAGCGCCTGTTGATACGGTGGCTCTACCATCTCGACCATCTCTACGGATTGCTCCTGACCTTCGGTCTGGCGCTGATTATCACCGGCATCTTCAAGCAGCTTTACGGCGTCTCCGGCATTCCCTACCAGTCGCCGCCTCTGCTCGCTGGCGGCCATAATCTGGGCTTCATGTATCTGCCGAATTCGCGTGCCTGGGTCATCATAGCCTCGGTTGTCGTCTGCTTCGGCACCTGGTTCCTGATCGAGAAGACGCGGCTCGGCGCCTACCTGCGCGCAGCGACGGAGAACCCGACCCTGGTCGGCGCCTTCGGCATCAACGTGCCGCTGCTGATCACGCTTACCTACGGCTTCGGCGTTGCTCTGGCCGGCTTCGCCGGCGTGCTGGCGGCACCGATCTATTCGGTCAACCCGGTGATGGGCGAAAGCCTGATCATCGTCGTCTTCGCCGTGGTCGTCATCGGCGGCATGGGTTCGATCCTCGGCTCGATCGTCACCGGTTTCGGGCTCGGTCTCATCGAGGGCCTGACCCGCGTGTTCTATCCGGAAGGATCGGCGGTGGTGATCTTCGTGATCATGGCCCTGGTGCTTCTTATAAGGCCGACGGGGCTGTTCGGGAGGGCCGCCTAGATGGCGACCGAGACCACGATCTCCGCGCCGGCAGGCTCGTCCGTTGGCGCGAAGGGCATGCCGCGGCACCATATGGCGATCTTCGCCGGCCTTCTCGTGCTGCTCGTCATCGCACCGTTTGTCCTCTATCCGATCTTCGTCATGAAGGTCCTGTGCTTTGCGTTGTTTGCCTGTGCCTTCAATCTTCTGCTCGGCTACGGCGGCCTGCTTTCCTTTGGCCATGCCGCTTTCTTCGGCATGGCAAGCTACGTCACGGCGCACGCCGCCAAGATCTGGGGCTTCAATCCTGAATTCGCCGTGCTCGCGGGCGTGCTGGCCGCGGCGGCACTGGGCCTGGTCATCGGCGCGCTGTCGATCCGCCGCCAAGGCATCTATTTCGCCATGGTCACGCTCGCCTTCGCGCAGATGGTCTACTTTTTCTCGCTGCAGGCGCCGTTCACCGGCGGCGAGGACGGCATCCAGGCGGTGCCGCGCGGACACCTGTTCGGACTCTTCGATCTGAGCACGCCAGAACCGCTCTATTTCTTCGTGCTCGCCAACTTTTTCGGCGGTGTGCTCCTGATCTACCGCATCATTCATTCGCCGTTCGGGCAGGTGCTCAAGGCGATCCGCGACAACGAGCCGCGCGCGGTCTCGCTGGGCTACCGGGTGAATCGCTATAAGCTGGCGGTCTTCGTGATGTCGGCGACGCTGTCGGGCCTCGCCGGGTCGACCAAAGCGCTGGTGTTCCAGCTCGCCTCCCTCACCGACGTCCACTGGGCCATGTCGGGCGAGGTCGTGCTGATGACGCTGCTGGGCGGCATGGGCACGGTGTTCGGACCGATCGTCGGCGCCGCCGTCATCGTCACCATGCAGAACTATCTCGCTGGTTTCGGCGCCTGGGTGACCATCATCCAGGGCGCCATCTTCGTGATCGGCGTCCTGCTGTTCCGCGAGGGCATCATCGGCGTGCTGGCGCGCTGGCTGAAGAAGCCGCTGTAACCCACCTAAGGCTCACCGGCGCGCGCCTGTCACCCGCCGTCCGCCCGGCCGGGCGCCGCGTGATGCTTTTCGGCCCATTTGGCCATGGCGGTCAGCACGGGTTCAAGGCTTTCGCCCTTCTCGGTGAGCGAGTAATCGACGCGCGGCGGGATTTCGCCATGATCCGTGCGGGCAATGAGGCCATCGGCCTCCATCTCCTTGAGCGTTTTTGACAGCGTGCGATGGGTGATCGCTCCAAGATCGCGCTGGAGCTGGTTGAAGCGCCGCGTTCCTTGCAGGAGCCAGTAAATGATCATCGGTCGCCATTTGCCCGAAAGGAACTCCAATGTCGTTTCGGCGGAGCAACCTTTAGGCCGGTCATGCCTAGTGTCTTGGATGATGTCTGGTCCTGTCATCAGGGGTCTGGGTTCCAATATACGGTATCCTTAAAGACCGTACTTGCTCTAAGTATATTGCGCTACATAATAATGTGGACGATGCAACGAAGCCCAGACGGCCGGGCTCACCCAAGACCGTCCTTGAAAGCACTGTCATGAAAAAACTTGTCGAAATTCTCCGTGCAAACGGCGGCCACTGGGTGGGAGACGGCTTTCCCGTCCGCACCCTGTTCAGCTATCACGGCGATACCAAGGCGATCAGCCCGTTCCTGCTGTTCGATTACGCCGGTCCGCACCTGTTCGAACCCAACGCGGCCTCCCCGCGTGGCGTTGGTCAGCATCCGCATCGCGGATTTGAAACCGTGACCATCGTCTATGACGGCGAAGTCAGCCACCGGGACTCGAGCGGCGGTGGCGGCACCATCGGCACGGGCGACGTCCAGTGGATGACGGCGGCTGGCGGCATCATCCATGAAGAATACCACTCGGAAGGCTTTTCCAGGTCGGGCGGCCCGTTCCGCATGGTGCAGCTATGGGTGAATCTGCCCGCCAAGGACAAGATGAGACCCGCCGCCTATCAGGGCATCACAGCGGATCAGATCCCGACAGTCGCCATCGATGGCGGCAAGGCTCGGATTATCGCCGGTGAGCTGGATGGCGCCAAGGGGCCTGCGCACACCTTCTCACCGATCAACCTGTGGGATCTGCGGCTCGAAAGCGACACGGATATTGGACTCGCCCTTCCCGAGGGACACAACGCGATGATCGCGGTCCTGACCGGCCACATCACCGTCGATGGCGAAGGCGTGGGTGCAGCCGAAGTCGCACGCTTTTCGGTCAACGGCGAAGGGGCGACCATTCATACGGACGGCGAGGCCATGATCCTGGTGATGACGGGCGAGCCAATCGACGAGCCAGTTGTTGGCTATGGGCCCTTCGTGATGACCAGCGAGACGGAAATCCGTACCGCGATCGACGATTTCAATTCGGGCCGCTTCGGTACGACTGCCGTCTGATACTGCATCACCCCTGTCGCACTATGGTGACCGCAGGGGCCACACCCAGCAGAGGAGAGTGAGAATGACAAGTGAATCCCGGCGCGACCCGCTTAAAGATCATCTGCTAACCCCTGAGAATTCCGCGTTCATCATCATCGACTATCAGCCGATCCAGGTCTCCTCGATCCGGTCGATGGACCAGGAGGAGATGGTCTTCAACATCGTCAGCACCGCCAAGGCCGCGGTGAACTACAATCTACCCATCGTCCATTCGACGGTGAATGTGCAGACGGGCGCCAACAAGCCGCCGATCCCTGAAATCCAGGAAGTGCTCGGCCACCTGCCGACCTACGACCGCACCACCATCAATAGCTGGGAGGATGTCGAGTTCAAGCAGGCGGTCGAGGCGACCGGTCGCAAGAAGCTGATCATGACCGCCTTGTGGACCGAAGCTTGCCTGGCTTTCCCGGCGCTCGACGCACTGAAGGAAGGTTACGAGGTCTATGTCGTTGCGGATGCGGTCGGCGGCACCTCGCGCGCCGCGCACGAGGCCGCACTGCGCCGGATCGAGCAGGCGGGTGGTCAGCTCATCAGCAAGACCCAGCTCTATTGCGAGCTGCAGCGTGACTGGAGCCGCCGGGATACGGTTCCGGGCTTCATGCATGTGTTCCAAAACGCCGACGGCTCGAATCCCGAGAAGGCCGCCGAATAACCCGAGCGACGCCCTGCTGCCGGCCGTGCGCGCGGCCGATGGCGGCGGCGATCTCGGGGTCTGCGAGCGAAAAATTCCCAACTGAAGGCAGCATGGGCGATTCCTTTGCCTCGATGGCTAGAGCAGATCAGGGTCGGATGGAATCGCCGGAGGCGATCCACCGACCCTGATCTGCTCTACCCTTTTGAAGTAGATCGGATTCACATTGTCAGGTGGAACCGCGCCGCGGTTCCACCTGACAATGATCCGATCTAGATGCCGAGCGCGATCTCGTGGCTGGCGACTTCAAGGATTCCCCAGACATGCGGCGCGAAGGAGCGCCAGACCTCGACGCGGTAACTTGCGTCGTCCGGCTTGATCAGCACGATCTGCACCGTGTCGAAGATGGTGCGCGTCCCGGTTCCGGCCGGCATGCCGGCAAGATCGAGCGGACAGGCCGCTGCGAGCACCAGGGTTGCGGCCGGCCCTCCGATCTCGATGCCGGTTTCGCGATGGCCGATATCGACCAGGCTGTGCGGGACCTGCGCGTAGAGCGCATCGAAACGGCGCGTGATGTCATCCTCCTGTCCCGCCGGCGCCATGAGCTGCCACTCGTCGGGACCGAGGCAGAGGGCAAGCTTTCCCGCCGAGCTCGTCATGCCTCCGATGGCCCGCGGCAGGTCGCAGCCGAATGCCGCGGCAGCCTCGCCGGCATGTTCGACGGCGATGCGCAGGCTGAACCGGGCGCAATCCTCTGCGCGGCGGATGCTGAGCGATTTGCCGCCGTCGATGGCAATCGGCGTTCCTGAGAGGGGATGATGTTCCGTCAGCATAGAGGTGCTCCTAGGCATTCAAGCGCGTGCCCTTGGGGTCGAGGAAGACCATGCCGGTCACCTGCGCCACATGGGTCGCGTCCGGCATCGGCACATGGAGGCTTTGGCCCTCGCGGGCGCGCCCGCCTTCGACGATCGCCAGCGCGATGGAGCGGCCCAGCGCCTCGCTCCAGTAGGACGAGGTGACATGGCCGATCATCTTCATCGGCAATGGCTGACCGGGGTCATCGACGATCTGCGCGCCCTCCTCCAGCACCACTTTCGGGTCTTGCGTAAGAAGCCCGACCAGTTGCTTGCGGTCGGGTTTCAGCATGTCGGGGCGCACGAGCGAGCGCTTGCCGACAAAATCCGGCTTCGCCTTGCCGATCGCCCAGGAGAGGCCGGCATCATCCGGTGTGACCGTCCCGTCCGTGTCCTGACCGACGATGATGTAGCCCTTCTCCGCGCGGAGCACATGCATGGTCTCGGTGCCGTAAGGCGTGATGCCGAACTTGCGGCCGGCTTCGTAGAGCGTCTTCCAGAGGTCAAGTCCGTAGCGGGCGGGCACGTTGACCTCGTAGCCGACCTCGCCGGTGAAGCTGACACGGAACAGCCTAGCCGGCACGCCACAGATTCTCCCGCTCGCCACCGACATGTGCGGAAAGGCGTCGTTCGACAGGTCGATGCCCTCGACCAGCGGCTCGAGCAGCTTCTTGGCGTTCGGGCCGTTGAGCGCGATGACCGCCCATTGCTCGGTCGTCGACGTAAGCCAGACCTTGAGCTCCGGCCACTCGGTTTGGAGATAGTCCTCCATCATGGCGAGCACGCGCGCCGCACCGCCGGTCGTGGTGGTGACGTGGAAGCGATCGGAGGAGAGCCGGCCGATCACGCCGTCGTCGCGGATGAAGCCGTCTTCGCCCAGAAGCAGGCCGTAGCGGCAACGGCCGGGCGCCAGCTTGGTCCAGGCATTGGTGTACATCCGGTTCATGAATTCTGCCGCATCCGGCCCGACGATCTCGATCTTGCCGAGCGTGGAGGCGTCGAATATGCCGAGCGACTCCCGGGTTGCCCTGCATTCGCGCGCCACCGCCTGATGCATGTCCTCGCCGGGTTTCGGAAAATACCAGGCCCGCCGCCACAGCGAGACCGGCTCGAACACGGCACCGTTCTCCTCGGCCCAGGCGTCGATCGGCGCCCTGCGCGTCACCTCGAACAGCGGCCCGCGATTGTAGCCGGCAAAGACGCCGAAAGTGGTTGGCGTATAGGGCGGGCGGAAGGTGGTGAGGCCGACCGAGGGGGGCACCTTTCCGACCGCGTTCGATGCGATCGACAGGCCGTTCATGTTGGAGGTCTTGCCCTGATCGGTCGCCATGCCGGTGGTGGTGTAGCGCTTGATATGCTCGATCGAGCGGAAGCCCTCGCGCACCGCGAGCCGGATGTCCTTCGCGGTCACATCGTTCTGGAAATCGACGAAGGCCTTCGCCCGCGCGGCATCGCTATCGGACGGCAATTCGCGGCTGCTGACGCCGGCAGAGGCGATATCGCCCTCGACCGCATAGCTGCCTGGTTCAGCGGCAAAGCCCGCCTTCTTTGCGGCCGCCGCGCCGGCCGAGGCGCCGTCTTCCAGCACCGCGGGCAGATCGAACCTTCCGTTGCCGGCCCCGGCTGAACGGCTTTCCTCGGCCTGCTCGCCGGGCAGGAACATCTCACCTTCGCCGTTCCAGTCGAGCTTGCCCCGGGTGTGGGAGAAGAGATGGACGCTCGGTGTCCAGCCGCCGCACATCAGGAGGACATCGCAGTCGATCCTGCGCGCCGGTCCCACTTGGCCGGCCTTGGCCACTGGATTGACGCGCACCGTCTTCACGCGATGGCGACCCGCGGTGCCGGATACCGTCCATCCGGCCAGCACTTCGATCCCACACGCTTGCGCGCGACCGACGAGATGGTCGGAAACGTCCCTCCTTATGTCCACGATCGCGGGGACGCTAATGCCGGCCTGGGCCAGGTCGAAGGCGGCAAACCAGGCAGAATCATGCGCGGTGACGACGACCGCGCGGTTGCCTACCTTCACGCCATAGCGGTTGAGATAGGTGCGGGCGGCGCCGGCCAGCATCACGCCCGGCCGGTCGTTGCCGTCGAAGACGAGCGGCTTTTCGATCGCACCCTGCGCCAGCACAACCTGTTCGGCCCGCACGCGCCACATGCGCTCGCGCGGGGCCGTCGCGGGCGGCTCCGCCAGATGATCGGTGAGCCGCTGGCACAGGCCGAGAAAATTCTGGTGGTAGTAGCCGATCGCGGTCGTGCGGGGGAGCAGCGTGACATTCGCCATGGCCTTGAGCGCGGCGACCGTCTCCTCCAGCCACGCCCAGGCAGAAAGTCCGTTTACGCTTGGCTCCAGCTCGGAAAGAAGCGAGCCGCCGAATTCGGCGTGCTCGTCGCAGAGTATCACCTTGGCGCCGCTCCTGCCCGCCTCCAGCGCCGCCGCGAGGCCAGCCGGGCCGGAGCCGACGACCAGCACGTCGCAATGGGCGTAGCGGCTGGCATAGGTGTCGGGATCGGCAGCCGAAGGCGCCTTGCCGAGGCCCGCGGCGCGGCGGATGAACGGCTCGTAGACCTTGTTCCAGAACGACCTCGGCCACATGAAGGTCTTGTAGTAGAAGCCGGCCGACAACAGCATGTAGAGGGCATCATTGACCGCGCCGACATCGTGCCTGAGCGACGGCCAGTGATTCTGGCTGGTCGCCTTCAACCCGTCGAAGATCTCGACCATGGTCGCGCGCGTGTTCGGCTCGAAGCGGCCATTGCCGCGATCCGTCCCGACGAGGGCGTTCGGCTCCTCCGAACCGGCAGAAAGGATGCCGCGCGGGCGGTGATACTTGAACGAGCGGCCGACGAGATGGATGCCATTGGCCAGCAGCGCCGAGGCGAGCGTGTCGCCCTGATAGCCGGTATAGGTCTCGCCGTTAAAGTGAAAGCGCACGGCCCGGCGGTGGTCCACCCTGCCCTTGCCGGGGATGCGATAGGCGGTCATTTCTGCACGCCCCCGGCCTCGACTTCACCGACGACCGGGCGCGGCAGGCCCGCCTTGTAGGTCGTGACGAACTTGTCGCTCACCGTGTCGCGGACGGCGTTGAAGAAGCGGCCGCAGCCATGGGTGTGCCGCCAGCGCTCGAAATGGAGCCCCCGCGGATTGCTGCGGATGAAGAGATGGTTCTTCCACTCCTCGTCGGTGAGCGCGGAAGGGTCGGCGGGCCGCGCGATATGGGCTTCGCCGCCATAGACGAACTCGACCTCCGGCCGCTCGGTGTCGCAGTAGGGGCAGTGGATCAGAAGCATCAGGGGTCTCCTCAATGCGCCACGGCGGCAGCAGCGGCCTCGTCGATCAGCCGGCCGGTCGTGAAGCGCTCGAGCGTGTAGGGAGCGTTGATCGGATGCGGCTCGTCGCGCGCGATGGTGTGCGCGAAGACATGGGCCGATCCGGGCGTCGCCTTGAAGCCGCCCGTGCCCCAGCCGCAATTGACGTAGAGGCCCGGCACCGGGGTCTTGCCGAGGATCGGCGAGCGGTCGGGCGTGACGTCGACGACGCCTCCCCATTTGCGCAGCATGCGCATGCGCGTGAAGATCGGAAACACCTCACAGATCGCCGCAACCGTATGCTCGATGAGCGGCAGCCCGCCACGCTGGCTGTAAGAGACATACTGGTCGGTGCCGGAGCCGATAACGAGCTCGCCCTTGTCGGATTGCGAGATATAGGCGTGCACCGTGTTCGACATGACCACGCAGGGAAAGACGGGCTTCACCGGCTCGGAGACCAGCGCCTGCAGCGGGAAGCTCTCGAGCGGCAGCCGCACGCCGGCCGTGTCCATGACGACCGAGGTGTTTCCGGCGGCGGACACCGCCACCTTTTTCGCCCGGATGAAACCCCTCGCCGTCTCGACGCCCAAGACGCGCCCCGAAGCATCGCGGCGGATCGCCGTCACCGGGCAGTTCTGGATGATGTCGACGCCGCGGGCGGCGGCGGCGCGCGCATAGCCCCAGGCGACCGCATCGTGCCGGGCAACGCCTCCGCGGCGCTGCAGCGCCGCGCCCATCACCGGATAGCGGGCACCGGCGGCGATGTTGAGCGGCGGGCAGTACTCTTTCGCCTGTTGCGGCGTCAGCCACGCATTGTCGACGCCGTTCAGCCGGTTGGAGTGGATATGGCGCTTGAAGCTCTGCACGTCATGAACGGTGTGCGCCAGCATCATCACGCCACGCTGAGAGAACATGACGTTGTAATTCAGCTCCTGGCTCAGCCCCTCCCACAGGTCGAGCGCATGGTCGTAGAGCTTGGCGCTTTCGTCATAGAGGTAGTTGGAGCGGATGATGGTGGTATTGCGCCCCGTATTGCCGCCGCCGAGCCAACCCTTCTCGATCACTGCCACATTGCTGACGCCGTGCTCCTTGGCCAGATAATAGGCCGCGCCCAGGCCGTGCCCGCCGGCGCCGACAACCACGACGTCATATTCGGCTTTCGGCTCGGCATCCGGCCATTGCTGCTGCCAGCCCTTGTTGCCGCCCATCGCCTGGCGAAGGAGCGAAGCCCAGGAGAACTGCGTCATGGATATACCCCGGAATTCATGAGTGTCGGGAGTATTGGCCTTCCTGCATGCGCTGGACAGAACAGGAACGTCAAACTAACATCATGTTTGCGACACATTGCATCAGCGTGGGGAGCGATCCGAGCATGCGCGCAGATCCTCGACAGGCCCGGCCGCGGCTGTCGGTCGGCTTCATCCTGGCGCGCCGCTTCACGCTGTGCGCCTTCGCGAACTTCGTCGATGTGCTGCGGCTTGCTGCCGACGAGGGCGACCGCAGCCGGCCGATCCTGTGCGATTGGACGGTGCTGTCGGATAACATGAACCCGGCCGCATCGAGCTGCGGCATCGCCGTGCAGCCGCATGAGCGCCTGGGCGATCCGCGTAAATTCGATTACATCGTCGTGGTCGGCGGGCTGATCGACGAGATCCCCAACCTCAGCCCCGAATATGCGCGCTACCTGCAGCGGGCGGCGGCCTCGAAAGTGCCGCTCGTGGGCGTCTGCACCGGCGCCTTCATTTTGCATCGGGCGGGCCTGATGGACGGCTACCGTTGCTGTGTGAGCTGGTTCCACCATGCCGACTTTCTCGAGCAGTTCGACGGTCTGGAGCCGGTTTCCGACCAGATCTTCATCGTCGATCGCGATCGTCTGACCTGCTCGGGCGGGGCGAGTTCGGCGCATTTGGCCGCCTATCTGGTCGAGAAGCATGTCGGCCGCGCGCAGTCGCGCAAGAGCCTGCACATCATGATCATCGACGACGCGCTGCGGGCCGAGAAGCCGCAGCCGGGCATCCCGCTCGACCTCACTACCGACGACGCGCTAGTCAGGAAGGCGCTGCATCTGATGCAGCAGAGTATCGACAGGCCGCTGTCAATCGAGGCGATCGCTCGCCGGCTCGGGGCCAGCCGGCGCCAGTTGGAGCGCCATTTTCACCATTCCGTCGGCATGGCGCCCATGCTGGCCTACAAGATCATGCGGCTCGAGTATGCCGAGTACCTGCTGAAGCATTCCGGGCGCTCGGTGACGGAAGTCGCCACGGAAACGGGCTTCTGCGACTCATCCCACTTCATCCGCGTCTTCAAGGAACGCCGCGGTGTCACGCCCGCAGCCTTCCGCACTCTCTCCTGAGCGTCAGAACTATTCGCCGGGCAGGATATGGCCCGCCTCGGGACGCCAGGACAGCCAGACCCTCGAGTCGAAGGAAAGATCGAGCTCGGCGAGCTCATCATGGCTTTTCTGCGCTTTGATTTCGATACCGCCGGGTCCCTCGAGGTAAACCACGGCGGTTGCGCCGACGAATTCCTCGCCGACCACGACGGCTTCCATTCTGTTCAGGCCGGCAGCGGGCTGATCCTTCGTCAATTGGATACGGTCGCCGGAAACGACAAAGGTCGTCGCGTCGTCCCTGGCCAGGTCTTTGGCGGGGTTTCGCACGACTTCGAAGTCTCCGGCCGGCGTGGCGATTTCGACGAGACCGTCCGCCAAGGCGGCAACCCGTCCCGAAAAGATGTTCGACGACCCGAGAAACTCCGCGACAAACTTTGTCCGCGGCGCCCGGTAGATCTCCTGCGGATCGCCGATCTGCTCAATTTTGCCGCGGCTCATGATAACGACGCGGTCGGCCATCGAGAAAGCTTCCGACTGGCTGTGGGTCACGTAAACGAAGGTTATCCCGAGCTCTCGCTGAAGGTTGGAAAGCACGGTCTGCATGCGTACTTTCAGATGCGCATCGAGCGCGGAAAGCGGCTCGTCCAGCAGAAGGATTTTCGGCTCGGTGACAAGGCAGCGGGCCAGCGCAACCCTCTGACGCTGACCTCCTGAAAGATGCGCCACGTTGCGATCCGCGAATTCCACGATCTGCATCCGCTCGAGCCACTTGTCTACCAGGCGCCGGCGCTCGGCCTTGGCGACGCGCCGCATGCGCAGGCCGAACTCCACATTCTCCTTTACGGTGAGGAAGGGAAACAGTGCCAGGCTTTGCCAGACCATCGGCGTATCGCGCTGCCAGGTCGACAGTTCGTTGATGCGCTTGCCGCCGAGCCGGATTTCGCCTTCGCTTGGCACTTCGAGGCCCGCCAGCATCCGCAGCATCGTCGTCTTGCCGCAGCCGCTCGACCCCATGATCGCGAGGAACTCGCCTTCTCGGATATCCAGATTCATAGGCTCGACGGCAATGAAGTCGCCGAAATGCTTGGCGACACCATCGAAGACGACGAGGGCAGTGTCAGTCATCGACAAAATTACTCCGGCGTCGTTTCGCCGGCCCTAGGCGCGGCGCTACGTTTCATCAGTAGAATTTGAGCGAGCACCACCAGCGTCATGGAGGTGAGGAAGACGAAGGTTCCGATTACGTTGATGCGCGGGCTGACCTGCCCCTGTAGAAACCCGAGAACCTTCACCGGCAGTGTTTCGTTCAGGCCCGAGACGAACCAGGCGACGGCGAACTCGTCGAAGGAGACCGCCATCGTGATGAACAGAGCAGCGAAGATCGCCGGCCGGCAGAACGGTATGATCACCTTCCACAACGCCATCCACTCCGAAGCGCCGAGGTTCCATGCAGCCGCCTCGAGCGAGGGATCCATCTGCGACAACCTGAGCCTCACAATGGCCATGGCGAAGGGCGCGCACATGACGACATGGGAAATGATGACCGCGTGGAGCTGGCCCGACAGGTTCACGCGCGACAGGAAGGACAGCATCGCCAGCCCGAGGATCACGACAGGAATGGTCGGCGGGAGCAGCGCGAGCGCGAGATAGAACGGCTTGCCGAAAAACTTATAGCGGAAGTCGGTATAGGCGGCGCCGAAGCCCAGCGCGGTGGCGATGATCGAAACGGTCACGCCGGTGATGAGCGTATTGCGCAGCCCTTCCCAGACCAGCGGGTCGGCGGCGACCGCCTCGTACCACTCCATCGAGAAGCCACCGAGCGGCAGCGACGGGAAGCGGTCCTCGTTGAAAGAGAAAACGAAGCTCGCCGCGATCGGCGCGAAGATGAAGGCGAAGGCCAGTAGAACATACAGCCTTAGCGCCCAGTCGATCAGGGGGTTGCGGTTGAAGTCGCTCATCTCCCGCGCTCCCGGTAGGCAAATCGGATGGCGGCGAAGGCAATCGCAAGCAAGGTGGCGATCATCATGAGCGCTATGACTGCGGCTCGCGGCCATTGCTGGCCGGATTTGGTGGTGTCGGTGATCAGGATTGAAAGCGTCGGCGGATTGCCGCCGCCGAGATAAAGCGGGCTTACGAAATCACCGAATGTCAAGATGAAGCAGAACAGCGCGGCGATCACGAGCCCCACCCTGGCGGCGGGTATGACCACTTCGATGATGGTGCGCACCCGCCCGCAGCGCAGGTTGTGGGCGGCTTCAATCAGCGTGCGATCGACGAACATCAGGCTGAAGAGCTGCAACAGAACAACCAGGGAGAAGGTCAAGGTCATGTAACCGACCATCGTGCCGAACGACGAGTTCAGCATTCCCAGCGGCCCGATCCCGACCATGCCGAAGACGGCGTTGATGAGTCCATTGTCGGCAAGGAAGATCTGCCACGAGTAGACCCGCACCAGGTAGCTGGTGAAGAACGGGATGATCATCAGGAAAATGGCCCAGCGACGAGCCGTCTCCGACATCTTGAAGGCGATCGCATAGGCGCAGGGAAACGCCAGCATGCTGGTAATGGCGGCGGCCGAAGCCGACAGCGTAAAGGTGTGGAAATAGGCGTCCCAGAAGGCACCGCTGCCAAGCATCCACTCCCAGTTTTCAGGGCTGAAATCCGGCTCCATCCGGAAATTCCGAACGGTCCAGAAACTCAACGCGGTGAGGAAAAGGAGCGGAGCCAGGAAGAACAGAAGTTGCCAAATGAACAGCGGCAGCGAAAGGATCGGCCCGTAAAGAGTGGCCGGTTTCCGCATGGGTGAATTCCCTTTCAGTTTCCCGCGGCGTTCACGCGGAGGCAGCATCCCGGCATGGCGGGCAGAAGCGCGCGCTGAAGTGGTCTGCGGCAGCTTTCAGCGGGCGGAAAATGGCGGGAGAGCCAGTAGGCTCTCCCGGAACAATCAGATCAGCCTCGTTTGTATTCTGTCCAGAAGTCGTTCCAGTCCTCAAGGCTCTGCTGGACGGGAAGCTGGCGATAGGTAATACGGCCGGACCGGATGTCGTCCATGACGTTCGGCTCGTTGAGCAGCATGCGTTGGCGCTTGGCCTCTTCCGGCGTCTTTTTGGCGAGCAGCTCCCAGCCCTTCTTGCTCGGGATAAGGCACGGATAGGCCGCCATGTTGGCCGACTTCACCTGACCTTCGGGCGAGGTGATATACTGAATCCACTTCTTCGCCAGATCGGCCTTGGTCGAGCCTTTGCCGATGGAGAAGGATTCAGTGAACTGCAGCCCGCCCTCCTCGGGAATGACGGTGCGGACTTTTGCGCCGTCGCGCTCCAGCGCGCCGGTAATCCAATCGCCGATCCCCGCCAAGACGAGCATCTGGCCGTTCTGGAGCGAAGAGAAGGAGCCGCCGTAGTCGAAGAAGCCGCCGATCTGCGGACGAAGGCTCCTCGTCTTTTCTTTAACCGCGGACCAAGCTTCCTCGTTGATGTCGTAGGGCGACTTGTTGCCGTTGAGCAAGCTGATCTGGCCGAGATTGGGCAGATGCCAGTCGAAATGCCCGACCTTGCCCTTCAGCTTTTCGTCCCAGTAGATATTGTAGCTCCGCGCTTCCTTCTCCGTGACCGCTTCGGTATTGTGCGCGACGCCGAGAAAACCGAAGCGTGTGATGACGGAATAGAGCTCGTTATCCTTCCAATGCCCGGGGAAATTGTGGAACTCGGGAAAGAAATCGTCGAAGGGATAGTCTGCCGGATCGAGCTTTTCGATGTATCCAGCCGCGTTCAGTTGCTGGACATATTCCGCATCCGAGAGGATGACGTCGAAAGTTCCGGGCGGTGACTGGGCGATCAGCGCCAGCATGTTGTCGCCGCCGGTATAGTATTTGGGCTTGAACTTGACGTTGTTCGCGGCCTCGAATTCCGCCACGACATCGGGTTCCGCGTGGCCGTACCAGGCGAGCATCGTGAGTTCGACCGGCGCGGCGAAGGCCATTCGGCTCACAAACGGTGCCGCGAGAAGACCGCCACCCAGCACGCTCGCGCCCTTCAGAATGTCGCGGCGTGTGCGAAGGCTTGCAGAAGTATCCTTGGTAGCCATGACGTCCTCCCCCTTTAGCTCGTTGTAATTCCGAGGCTACGGAGGCTTGAAGCATTTGAAAAATTAATTCTAATAATCAACGCATTTGCATTGCCTATTGCCTGCGAAGCTCGGCAGGGCGCCGCGCGGGGTCGCTGAGGACGCCCGCTTCATCCAGGCGAGCCACGACATGGTTGACCAATCGGATGCCGGCAGTCGAAAGCCGGGGGTGTTTATAGAACAGGCCGACGCGGATTTCAGCCAAGGGAGGAAACCCGTCCGATTCATCGAGCGTTCTCATGCCCGGCAGCATCGTGTAGCGCGTGAGCGCGCTCACGCCCAGGCCGTTCATGACGGCATTTTGCAACCCTGTAACCCCGGGGCCGGTATAGGCCACGCGCCAGCGCATCTGCGCCGCATCCAGCGCCTCGATCATGCGGGCCCTGTATGCGCATCCCTCCGGATGCGCGGCCAGCGGGATGCTCTTGCTCGGATCGTAATCGACACCTTGCGCCGCCGCCCAGATCGGCCGCTCGATCCAGCAACGCGATAGGTATTGCGCACGCTCCCCATCGACCATGGCGAACGCCAGATCGAGTTCGTCCGCGCGCAGGCGGCCCAAGATCTCCGCGCTCCACCCGCACCAGATTTCGAGGGAGATTTCCGGGTGCTGACGGGTATATTCGGTGACCATGCCCTGCAGGAAGGCGACGGCATAGTCGTTCGGGAGGCCGACGCGCAACACGCCGGCGATCTTGGAGCGGTTGAAATAGGAAGCCGCCTCATCGTTAAGGCGCAGGATTTCGCGGGCATAGCTGAGCAGCATCTCGCCTTCGCTGGTCAGCAGAAGCGTGCGCCCGGTCTGCTTCACGAGGGGTGCCCCGACCAGCTCTTCCAGGCGCCTCATCTGAAGCGAGATCGCCGGCTGGGTGCGCCCCAGCGCCCCTCCCGCCTTGGTGTAGGCGCCGAGATCGACCACCGTGACGAAGGTCCGCAAGAGGTCCGTCTGGAAGTTGATGATGTTCCGCATAGATTTAGAATCCTCATGGCAGGATCTGGATTATAAATTTCCCATATCACGATGCCACGTCCTATTCATCTTCGGAGATAAAATCGGGAGATGATTCATGCTGGGCGATTCCGTCTTCGCCGTCGAACTGCCATGGCCGGAATATGATCGCCGTGTCCGCGATGGCGCGGTTCCGATCCTCCTCCCCATAGGCTCCATGGAGCAGCACGGCCACCATATGCCGATGCACGTGGACGTCCTGCTGCCCGTCGAATTCGCCCGCCGCGTCGCGGGAGAAGTCGGGGCTCTGGTCGCGCCCCCCTTCACCTACGGATACAAGTCCCACCAGAAATCCGGCGGGGGCAATCATCTGCCCGGGACGACCAGCCTCGACGGCGCCACATTAGTGGCGGCGCTGCGCGACGTGATCAAAGAATTCGCGCGCCATGGCGTGCGCCGGATCTGCCTCGTCAACGGTCACTTCGAGAATGCGTGGTTTATCGTCGAAGGGATCGATCTGGCGCTCCGCGAACTCAGATGGGACGGCATCGAAAACATGAAGATCGTCGTCCTGTCCTATTGGGATTTCGTAGACAAGGCGACAATCGCGAAACTCTATCCCAACGGCTTCACAGGCTGGGATCTCGAACACGGCGGCGTGCTCGAGACATCTCTGATGTTGGCGCTCTATCCTGACCTGGTCAGTCTTGACCGGGCGGTCGATCATGCGCCCGCGAGCTTCCCTCCCTATGACGTATATCCGACAAAGCCGGAATGGACGCCCGCCAGCGGGACCCTCTCCTCGCCGAAGGGGTCGTCAAAGGAAAAGGGCGAGATCCTCCTCGACGTCTGCGTCACCGGCATCGTCAAGGCACTCAAGGCCGAATTCCCGGACCGATAGGAACTTTGAAACGAAACGAGCGGCAGCACATTCAGCGCCGCCGCTCATTTGTTCTGGTCCGTCGGTTGCGGCCGCGAAAGACGCGGCGGACGCGCTGAAGCCTTCCCAAGCGGTGAACCGGCCATGCCGGTTCACCGCGGGCAGTCGTCAGTTCCGGATGACGTTGTGCTCCGGGCCAAAGGGGAAGCCGGTGATATTGTCCGCGCCATCCTCGGTCACGATCAGGATGTCGTGCTCGCGATATCCACCCGCCCCTGGCACCCCTTCCGGCAGCATCACCATCGGCTCCATCGAGACCACCATACCGGGCTTCAACTCCGTCTCGATATCCTCGCGCAGTTCCACGCCCGCTTCCCGACCGTAGTAATGGCAGAGCACCCCGAAGCTGTGGCCGTAGCCGAACGAACGGTATTTCAGAAGGTCCCACTGCCGGTACATTTCGTTGAGCTCGAGAGCGATATCCTTGCAGCGGGCGCCCGGCTTGATCAGTTCAAGGCCGCGCCGATGCACGGCGACGTTCTTCTCCCAGATGTCGAGGCTGGCGTCGTCCACACGATCGCAGAACAGGGTGCGCTCGAGCGCCGTGTAGTAGCCGAAGATCATCGGAAACGTGTTGAGCGAAAGGATGTCGCCGGACTGGACGACACGATTGGTCACCGGGTTGTGGGCACCGTCCGTATTGATGCCGGACTGGAACCAGGTCCAGGTGTCCATCAGCTCGACATAGGGAAACGATTTCGCAATCTCGCGGATCATGGCATTGGTCGTGGCAATTGCGACCTCATGCTCGGGCACACCCGCCTTGATGGCCGCAACGCAGGCTGCGCCGCCGACGTCGCAGATACGCGCGCCCTCGCGGATCAGCTTCTGCTCCTCCGGCGACTTGAGCGTGCGCATCCACATCGACGGCTGGCCGATATCGACGAACTCGACCCCAGGCAGCGATTCTTCGAGCTGGCGGCGCAAGTCCAGTGATACGTGATCGAACTCGATGCCGATGCGCTTGGCGCCCTTCGCGAGCTGCCGGACGGCACTGAAGTAATTATCCCGGCGCCAGTCGGTGTAGGTGACATTGTTGCCGAAGCTGCGCCGCCAGGGCTGGCCGCCGTCGATGCCCGCGGAGATGGTGGTGGCCGCATCCTGCGTGATCACCATCCCGTACTTCCGGCCGAAATAGCAATAGAGCCATCCCGAGTAATAGTTAATGCAGTGGTACGACGTAAACAATGCTGCATCGACATTGTTCTTACCCATCCAGGTACGCAGTTCGTCTTGCCGCCTCGCCATTTCGGAATCGGAGAAGGGTGAAAACTCCTTTTCCCCGTTATGCCACTCCATCACGTGCAACATATCGTCCGTTGCTAACACGCTCATTTATTCCTCCTGTGGGCGGGTTGACGGCGCAAGCATATGGAGCGACGAGGGATTTCCATAATTTATTGGTTTAATGCGATCATCAAAGGCGCAAATGACCTCCCGTCGAGGGCGGTCCCGGGTCAGACGCAGCCGGAGCGATGGCTCGATGATTGACCGGCGCCAGGCTGTGAAGGGCGGCTCGCGGTCGAGAAGCGCCGCCGCTCTACCAGCTCCACATGGTGCCGTCTTCCAGGCGGGCGACGGGGAGATACGCGGCCTCGTAGGGGTACTTCGCTGCGAGGGCCTCGTCGATATCGACGCCGTGGCCGGGTGCCTCGCCGGGATGCAGGAAGCCATTGTCGAAGACGTAGGCATGGGGAAAGACCGCATCGGTCTCGTCGTTGTGGCGCATGTATTCCTGGATTCCGAAGTTCGGCACCCAGAGATCGAAGTGGAGCGCGGCGCCCATGCAGACCGGCGACAGGTCGGTGGCGCCGTGGCAGCCGGTGCGGACCTGAAAGAGCTCCGCCAGCGCGGCGATCCTGCGCAGCTGCGTGATGCCGCCGGCATGAACCACGGTAGTCCTGATGTAGTCGATGAGCTGATCCTGGATGAGCTCGCGGCAGTCGTGGATGGAGTTGAAGATTTCGCCGATGGCAATGGGCGTCACGGTATGCTGCCGGATCAGCTTCAACCCCTCCTGATTCTCCGCCGGCGTCGGATCTTCCATCCAGAACAGGCGGTGGGGCTCGAGGCTCTTGCCGAGACGTGCCGCCTCGATGGGCGTCAGCCGATGATGCACGTCGTGCAGGAGATGGACGCCGAAGCCGTGCTTTTCGCGCAGCGCGTCGAACAGCTTCGGCGCGAAGTCGAGATACTTTTCCGTCGACCAGACCTGTTCCTCGGGCAGGCCCTTGCCGGCCGGCTCGTAAAAAAGCTTGCCCCGGGCGACGCCATAAGCCGACTCCAGTCCGGGCACGCCCGACTGGGCCCGCACTGCCTTGTAGCCGAGCTCGAGATAATGGGCGACGGCGTCGACGGTTTCCGCAATGTCGCGCCCGTTGGCGTGGCCGTAGACCAGGACGCCCGACCGGCTGCGCCCGCCCAGGAGCTGATAGAGCGGCAGCCCGGCGACCTTCGCCTTGATGTCCCATAGGGCGGTATCGACCGCGGCGATGGCCGACATGGTGACCGGCCCGCGGCGCCAGTAGGCGCCCTTGGCGAGGTACTGCCAGATATCCTCGATCTGGTGCGGATCGCGGCCGACGAGGCAGGGAACGACGTGATCGTTCAGGTAGGAGACGACAGATAGCTCACGGCCGTTCAGCGTCGCGTCCCCCACCCCGTAGACGCCTTCGTCGGTCATGATCTTCAGGGTGACGAAGTTGCGGCCGGGACAGGTGACGATGACCTTGGCGCCCGTGATCTTCATGGTGCTTTCCTTGCAATGGGGCGCCGTATCAGGCCGATCTGGCGGACGGTGGCCGTTCGTCGAAGAGTTCCGGATGCCGCGCCGCGAGTGCCGGCAGCGATCTGAGGATCTCTCTCAGATGAACCCGCATCGCCGTCTCGGCGGCAGTGCCGTCGCCGTCGTTCACCGCCGCGACGATCGCCGCGTGCTGACGGACGAGAACCGCAAGCGGCGTCGCGTCCTCCATGCTGAGATAGCGCACCCGGTCCATCTGTGGTTTTGCATCTTCGACGGCACGCCATGCCGCCGGCCGGCCGGCAGCCTCGGCGAGACTCTGGTGGAACTCCTCGTCGAGCGAGAAGAAGCCCTGCACGTCCTTCGCGCGCGCCGCGCGCCGTTGGCGGGTGAGACTGTCGGTCAGGCGACCCAGCGCCACGGGATCGCGAATCTTGGCGGCCTCGCGGGCGACGGCGCATTCCACCGCCTCGCGGATGAAGCGGGCATCCTCCACCGAATGCTGAGAAATCTTCACGACGAGGGTGCCGCGCTGCGGCAGGATGCGGACGAGGCCTGCTTCGCCGAGCTTGATGAATGCTTCCCGGACCGGCGAGCGGCTGACATTGAGCCGATCGGCGATCTCCTGTTCGGAAAGCATCTCGCCGGGCTTGATCTGCATCGTCACGATGGCATTGCGCAGCGCGCGCGCCACCTGCCGCGCGATGGGTTCAGCGGATCGGCCGAGACCTATGTCGATAGAGAGCGTCATGGCAATTCCGCAGCATATCATCCCGCCCTTGTGAGTCCAGGACTACCATACTAGAATGGTAGAGCTTCCTTCGGGAAAGGGTTGAGACGAAGTGGACGCCAAGGCCCCGACGCTGTTGCACGAGGATCGGCTGTTCCCGGCCGATCACGAGACGCGCGCGCTGGCGCGGCGGCTCTATGACGGCGTCAGCGGCCTTCCCATCCTGTCCCCCCATGGCCATACCGACCCGCGCTGGTACGCCTGTAACGAGGCGTTTCCCAATCCGGCGGAACTCTTCGTCAGGCCGGACCATTACGTTTTCCGCATGCTCTACAGCCAGGGCGTCCGGCTGGAGGAACTCGGCATCCCCGCCGGGGATGGCGGCGCGCCAGAGGCCGATCCCCGCGCGGTGTGGCGGCTATTCGCCCGGCACTATCATCTGTTCCGCGGCACGCCCACGCGGCTGTGGCTGGATCACGCCTTTGCGGCCCTGTTCGGCTTCACCGAACGGCTCTCGGGCGAGAATGCCGACGCCTATTACGATCGCATCAGCGAACGGCTGCAAACGCCGGAATTCCGGCCGCGCGCGTTGTTCGAGCGGTTCAACATCGAGGTCATCGCCACCACGGAAAGCCCGCTCGACCCGCTGACGCATCACCAAGCCATCCGCGACTCCGGCTGGAACGGCCGGGTCGTTACCGCCTATCGGCCGCCAGCTCGCCGATACTCTGGGCGCGACGCGCCGCATCTACGCGCTGGTCAACGAGCCGGTGCCGGTCACCAACGGGCCGGGCGTGCCGCGTCGCCATCGCCCGCGCCTTCCTGAAGGACGCGCCGGTGTTGATCCTGGACGAGGCGACCTCGCACCTCGACGCCGTCAACGAGCAGGCGCTGCGCCGCGCCCTCGACCACCTGCAGGCGGAGCGTACCACCGTGGTGATTGCTCACCGTCTCTCCACCATCCGCGATGCCAACGTGATCGTGGTGCTGGAGGAAGGCCGTCTGGTCGAGACCGGCACGCACGCGAGCCTGCTGGCACAGGGCGGACTCTACGCCCAACTCGTATCCCGCCAGCTCGCCTCGGCCTACGCACCGGCAGCGCAGTAGGAGACCTGCTGTTTGCGAGTCGGAAGGGGTCATTTCCCACCGCAACGATCAGCATGAGCGAGGCCGACCATGGCCAGAGCGTCCGAGCGATACCCGACGGTCGCAAGGTTGCCCTGGCTGGGTCAGCCAACAAAAACCTGCGGCGTCCACCGCACGCTCACTTCCGCGGCGCACCGTTTCGGATTATCCGTCGCTGTCGTTTGGTGTGCAGCCGACGAGCGACGCAGTCATTGTACCGGCTGAGAAGCATCCTCTAGACTCCCCCGTCACCTCAACTGCCTCGCAATCCACCTCAAATGACCCCATTCCCGCCGGAGCGAATCGTCTGCTTGACCGAGGAGACGGTCGAGACCCTCTATCTGCTGGGAGAGGATCGGCGCATTGTTGGCGTGTCCGGCTACGCAGTGCGCCCGCCCCAGGTGCGGCGCGAGAAGCCGCGGATCTCTGCCTTCACATCGGCGGATATCCCGAAGATCCTTGCCCTGCAGCCGGACCTAGTTCTGGCCTTCTCCGACCTGCAGGCCGATATCGTGGCGGCACTGATCCGCGAAGGTGTCGCCGTGCACGCCTTCAACCAGCGCGACCTCGCTGGCATCTTGGGCATGGTCCGCACCCTCGGCGCCCTGGTCGGCGCGGCGGAGAAGGCAGAGGACCTCGCCGGATCGCTGCAAGCCCGCCTCGACCAGGTGGTTCGACGATCAGCGGGCAGGCCGCGGCCGCGCGTCTACTTCGAGGAATGGGACGACCCGCTGATCGCCGGCATCGGCTGGGTTTCGGAATTGATCGAGATCGCCGGCGGCGAGGACGTCTTCGCCAGCCTGCGACGCGCCAAGGCCGCGAAGGACCGTATCGTCGCGCCCGGAGCCGTGATCGCCGCCCGACCCGATGTCATCCTGGCATCCTGGTGCGGCAAGAAGGTGCGTCCGGAGCGCATCGCCAGCCGCCGCGGGTGGCAGGCCATCCCCGCCGTCGCCGCCGGCCGAATCCACGAGATCAAGTCGCCCCTGATCCTGCAGCCGGGCCCGGCAGCCCTGACCGACGGCCTGGATGCGCTCTGCCGCGCGCTTGATTAGTCCTGCGCTCTCGAGCCCTCGATGTCGCCGCGAGCGACAATCGCGTCGCATTCGCCCTTACCTCCACTCCTGCAAAATGTTCTGATCACAATGCTTGTGGTGCCGTTCCGCCTGCCAGGCGGGACGGATAATTGGGAAGCCGGTGAGAGGCCGGCGCTGCCCCCGCAACGGTAAGGAGGGTTTGGCCGCGGCATCAGGCCATTGGGAGCGACCCCGAGAAGGCGCCGCGGTCGGCAACAGCCACCCTCCGAGCCCGGAAACCAGCCCCGAGCGAAGAACCGCTTTTGGATCGCGGGTGGCGATCACGGAGCCGTGCGAAGCCGTTTGCAGCCGCGGTCTTTCCGGCGCTTCGCCCTCTCCTGACATCACCAGCGACCATGCCACCACTGGCCCGACGCCCAACGTCCGGGCCGACGATCGGAGAGACGGTATGGACGCGACCTTTTACGCCGAACACCTACTGGCAGCCCGCCGCCCGGGCCATTCCCTGCCCCAGGGCCTCTACAGCGATGCCGCTATCTTCGACCTCGACGTCTCGCTCATCTACCACCGCGAATGGCTGTTCGCCGGGCACACCTGCGAGGTGCCCGAGGCCGGTGACTTCCTGACGCTGCGTGTCGGCGCGGCGGAAGCGGTGATCGTCCGCGGCGCCGATGGCGTGGTCCGCGCCTTCCACAACACCTGCCGCCACCGCGGCTCGCGCATCTGCCAGAAGGACCGGGGATCGGCAGCGCGGCTGGTCTGTCCCTACCACCAGTGGACCTATGACCTCGAGGGCCGTCTGCTCTTCGCGCGCGACATGGGCCCAGCCTTCGATCCCTCTGCCCACGGGCTGAAGCCGGTGCACTGCGAGACGGTCGCCGGCTACATCTTCGTCTGTTTCGCGGCCATCGCGCCGGACTTCGCGCCGGTGAAGGCCCGCATCGCGCCCTACATGGTGCCGCACGGCCTGGAGAACGCCAAGGTCGCCTACCAGACGACCATCGTAGAGAAGGGAAATTGGAAGCTGGTGTGGGAGAATAACCGCGAGTGCTACCATTGCTCCGGCTCCCATCCGGAACTTTGCCGCACCTTTTCTGATGCGCCGACCATAACCGGTGTCGAGCGCGCCGAAACCGACCAGTCGCTGGCGCAACACTGGGCGCGCTGCGAGGCGGCCGGCTTGCCGAGCACCTTCTTCCTCTCCGGCGACGGCCAGTACCGCGTGATGCGCTCGCCGCTGCTGCGCGAGACCGAGAGCTTCACCCTCTCCGGCAAGCCCGCCTGCGCCCGGCCGCTGGGGGACATCGCGGTGCCGCGTATCGGCTCCATGCTGCTGTTCCACTACCCCTCGACCTGGAACCACCTGCTGCGCGACCATGCGACCTCCTTCCAGGTGACCCCGCTGAGTCCGCAGGAAACGCAGGTCACGACGAAGTGGCTGGTTCACAAGGACGCCGTGGAGGGGGTCGACTACGACCTGAAGACGCTCACCGAAGTGTGGAACGCCACCAACGACCAGGACCGCAGGCTGGTGGAGCAGAACCAGCTCGGCATCAATTCGCCGGCCTATGAGCCCGGACCCTATGCGCCCGAGCACGAGAACGGCACCGGCCAGTTCGTCGACTGGTACTGCGCCACCCTGGCATCGCGCCTGCAGGAAGGCGGCCGCCTCGCCGCCGCCGAGTAGCCGCAGCATCACGGAAGCCATCCCATGAAACTTGCTTCTTTCAAGGCCCTGGACGAGCGCCATCACTGGACGGACGCACAGAAGCTGGTCTGCGTCATGGTGACGCCGGAGGCGCCTGATGTGAAGTCGTTCTGCTTCAAGACGGCCGACGATAGCTGGTTCCGCTACCTGCCCGGCCAGTTCATAACCCTGGAGCTGCCGGTCAACGACGAGAAGCTGCTGCGCACCTACACTCTGTCGTCATCGCCGTCGCGGCCCCTCGCAATCTCGGTAACGGTGAAGGCGCAACCGGACAGCCTCGGCTCCCGCTGGCTGCTCGACAACCTGAAGGTCGGCGATCGCATCACCGCCTACGGGCCCGGCGGTCTGTTCAGCTTCATGCACTATCCGGCGGAGAAGTATCTCTTCATCGCCGCCGGCTCCGGCATCACGCCCATGATGTCGATGATGCGCTGGCTGTTCGACAACGGCGAACACACCGACATCGCGCTGGTCAACTGCGCGCGGCGACCTTCGGAGCTGATCTTTGCCAACGAGATGCGGCGCATGGCCCAGCGCGTGCCGGACATCAAGCTTTCCTTCGTTGTGGAGGAGGACGATCCCTACGCGGTCTGGGCGGGCTATCGCGGGCGCCTCAACCAGCTCATGCTAGAGCTGATGGCGTCCGACTACATGGAGCGCGAAGTCTTCTGCTGCGGCCCGGAGCCTTTCATGCAGACGGTGCGCGACATCCTGAACGCCGCCGGCTTCGACATGACGCACTACCACGAGGAGAGCTTCCAGGCGCCGATCCGCGTCGAAGAGCAGATCCCCGAGCATGACGACGTCATGCCGGAGGCCGGCGCGGCGGCGATCATCGGCTTTTCATTGTCGGGCATCGAGGCGCAGTGCCAGGAAACCGACACGATTCTCGAGGTTGCCCGGGCGAGCGGCCTCAACATTCCGTCTGCCTGTCAGTTCGGTGTCTGTGGCACCTGCAAGATTCGCAAGCTGAAGGGCGAGGTTCATATGGTGCACAACGGCGGCATCACGGACCGCGAGATCGACCAGGGCTACATCCTGGCCTGCTGCTCGCGCCCGCTCGGCCGCGTCGACGTGGAGGTTTGACAGCATGGCATCCGACCGCTATCCCGCCGACCTGATCGCAAGGCGCACAAGAGCACGGGCGACCTCGGCGCCGAGGCCGCGCAACGACATGCCGCGCCCGGAAGACGTCTTCCTGGCCTGGCTGTGCTCGCTTCCCGAGGGCGCCGACATCGCCGCCGCGGCACGGCGGGAGGTTGCGCGCATCGAGCGCCGTGCGCCGCTGCGCCCGGAGTTGCAGCGGCTGCGCGATCTCTTTCTCGAGGCAAACGAAGTCGAGCAACGCTGACGCCGGAATGCACCCGATACCCTATGGAACAGGAGATGGCCGAGATGACCGACAACACAACACCGACCCATGGCGGCGAGCGCAGCCTTCTCGAACGCCTGGCGCAAGGCCCGGTGATCTGCGCCGAGGGCTATCTCTTCGAGCTGGAGCGCCGCGGCTACCTGCAGGCCGGCGCCTTCGTGCCGGAGGTCGTGCTCGAGCATCCGGAGGCGGTGACTCGCCTGCACGAGGACTTCGTGCACGCCGGCAGCGACGTCGTAGAGGCCTTCACCTACTATGCGCACCGCGAGAAGCTGCGGGTGATCGGCCGCGAGAACGACCTGGAAAAGATGAATCGGCAAGCCCTGCGGCTCGCCCGCGACGTGGCGCGTCGCAATGGCTGCCTGATGGCCGGCAACATCTGCAACACCAACGCCTATGAAACCGACGACTCGGCGACCCACGCCAAGGTCCGCGCCATGTTCGAGGAGCAGATCGGCTGGGCGGTAGAGGAAGGCGCCGACTTTCTGATCGCCGAGACCATCGACTGGTGCGGCGAGGCGGAGATCGCCCTCGACGTCATGAAGCGCACCGGCCTGCCGACAGTGGTGACGCTCTCGGTGCATCGCGATGAGCAGATGTTCGACGGCGTCTCCGTGGTCGAAGCCTGCCGGCGCCTGGAGGCCGCCGGCGCCGATGTCGTGGGACTCAACTGCCAGCGCGGTCCGGCAACGCTGCTGCCGGTCATCCGCCGCGTCCGCGAGGCGGTCTCCTGTCACGTGGCGGCGCTGCCGGTGCCCTACCGCACCACCGAGGCAGAGCCGACCTTTCAGACCCTGACCGATTCGGCCTGCGCCTGTATTCCCGGGAATCGCCCGTTCCCGACCGCGCTCGATCCCTTCACCTGCAACCGCTACGAATGCGCGGACTTCGCACGCGCCTGCCTGGAGCTCGACGTGCGCTACATCGGGCTCTGCTGCGGCGCCGCCCCGCACCACATCCGCGCCGTCGCCGAGGCCGTCGGCCGCACCGTGCCCGGCAGCCGCTACTCGCCGGACATGTCCAAGCACGCCTTCTTCGGCACCGACGCCGCCATCCCCAAGCGCTACCGGGAAAGGAGCGGCGAGATCTAAGGCCCGTAACCCGCTTCCCAGGTCAACCTTTTGGCTGTATAGGAATGACCTGGGAGGAACTCTGCAAGTGAGACGCAGCCACAGGATGAGCAGCGGCGCCTGGCGCCGGCGGCTTCCCGCCGCGGCGCTGTCCATGCTGCTCGCCGTTGCTCTGACTCTGGCGGGCGCTGTTCATGCTCTCCCGCCTCAAGGCAGCGCAACACCATCCTCCGATAGTATCTCGAGGGCCGAGGCCTTCGTGCCCTGGATCTGCGGGCCCGGCACCTCGACGGAACAGCAGGCGCCGGCGCCCGGTGGCGTCGAGCAGGGGTGCCCTGCCTGCACGCTCGCCAAAGCGCCAGGGCTGCTGCAGGTCGCCCTGTACGAGCCTGTGGTGGTCCGGCGGCTGCTGTCCACCCTTCGGCCGTGGCGTCAGGACGGCCCGGTGCTCCAGTTCGCCTCTTCCAATCCGCCGGCTCGGGCTCCGCCGCTCGCCTAGCGCCGCAGCATCACTCGCTCGGCTGCTTGGCGGCCATGCGTGATCGGCACCTATCCGCAGTCAAACTCATCCGGTCGCTGGCTCAAGCCAATGGCGACCCTGTTTTACCGTCCCGATCCGGCGGTCGCCGACCGCGCCGGATGCGTGCTTAGAAGGACCCATACAGATGAATCGCATCTCTCTCTTCACTCTGACCGTGCTGGGCGGCCTTAGTCTCGCCGCCACCGCCCAGGCCCACGTCACCCTCGAGCAGCCGGAAGCCGCGGCCGGCAGCACCTACAAGGCCGTCGTGCGCGTGCCCCATGGCTGCGAGGGTGAAGCGACTCTGAAAGTGCGCGTGCAGATCCCCGAGGGCTTCATCAACGTCAAGCCGCAGCCCAAGGCGGGCTGGGCGCTGGAAACGGTGAAGGGGGCCTACGCAAAGACCTACGACTACTACGGCACCGCGCTGAGCGAGGGCGTCCGCGAGATCGGCTGGACCGGCGAACTGCTGGACGAGCACTATGACGAGTTCGTCTTCCGCGGCACGCTGGACAAGAGTCTTCCCATCGAGAAGGTGCTCTATATCCCGGTCGTTCAGGAATGCGCGAGCGGGACCGAGCGCTGGATCGAGATCCCAGCCGAGGGGCAGAACCCGGATGACCTGGAAGGACCGGCGCCGGGGGTGATGATCCTGCCGGCGAAGTCGGGCCACTGAAGCTATTGGGGAGCCGGGCCGTCTCCGTGGCGGCCCGGCGCCTGACTGAGCCATGCGGCTTCTTCTTCTGGCATTCGGCTTCCTCGCGCTCGCCTGGTCCGGCTTTCAGCCATCGCCGGCGGCTGCGCACGCCCAGTTGCAGGCAACCATCCCCGCTGCCGGCAGCGTCCTTCCGCAGGCCCCGCAGGAAGTTCGCCTGACGTTTTCGGAACCGGTCGCGCCGTTGGTGCTGCGCTGGATCGCGCCTGATGGCAGCGAGTTGGCGTTGCCCGACGCTCCACGGGCAGAGGGCATGGCGCTTATTCTGCCGGTGCCTGCCTATCTGCCGCCCGGCACGCACCTCATAAGCTGGCGCGTCGCCTCTCTCGACGGCCATCCGGTCGGCGGTACCTTCGTCTTCTCGATCGGCGCGCCGACGCAGCCGCCTGCTGCCGGCACCCTCGCCGAGGCGAGTGCCTCCGGCTGGTTCGTCGCCGGGGCGCGCTACCTCCTCACGCTCTTGCTCGCCCTTGGCGCAGGCGGTGCAGTCTTTGCCGCGACCGTGGATCGCAACAACGGCGCGCCCGCCTGGACGCGCCGCCTGGCGTTCGTCGCAGCCTCGGCAGCCATGCCCGCAGCTTTGCTCGCCTTAGGACTGCACGGCGCCGACATGCTCGGACAGCCACCGTCGGCGCTGCTCACGCCGGCGCCCTGGTCAGCCGCCACTGCGTCGTCCTTCATGGCTACGGCACTGCTGGCCGCCCTGGCCGGCATCCTTGCCGCGATTTCCCTGCGCCTGGGCCAGTTCTTCCTGGCCCTCGCCGCGCTCGTCCTGGCGGCGCTTTCATATGCCCTGTCCGGCCATGTCGCGACCGCGCCGCCGCGCTGGCTCACGATCCCAGCCATCGTGCTTCACGCCGCGGCGATTGTCTTCTGGCTGGGCGCACTGCTTCCCCTCGCCGTCGCAGCGGCTAGCCGTGGCGCAGCGCTGGTGCCATTGCTGCGGCGATTCTCCACTATCGCCGTGCCGGCCGTCGCGATCCTCGTCCTGACAGGCATCGTCCTCGCCGTCGTGCAGGTCGAGGCGCCGCAGGCGCTGCTCGATACCGCCTATGGCCGGCTGCTGCTGGCCAAACTCGCCGGTGTCGCCGCGCTGCTGGCCCTGGCGGCGGTGAACCGGCTCCGCCTTACCCCGGCGATCGAGGCCGACGGGTCCTCCCGGCCGCTTGTCAGAAGCATCACTGCGGAGATCGTCGTCGCGCTCGTCGTCGTTGGCCTGGCCTCCGGCTTCCGTTTGACGCCGCCGCCGCGCCTCCTGGCCACAGCCGCCCCGGCCGAGGCCCACCTCCACATCCACCAGGAGCGCGCCATGGCGGACGTCACGCTGCGCCCGGGCCGCGCGGGGCCGAACGCTGTCGAGGTCGTCCTGTCCAAGGGCGACTTCAGCCCACTGCAGCCGCTCGAAGTTGAAATCGCCTTCGCCCGGCCGAATGGCAGCATCGAAGCCATCACCGGGAAAGCCGCGCTCGGCTCCGACGGAGTGTGGCGCGTCGACGCCTTGCACCTGCCGTTCGATGGAACTTGGACTGTAGCAGTTCGAATTCTCATCTCGGATTTTGAGAGGATCATCTTGACCGACGAAATCATGATTCGCCCGACCGGCGGTTAGCGTCTTCACATTTGTCCGGTTTCATCATGCCGGTGCGACCAATTTCGAGCGCACCGCAGCGCAGCCCCTTGACCGCCGGTTCCGGCTTCGCGTATCTAGGGCGCGACGGTTCCCCGACGGATGAACTCCGGGGGATTAATAGGGAACACGGTGCGGACGACCCAATCGGGGCCAACGCCGTGACTGCCCCCGCAACTGTAAGCGGATTGTGTGACGTATCGGCTGCCGAAGGCAGCCGGCCACTGGGAGACCGGGAAGGCCACGTCCCACGATAATCCGCGAGTCAGGAGACCGGCCGTCAAAACGTCAACCCAGTACCGGGCGGGGTTGCCTGGGGGAAGGATGCACATGCTGGGACTCCGTCTCGCGACAGGTTTCCTGTGCTCTAGCGCAGATCACAAGTTCCACCGTTCCTCTTCGATCGCTGCAGCCCGCATGCCCGGATTCCCACAATCCGGAGACGAAACTCATGACCCTTCAACACGCGGGCCTCGCTGCCCTGGCGCTCGCCTTCGCCATTCCCACGGCACAGGCACAAGCGACGGATTATCCGCTTTCGTTGACCAACTGTGGGCAGACGATCACTTTCGACGCAGCGCCTGACAGCGCAGTTACAATGGGCCAGTCGGGCACCGAGATGCTCTATGCCCTAGGTCTGGGCAAGAAGATCGTCGCCACCTCAGTCTGGTTCAACCCCGTGCTGCCGCAGTTCAAGGAATTGAACGACAGCATCGAGCGGCTGGCCGACAACTTCCCCAGCTTTGAAAGCGTGGTGACTAAGAAGCCGGGGCTGGTTGTGGCGCAGTTCGAGAGCCTTGTCGCAGACCCGGGTCGTGTCGCCCCGCGCGTGCAGTTTCATGACGTCGGCATCCCCACCTACGTCCTGCCTGCCGACTGCGACACCAAGGACAACACCGTCGGCGCTGACGGCACGCGCGTCGCTCCCTTCTCCACCGTCTCCGTCTACAAAGGAATTATCGAGCTAGCGACAATCTTCGATGTGCAGCAAAGCGGCATCGAACTGGTTTCCGAGCTGAAGGAGCGGGAGGCTGAGGCAATCGATCTGGCCCGCTCCCTCAATCTTCCGGAAGTCTCGGCCGTTTTCTGGTTTTCCTCCACGAGCATCAAGGCCGATCCCTTCGTGGCCGGTCGCAAGGGGGCACCGGGGTACCTGATGGACAAGCTGGGCATCGAGAATGTTATCGAGTCCGACGAGGAATGGCCGACAGTGGGCTGGGAATCCATCGCCAAGTCCGATCCGACGGTGATCGTCATCGCCGAGGTGGATCGCCGCCGCTTTCCCGCCGACGATGTTGAGAAGAAGCTGGCGTTCCTCAAGACCGATCCCGTCGCCAAGGAGATGACGGCCGTACGCGAGGGCCGCATCATCGTCATGGATGCCCACGCCATGAGCGCCACCATACGCTCGATATTCGGGTTGGAGACGGTGGCCCGGGCGCTGTCGGAATTCGACCTCGGCCAATGAGCGAGGCCGCGCTCCAGCGCGCGCGGTCCAGCCGGTGGCGTTGGGGGTGGCCCTGGCTCTGGGGCGCTCCCCGGTGCTGCTGGTCGCCTTCGTCGCCGGCGCCTCGATCGGCGAGACGCGGATTCCGCTCGACATCATCTTCCAGGTGCTGGGCAACGAGCTCTTCGACGCCGGCTATCCTGTGGGACGCATCGACGAAGGTATCGTCTGGAACTACCGCTTGAGCCGCGCCATCGTCGCCGCCTGCTGCGGCGCGGCACTGGCGCTTTCTGGGGTTGTGCTGCAAGCCTTGCTGCGCAACGCCCTGGCCGACCCCTACCTGCTCGGCATTTCGGCGGGCGCCTCGACCGGCGCGGTCGCGGTGACCGTGGCCGGGCTTGGGGCTGGGGCAATCTCGCTCTCGACCGGCGCCTTCGCCGGGGCGGCGCTGGCCTTCGTGCTTGTCGCCGCGCTGGCGCGTGCAGCCGGCGGCGGCACGGGACTGCAGGCCGCCGGGGTCATTGTGCTGGCCGGCATCGCCGGCTCGCAGCTCTTCAACGCGCTGACAGCCTTCGTCATCGCCAAGTCCGCCAACGCCGAGCAGGCTCGCGGCATCATGTTCTGGCTGCTCGGCAACCTCTCCGGTGTGCGTTGGGCTGACGTCTGGATGGCAGTGTCCGCGGCCGTCGGTGGCTGCCTCACCTGCTTCTGGCACATCCGTGCGCTGGACGCCTTCACCTTCGGCATCGACAGCGCCGCATCGCTCGGCATCGCGGTGCGTCGCGTCCAGGTTCTCCTCATCGGCGCCGCCGCGCTGACCACGGCGGTCATGGTCTCCATCGTCGGCTCCATAGGCTTTGTCGGCCTCGTCATCCCGCACGCCATGCGCTTCATCGTCGGTGTGCGCCACCGTCGGCTAGTGCCCGCCTCGGCGCTCGCCGGCGCCGTGTTCCTCATTGTATCCGACATCATCTCGCGCGTCATCATTCCGGCCAGGTGCTGCCCATCGGCGTCATCACCGCCCTGGTCGGAGCGCCCGCTTTCGCCCTCATCCTGCTGCGCGGCAAGGCCTCCCGATGAGCCTCGCGGCACAGGACGTCGGCTGGACGATCCGCGGGCTGCCCATCGTTGCGGGGGTGAGCCTCTCGGTGCTTCCGGGCGAGACTCTCGGGCTGGTCGGCCCCAACGGCTCCGGCAAGTCGACCCTGCTGAAGCTGCTCGCCGGCATTCGCCGCCCGACGACGGGCCGCGTGCTCTTCGACGGCCGACCGCTCGCCGCGCTGCCGCCGCGCCAGGTGGCGCAGCGCATCGCCCTGGTCGAGCAGCGGTCGGAAACCGGAGACCGAATCACCGTGCGCGATGCCGTCGAGCTCGGGCGCACACCCTGGCTTTCGGCGCTGCATCCCTTCTCGGCGGACGACAATGCAGTCGTTCTGCGCGCGCTCGCCGCCGTCGACATGAAAGGCTTCGCGGCGCGCCACTGGCATACCCTCTCTGGTGGCGAGCGTCAGCGCGTTCACATCGCCCGCGCCCTGGCCCAGGAACCGCAGGTGCTGCTGCTCGACGAGCCGACCAACCACCTCGACATCCACCACCAGCTTCCCATTCTGTCACTGGTCGCCGCGCTGCCCGTTACCAGCGTCGTCGCCCTGCACGACCTGAACCAGGCCCTGGAATGCGACCGCCTGGCCGTCATGGAGCGAGGTCGCCTAGCCTGCCTCGGCACGCCCGAGGAGGTGCTGACGGCGCAGCGGCTGCGCGAGACCTTCGCCGTCCACGGCAGCTTCCTGACCGACCCGACAGACGGCAGCCGGGTGCTGAAGTTCCAGCGCGTGACCAGAAAGGATAACCTATGCGCCTCCTCCTGCCCCTGCTCCTCATCTTGCCGACGGCCGCTCTCGCCGAGACCTACGAGGTGAAGATGTTGAACCGGAACATGACCGGACCGATGGTCTACGAGCCCGATCATCTGTCGATCGCGCCGGGCGACACCGTTAAGTTCCTAGCCACCGACAAAGGCCACAACGCGGCTGTCATCGAAGGAATGCTGCTGGACGGCGCCGCTGTCTTCAAAGGCAACATCAACGAGGAAGTTGCCGTGACGCTGACGGCGGAGGGCCTCTACGGCGTGAAGTGCTCGCCGCACTTCGCGATGGGCATGGCGATGCCGATCGAGGTCGGCGCCGCGCGAGCGAAGGCGACCGACCGACCCGAGGGCCTGCCGTCCCGCGCGAAAACGCGCTTCGAGGAAATCCTGCTGCGGGCGGGCCGACACTAGGCGATCCGCGCTCCCCAATCCGCGAAGCTATCCAACCCCGCACTCGACTGCAGCCGATGTTCGCAACGGGTCTTGGTCGTGTGAAAACTCTCCGGCGGGGAAGTAGGCGGGCGCCGGCGGATGGATAACTCGGCGCCTGAACCGGCGATTTTTAGTTTCAACCACCAAGAGCTCTGAGGGGCCGTAACGAGGCTCGGAAGATGTCGTCAGAGGCGCGCAGCGTCCATGGGACGCGCGGGCGGGCCCAATCCGGCCCGCATCGCTGCCATCAGGGGGCCGGTGCCTAGGATACTGATGACACGGGTGAGATTGCAGGCCAGCACGTGCAGGGACATCTCGGTGGCGACGTTAGGAAGCCTCTTCATCAGAAAGTGCGTCGCCCCCATCCGGGCCTTGATGGTGCCGAACGGATGCTCGACTGTTTCGAACCGGCCTCTCACCCTGTTGTCGGAGGTCATCGGCTTGGGCAAGGTGATCGTGATGTCCGCTTCCGCGCAGGCCAGGATCTCTCCGCTGTCGAAGTAGCCACGGTCAGCCACGACCTCGAGGCTTTCGGCTTCGAGTATGGCCTTTGCCTCTTTGTCCATCCGGGCAAGCTGGGCACGGTCGCTGCCGACGTTGATGACATCATGGGCGATGATGAGATGATGCCTCGCGTCGACCACTGCCTGCACGTCGTAGCCCACCACGCCGGAACCTGGTGGCCATCGAACGAGAGTCAGGATCGGTCAGGGAAACCTGTTGGTCCGGTGCCTCTCGCATCTGGGCATCCAGAGCTGCCAAGCGATTCATCTTCTCGCGCAGCCGGGTCGTCTTGTTCGTCAGTGCCGGCGACGGTTCCTGGCGGTCGGCACTGTCGAGCTGGTGGAGATAGCGCGCCACGCTCTCCTCGATCTGGGCCAGGCGCCTCTCCATCTTGCCCCGCGTGAAGTTCCGGTCTCGGTTATTGACCGCCTTGAACTTGCTGCCGTCGATCGCCACGCTGGCCTCGCCCAACAGGCCGAGCCCGCGGCAGAGCTCGACCACGGGCTTCGCGATTGCCAGTGCATCGATCTCCGCGCTCGTGGGGTAGCGGCTGGTCCGTGCGGGCTTGGGCCGCATCGATGCAGGTGTAGTCGACTACTGTTGAACACAGAGTGATTCGGGTGTGCCTATGGTTCGTCCGCAGCGGCACCAGGGCGTATTGCCGGCTATGAGGATCCCAATGCTGGCAGACACCTCCAGTGCCGCGCCGTGCGAGTCGCCGGCGTGGCCGACGGGCGACGCCGGTGCGGATCGACCCTCAGATAGCCGTTGCGCAATTCGTGAACCGGGAAAAGCGGCGTGCCGCCGGTGAGATCGAGCACAAAAGGCGGCGTCTCTTGCGTGCAGCCGATCATCACCGGATCGGTGCCACCGAAAAGAGATGCACACCAGCGCCCATCCGGCGGCAACAGCGTCACCCTCTTCAAATGGGCTACAAAAAGGTTATATCAAAATCATGGCCTCAGCATCTGCGTCCGGGGTTGTGCCTCCATGCCCTTGCATACATTGACTGCCGCCCGCGCCTTGGATGTGCCACCGCCTTACGATGTTGTTACGTTGCGGGAGGTGGGCGATGCTTTCGCGCATGCCTGCGCCATCGCGGGCGAGAGCGGCGCAGGTACGCTCGTGTGGGTCCGCCGCTACGATCTGGCGGAATTTGCCGTCGTCCTGGAGCCCGAGGAGACGCTCGCGGCGGCACGCCGCGCCTTCTATGTCGGCATGAACGCGCTGGCCGACGCGCTTTCCTTCCATGCGCCGCCGGAGCGGCCGGTCAGCTTCGATTGGCCCGACGCCATACGCATCGACGGCGTTGTGGTCGGTGGCGGTCGGCTTGGCTGGCCGGATGAAGCCTCCGAGGACGAAATACCGTCATGGTTGGTCTTCTCCGGCATGGTTCGCACTTTCGCGATTCATGCCGGAGAGCCCGGGTTACGGCCGTTGCACGGTGCGCTGGACGAGGTGGGATTCGAAGAAGTCGACAGCGCCGAGATCATTGCAAGCTTCACCCGGCACCTCATGGCCGGGTTCCATGATCGGAACGAGGCGAGCGTCGCTGCCGAGGCCGAGAACTGGCTCGCGCGCCTGCCCCGGGAAGATAGAGAGCGCTTCTGCCTCGCCGCCAATGGCGATCTTCTCGTATTCCAGGGTGAGGTTCCGGAACCGGTGGAGCGGCGGAAGCTGGTCCTGGCGCTCGCCACGCCATCCTGGCTGGATCCTGCGACGGGGACCCCATGGCTATGAAGCTGCCACGGACGGCGGCGCCGATGAAGTGAAGAGAGATGAAATGATACGCGAGACGATGGAGATCGGGGTGCTCGTCGAATACCGGAAACTGAAGAATCCCTGGATCGATCATGCGTGGATGCCGTCCGCCGTACTCGTGGGCGCGCCGGCCGCCGCACCCTGGACGGTCCTCGACGCCACGCCGCAGGCCACCCGGTACTACGCCGGCCCGTTCCAGCTCGAATTTTTCAGCACCGATACCGGCAGCTACCGCGACAATCTCGGTTCGGCGCGCCCGTGCATCTGGGTTTCCCTCCGGCCCTCGGATGCTCCACCGGGCATTGCCCTGCAGACCGTCACCGCGGACCCCGCCGAAGGCGAGGCGCTGACGGAGCCCGGGACGGATATCATCGAGGCGGTTCCGATGCCGCAGGCGATCCAGGCTCGTCTCGCCGCCTTCGTGGAGGCCCACCACGTCGAGCGGCCCTTTACCAAGCGCAAGCGCGATCGCACCGATCCGGAGGTTCTTGCAACAGGAGTGCGGGGTTCTCGCATCTCGGATGGTGACGGATGAGCACCGGAGACGACAGCCTCTTCGCCCGCTGGTCGCGCCGCAAGCAGGCGATGCGGAAGAGTGATGCTGCAAGACCCGATGAGGCCGCCCATGCCGCGGATTCCTCTGTCGCCAAAGCGGAGATTGCCGGTCCCAGTCGGCAGACTCCGGCGGTCGATCCGGTCGCTGTCGAGCCCCCCGGCCCCTTGCCTTCGCTGGAAAACCTCACCGCCGAAAGCGATCTCACCGCGTTCCTACGCGAAGGCGTTCCGGAGTCCTTGAAAAAGGCCGCCCTTAGGAAGATGTGGTTGCTCGACCCGGCGATCCGCGATCATGTCGGCCTCGCCGAATGCACCTGGGATTTCAATCGGCCGGGTTCCATCCCAGGTTTCGGCCCTATCGGGGCCACGGCTTTTGCGCCGGGATTCTTTTCCCGGCCGGCCATTGCGGAAGCAGCAGGTCCGGAAGCCCCGGTGCCATCCGCGCAAGCCCCTGAAATTGCGGCTACACCAGTGACAACGGCCGAGCCGGATGACGCAGCGGACATTCAGCCGCAGGAGAGCGCCGCCCCAGATGCTCGTGCCAAAGCCGCCAATCGGATCGAAACGGTACAGAGGACGACTGGGCGTCACGGCGGCGCTCTGCCTCGCAAATAGCGCGCGAGGACATGCCCAGGGCCAAAACGCCGACGCGGAGCCACCGCGTTGCCGATCATGTCGGGGGGCAGTTGAAACCATCTTAGGCAGGTGCATATTAGCCTTCATGTCTAGTGGTCGCACCACCAAGACCAGAAGGATGGACAAGAGTCCGGGCCTGGAAGAAGCGATCAGAGCAGCGGGAGGCATCCCCGCACTCGCCCACGCACTCGACGTAGCCCTGCCCTCTGTCTCCGCCTGGCGGCACCTTCCCGAGAAACACGTTTCCGATGTCGAGGCGCTGACCGGCGTCGAGCGGCGCGTTCTGCGCCCCGATCTCTATCCCGAGTCCGGGATGACCGCTGCGGCGGGACGCGACGAGATCGACCTAGCGCGGTCGGATGAATATGCGCTGCTCGCTTCGCTCCTGCTGCGCGCTCCCGATTCCGCGATTCTGGCGCGGCTCTCGCGTCTGGAGGGCACCGAGACACCGCTCGGCGCAAGCCATATTGCTCTCGCCGAAGCAGCGCATTCCGTCTCCGTCGAAACGGTGGAGCGCGAGTATTTCGACCTCTTTCTCGGTGTCGGGCGAGGGGAACTACTTCCTTACGCCTCCTATTACCTAACGGGATTCCTGAATGAGCGGCCGCTCGCGCGGTTACGGGCGGATCTGAAACGGCTGGGCCTGGAGCGCGCCGAAAGCCACTTCGACCCCGAGGACCATCTCGGCACGCTCTGCGAAATCATGAGCGGCTTCGCCGGCGGCCTGCTCGAGGCCTCAACCTCCGACGAAGGCGAATTCTTCGCCGCGCATATCGCGCCCTGGGCGAGCCGCTTCTTCGCCGACCTGGAGAAGGCGCATTTCGCCGGATTCTACAAGGCCGTCGGAGCACTGGGGCGGACCTTCGTCGACATCGAGACGGAGGGTTTCGCCTTAGGGACCCGCCGGCGCGCGTGAAGGATAGACAAGGCAGCGGGCGTCAGGCCAAGGAGTCGGCACTTCAAGGAGGACGAGCGGATGCATGACAAGCAAAAGACGACAATGAACCGCCGCAGCTTTCTCGGTGTAGTCGGCGGCATGTCCACGGCCGTCGCCGCCACTGCCGCTGCGACCTTCGATTCGACCGAAGCCCAGGCTTACGACCCCGGCGAGGAAGGGATGAAAACCCGCTACCGGGAAACGGACCACGTCAAAACCTTCTACCGCGTGAACGGATATCGAACACAAGACAAGTGAGGGTGCGATGCTGACCAAGCGGAGGGACGGCCAGGCCCGTCGCACAAGACTTCAGAATCTGACGGCGGTGATCGGGCCAGTACCTGTCAATCGTCGAGCCTTCCTGCAACGCTCCGGTCTCGTGGCGGGCGGGCTGGCGGCGGCCGGTACTTTTCAACTCGGCACCATCAGGAAAGTCGCGGCGATCAGCCCGCCTCAACCGGGCATACCGATCGAGATAAAAAAGAGCATCTGCACGCATTGCGCGGTCGGCTGCACGGTGACTGCCGAAGTGCAGAACGGGGTGTGGACCGGTCAGGAGCCGACTTGGGACAGCCCGATCAACCGGGGCTCGCATTGCGTCAAGGGCGCCAGCGTGCGCGAGCTCGTGCACAGTGATCGCCGACTCAAATATCCGCTCAAGCTGGTCGACGGCCAGTGGCAGCGGGTCTCCTGGGATGAAGCCATCGGCGGGATCGGCGACAAGCTGATGGAGATCCGCGAGAAGTCCGGGCCGGAATCCGTTTATTGGATGGGTTCGGCAAAGTTCTCCAACGAAGGCACCTATCTCTTCCGCAAGCTCGCCGCCTTCTGGGGCACCAACAACCAGGATCACCAGGCACGCATCTGCCATTCGACGACCGTGTCGGGCGTAGCCAATACCTGGGGCTACGGCGCGATGACCAACTCTTTCAACGACATTCGCAACGCCAAGACGCTCATCATAATGGGCGGCAATCCCGCGGAGGCCCATCCCGTCTCGTTGCAGCACCTGCTCGAGGGCAAGGAGCTCAACAAGGCAAACTTCATCGTCATCGATCCGCGGTTTACCCGCACTGCTGCACATGCGACCAAGTATGTGCGCATTCGCTCCGGCACCGATATCGCGGTGCTCTGGGGCATGCTCTGGCACATCTTCGAGAACGGATGGGAGGACAAGGAATTCATCGCCCAGCGAGTCTACGCGATGGACGATATCCGCGAGGAGGTGAAGAAGTATCCGCCGGACGAGGTGGAACGCATATCCGGCGTATCCGGCGACCAATTGAAGCAGGTCGCCGAGATGTTCGCTACACAGAAGCCGGCGACACTGATCTGGTGCATGGGGCAGACGCAGCATACGGTGGGCACCGCCAACGTGCGCGCAAGCTGCGTCCTCTGCCTTGCAACCGGCAATGTCGGCAAGACCGGCACCGGCGCCAACATCTTTCGCGGCCACGACAACGTGCAGGGTGCGACGGACATCGGGCTCGATGTCGTCACCCTGCCGTTCTATTACGGCCTGACGGAAGGCGCCTGGAAACACTGGTCGCGCGTCTGGGAGGTCGACTACGACTATCTGGTCTCGCGCTTCGATTCCAAGGAGATGATGGAGACTCCGGGCATCCCGCTGACGCGGTGGTTCGATGGCGTTCTACTGCCGAAGGACGACGTCGAGCAGAGGGACAATCTGCGCGCCATGTTCGTGCAGGGCCATGCCAGCAACAGCATCACACGCATGCCGGAATCGGTAAAGGCGCTGGAGAAGCTCGACCTTCTTGTCGTTGCGGACCCGCATCCGACAACCTGGGCGGCGCTCGCGGTCAAGGGCGGACGCAAGGAAAACACCTATCTGCTGCCGGTGTGCACGCAGTTGGAGACGTCCGGCTCGCGCGTGGCCTCCAACCGCTCGCTGCAGTGGGGCGAGCAGATCGTCAAGCCGAGCTTCGAGATGAAGGACGACTACCAGGTCATTTATCTGCTGGCGCAGAAGCTCGGTTTCGCCGACCTGATGTTCAAGAACATGAAGGTCGAAGGCGACCGGCCCGTGCCCGAGGACGTGTTGCGGGAGATGAACCGCGGGAGTTGGTCGACCGGCTATTGCGGGCAGTCGCCCGAGCGTCTCAAGGCGCATATGCGCAACCAGGCCAAGTTCGACTTGGTTACGCTGCGCGCGCCGAAGGACGATCCGGAGGTCGGCGGCGACTATTACGGCCTTCCCTGGCCCTGCTGGGGCAAGCCGGAACTCCGGCATCCGGGCACGGCCAATCTCTACGACACGAGCCTTCACGTCATGGATGGCGGAAGCCCGTTCCGAGCCCGTTTCGGCGTGGAGCGAGATGGCGAGACGCTTCTCGCGGAGGGGTCCTACACGAAGGGCTCGGAGCTGACCGACGGCTATCCGGAGTTCACGATGGCCGTGTTGAAGAAGCTCGGCTGGGACCGGGACCTGACACCAGAGGAACGCACTGTCATCGAGCGGGTCGGCGGCGACACCATTGACAAGGTGAGCTGGTCGACCGACCTGTCCGGCGGTATTCAGCGGGTGGTGCTCAGCCATGGCTGCCACCCGTATGGCAACGGCAAGGCGCGCGCAAAGGCGTGGAACCTGCCCGATCCGATCCCCGTCCACCGCGAGCCGATCTATACGCCGAGGGTGGATCTGGTCGCGAAGTATCCGACACTTCCCGATGCCAGACAGTTCCGGCTGCCGAATATCGGCTTCAGCGTGCAGCAGGCGGCGATCGAGAAAGGCATCGCGAAGGACTTTCCGTTGATCCTCACCTCCGGTCGGCTCGTCGAGTACGAGGGCGGCGGCGAAGAGACGCGCTCGAACCGGTGGCTGGCCGAGTTGCAGCAGGAGATGTTCGTGGAGATCAACCCGGGGGATGCCGCCGAGCGCGGCATCAGAGACGGCACCTGGGTGTGGGTAACCGGCGCCGAGAACAGCTCGCAGGCGAGGGTGAAGGCTCTCGTGACGGAGCGCGTCGGCAAGGGCGTCACCTTCATGCCGTTCCATTTCGGCGGCTGGTTCCAGGGTGAGGATTTGCGGGCGGCCTATCCACAGGGCACCGACCCCTTTGTGCTCGGCGATAGCGCCAATGCAATCACGACATACGGTTACGACCCGGTTACCGGGATGCAGGAACCCAAAGTCACGCTCTGCCAGGTCCGGCCAGCGTGAGCAGGAGGAACGACACATGGCCCGGATGAAATTCCTTTGCGATGCCGACCGCTGCATCGAGTGCAACGCCTGCGTCACCGCATGCAAGAACGAGCATGACGTGCCGTGGGGCATCAATCGCCGCCGTGTCGTCACAATCAACGACGGCAAGATCGGCGAGCGCTCGGTCTCCATGGCCTGCATGCATTGCACCGACGCACCCTGCGCGGCGGTCTGCCCGGTCGACTGCTTCTACACCACGGCGGACGGCGTGGTGCTGCATTCGAAGGATCTCTGTATCGGCTGCGGCTACTGCTTCTACGCCTGCCCGTTCGGAGCACCGCAATATCCGCGTACCGGCAATTTCAGCTCGCGCGGGAAAATGGACAAATGCACTTTTTGCGCCGGGGGCCCGGAGCCCGATTCCACAGAGGCCGAATACGCGAAGTACGGCGCCAACCGGCTGGCCGAAGGCAAGCTGCCGCTTTGCGCCGAGATGTGCTCGACCAAATCGCTGCTTGCCGGCGACGGCGAGATCATCGCCTCGATCTACAGGGAGCGGGTTACGACGCGCGGCTACGGCTCGGGCGCCTGGGGTTGGGAGACGGCCTATTTCGAGACGGTCGACGTCTGACGAACGGGTGGTTTCGGTCCGCCTGTAACGCCATAAGCCTGGAAAGGGTAGAGAGGATGCAAAGCTTGGAGCGCGCGCGACCGATCTGGCCGATTCTGGCTGCGGTCGTTCTGTCATTTGGACTGCTTGTCGCGTCCGGCGCCGCGCGCGGCCAATCGCAGAGCAACCCCACCGCGCAAGCGGTGACGGAACAGCAGCTTTTGCAAGAGCTGAACAGGATCCAGGGCCGCATAACCATACCGGACGACAAGGCAGCGATTCTGCAGCAGCCCCAGGGCCGGGACTACCAGAGCTTCCACGAGGACGCCCTGCCCTGGATCGGCGGTATCGCGGTGCTTGGCATGCTGCTGCTGCTCGCTCTCTTCTATTTCTTCAGGGGACGTATCCGCACGCAGGGCCGGGACTCCGGCGTCATGATCCAGCGCTTCAACGTGGTGGAGCGCCTCACCCACTGGATGACGGCAACGGCCTTCATCGTCCTCGCGATCACCGGTCTGAACTACGTCTTCGGCAAGCGCCTGCTCATGCCGCTGATCGGCGCCGACGCCTTCTCAGCCTGGTCGCAGTGGTCGAAACTCGCCCATGCCTCCATCTCCTGGGTCCTCATGGCGGGCGTTTTGATCATGCTGGTCGTATGGATCAAGGACAATCTCCCCGATCGTTACGACTTGGCCTGGCTGAAGGCCGGCGGTGGCATGTTCGACAAGAGCAACAAGACGCATCCTCCCGCGACGCGGTTCAATGCTGGCCAGAAGCTGATTTTCTGGGCGGTCGTCGTCGGGGGAGCGGCGCTTTCCGTATCTGGCATCCTGCTCCTCTTTCCGTTCTCTCTCGCGGATATCAACGGGATGCAGATCGCGCAATACTTCCACGCTACGGCCGGCATGGCGATGATCGCCGTCATTCTGGCGCATATCTATATCGGCACGCTCGGCATGGAAGGCGCGTACCAGGCCATGGGCAGAGGCGAGGTCGATCTCACCTGGGCAAAGGAACACCATCCGATCTGGGTGGAGCAGAAACAGGCAAGAACCGAAGACGGCCACTCACAGGCGCCGCGACGCACGGCAACGACACCGGCTGAATGAGCTGCCACTAACGGCGAGGCCGGGCATTTCAGCCGCGCGTGCCATCGACCGCGGCCCGCACGTCGTTCTCGCCGGTCCAGCGCGGGCCCACGAGGTTCGAGCCCGGGTCGTCCACACGCGTGCTTGTCGAGCTATATGCCTGCCATGACAGCTTCGGCTCCAAGGGCAGAAAATATCCGAGCCCTATCGCAACCAAGACGGAAACGGCAATTCCGATCACGAGCACTTTCATCGGGCTTTCCACCTTTCCATTCTACGCGGCCCCGCCGCCCGCGGGCTGTATTTGTCCAGCGGTACTACTGCGGCGCCTTTTTCTGCTGATACTGCAGGTCGAGCGCGATCAGCGCGAGCAAGGGCGATGGCATCGCGACCCCGGCAAGCCTGAGCTGCCTGCCCGCGTCCCGGCAGGCCGGGATATCGTTGGCGCGGGCGAGACCTTCGGCTTCGGCGACGGTCATGATGGATTCCTTGCTCGTGCGCGCCGGCTCTGCCGGAACCGGTGCGCTCAGCCCCGACTTCTGCTGCGCATTCTGCGCGCCGCTTTCGGCTGTGCGTGCCGAATTCGGTTCCGGTGCCGCGTGGGCAGGGTCGTTTTGTCCGGAGGCGTCCTGCGCCGATCCGCCTTTCTGCTCCCTTTCAACCGATTTGGGCGGCGGGGCCGGTTCCGGCGGGGAGGCCTTCATGAAGGCCACAAGCTCCGCGCAGAGATTTGCCGGCCCCGCGTTACCGGGCTTCTGAGCGGTGACGTCGGTCTGTGCGAAAGATGTCGAAGCCGACAGTGCAAAAATCGCTGCAAGGGCTGTTTTTCTCATCGCTTCGAACTCCTCAGCCGTGAGCCTGCCGATTAATCGGTTCGAATAACATAAATGTGGTCCAACGAAGGTGCCCTAGCAAGGTCTCCGCCGTGCAACCTGCCGGTTATTGGGAAGTTTCCGGCGCTGCGTCGGGGCCACCTTTGGAACGTTCACGACGCTTTTTCGTTGCTTGCAAAGTACGTCTCATGCCGGCCCTTCTCCCGGAGGAAGAGACCATGACGAAGACGGTGGCGGACTTCATGCTGGAGTGCCTGGCTGCCGACCCTGCCGCACCACATCACCAAGAGCCAGGTGAAGAGCTATGCCAAGGCGCTCCTGAAGGGCGATCCGGAAGCGCGCGCCATCGTCTGGCATACCCTCGAGCGTCGCCTGGTCTGAAATCGCAAAGCGAGGCGCCTGTCGCTCGCATACCTCGAAGCAGGGAGACCGCCATGAATGAGACGCTGCACCCGCCACAGGAGCAAAAACGTCAGCCAGGGCGCGAGAGCCAGATGGACCCGCCGCCCGACGACATGCCGCGCTTCCCGGGCAGCGGCCGCCTCAACGGCAAGGTCGCCTTGATCACCGGTGGCGACAGCGGCATCGGCCGCGCGGTCGCTGTCGCCATGGCGCGCGAAAGCGCCTCCATTGCCTTACCTCTCGGTGCCCGCCTCGGCGGTGTGCCCGGCGCCTGTGACCCGCCACCATACACCCACCCAGCAGGCAAGCCGCAGGTCGTGCCGTCATGGCCTCCGAACATGGACGCCTCTTCGCGGGACCAACGGACGGCATGGCTGTCAGTTCCGGCGCCGCCGGAAAGCCTCACCAGGCCAGCATGGAACCGAGATTGGAGGCGCTGGTCGGATAAGCGAAGACCACCTCACGCAGGTCGTCAGCAGTGAGATCGGCGCGCATGGCGAGGGCGAAGACGTTGATGAGTTCGTCAGCCTGCGGCCCCAGCAGGTGGGCGCCGAGAATGCGCCCGCTCTGGCGCTCGATCAGCACCTTGAAGCCGGCCGCCTTCTCGTTCACCCGCCGGTTCGCGTACCAGCCCGCGGTCTGCTGGCAATTCACCCGGAACTCCAGCCCCTTCTCGCGCGCCGTGTCTTCGCCGAGGCCGACGGAGGCCAGCGGCGGCACGGTGAAGACGACGCTGGGAATGGGGCCGTAGTCGGCCGTGCGGTGGTTGCCTTCCAGCATGTTCACCGCCACGACCTCGCCGTCGCGGCTGGCAACCGGTGTCAGCGGGGGCGCCATTTGGGCGGCATCGCCGGCGGCATAGACCAGCGGGTTGGTGCGGCTTTGGAGGAACTCGTTTAACGACAGCCTGCCTTTGTCGTGCGCGACACCGGCGCGATCGAGCTGCTCTGCATCGATCGCCGGCACGCGGCCGGCCGCATGCACGACCAGATCGACCGCGAAACCCGGAGCATTGCCGTTGCCGGCGCTGCGCACGCGAAAGCCGTTGCCTTCGCGCTCGATGGCCGCGACGGAAGTTTCTGCATAGAGCTCGATGCCCAGCTTGCGCGACTTCCCCACCAGCCAGCCGACGAGATCCTGATCGAAGGGAGACAGGAATCGCGAGCCCTGCTCGAGGACGACGACCTCGGCGCCGGCGCGCCGCACGATGTGCGCGAACTCGAAGGCGATGTAGCCGCCGCCGACCAGCACGATTCGCCGTGGCAGCGTCTCCAGGTCGAGAAAATCGTCGCTGGTCGCCAGATGCTCCTCGCCGGCAATGCCGAGAGGCATCGGTTTGGCGCCGGTGGCGAGCAGGATATGGCGGCCTTCGAGCACAGCTGCGCCGACGGTCACCGTGTCGCGACCGGCGAGGCGGGCGCGGCCGTGGTAAGCATCGATGCCCTGCTCAGCAAAGCCCGCCTCCCTGGCCTTTGGCACCGGCTCGGTGAAGCTGCGCTTGAAGCTCATAAGCGCCGGCCAATCGATATCGAGGCTCCCATGGCGGACGCCCTTGCCGTCCAACCGCCGCGCCCGATCAGTGGACTCCGCGGCACCGACCAGGATCTTCTTGGGGTCGCAGCCGCGCAGGGCGCAGGTGCCGCCGAACGGCCGCTCGTCGATCACCGCGACCGACCAGCCGGCCTCGCGGCAGCGCTTGGCCGCCACCGTCGCCGCGGTGCCCGTGCCGAGGACGATCAGGTCATAGCGCTCAACCATGCTCACTCTCCCACCCCTGTTGCGCCAGAGACTTCACTGCCAGGACGGGATAGCAGGTCTCTGGCGCTGCCGCCGTCCAGCAACAACCCGGTCGCCCTGGCAGTTCCATGTTTTCCTCCGAAGCGGGACCAAGCGCGAGACGTCAACCGCTGCGGACGTCGGAACGTTCCTTCATCGGCGCCTTTGCCAAGGCTCCGACTCTGGCATCGACGTCCTGATCGGGCGATGGCAATAGGAACTTTTCCGCGACTAAGAGTCCTCTCTGATTGGGGTTATCGAGGTCAAGCTGCTCCTGATCGGCGTCGTCGTCGGGTTCGTCGTCCCCGTAGGTCACTCGCTTCTCTTCGCAGTCGGCGCAAGGCCGCCGCATGATGGGGTCAGGAGAGCGAGGCGCCTCAATCTGTTTCACGACCTTGCGGGCTAACGCCCGCAGGCTCTGGACTCTCAACGAGGTCGCCTGGCCCGTCGTCCCCACGGGAACGATCCGGTTCACCCTCTCGGGTAAGTTCTTTGCTTTCGTCCCTGCCGATCGGTTTCAGGCTGCGGCCAGAGCGGCATCCGCACCCGGCTCCTTGCCAAAGCGGAACTCGGCCTCATCGCTCCACATGCGATGCAGGGTGACGGCGAGCTTGCGGGCGACCGCGACGCGTGCGCGCGCCATGCCGCGGCGTTTTGCGATGCTCATGCCCCAGGCCCGCAGGCTGGACCATTTGCGGCTGCGCACGAGTAGCGAGTGCGCAGCCTCGTAAAGCGCCGTGCGGGCGAGCTCGTCGCCGCATCGGCTGACCCTGCCCTGGATGTCGGTCTCGCCCGACTGGTAGCGCGCCGGTGTCAGGCCGAGATGTGCGCCGACGTCGCGCGAACGTCGAAAGCGGTCCGGCCGGTCGATCGTGGCCCGGAAGGCGAGCGCCGTGATCGGCCCGACGCCCGGCACGCTCATCAGCCGGCGGCAGATCTCTTCCCCGCGGACGATGTCGAGAACCTGCCTGGTCAGCCGCTCAAGCTGAGCCAGCATCGTGGCGAGGATCGCAAGCAGCGGCTCGACCAGTCGCATCATGTCGGCGTCGTCGCCGGCGAGCTCGTGGACCCTGGCGGCAAAGATCTTGCGCCCCGGCGTGCCGAGCTTGAGGCCGGCTTCGCGCAGCGCCGCCCGCACCACGTTCTCGAGCGAGCGCATCTGGTTCAGAACCGCACGCCGCGCCACCAGGAGCGATCGCCACTGCCGGCACTGTCGGCTCTTAACGTGAACCTGCTTGTACCAGCCCGTGCGCATGATCTGCGCCAGCGCCCGGGCGTCGTTGCGGTCGGTCTTGTTCGGCATAGTCTTCATCGCCGCATTGGCTCGGCGTGTCTCGATGCAGGCCGCGGCCAGGCCGGCGGCGCATAGCTCCTCGTGCAGCCACGCCGACAGCGAGCAGGCTTCCAGCCCGATCCGCTCCAGATCCAGCCCCAGCTCCGACAGGGCCGCGATCAATGCCTGCGGCTCGCTCGCCGCGCGCACCTCCCGCACGATGCGTCCGGTCTCGTCGACCACGCAGATCGCCGTCTCTCCCAAAGAAACGTCCAGTCCGGCAAAGTACTTCATGGCTGCTCCTTTCCGATGCTTGTGGCGGTTCATCACAGACCACGTTCCGACATCCCGATAGGAGCAGCTACCCCCTCGATGACGGTAGGGCCCCAATCACCCCATCTGACTCGAAACTCTTGTGGCGCGTGCGAGACAGCGGGTGAGTAGCATCACTGAGGCGGCATAGAGGGAGGCTTCGGCGGAGGTGATGGCGGCCTCGCAGCCCTTTGCGAGACGGCACTGGTGTCATTGTGCTCGACTCGGTTGCGCTCGCTTCGAGCACGGCGGGCGCTTGGTTGACGCAACGGCGAGGCTGCCTTGCTTGGCAAGAGCGATTCGCTGGCGCCGTTCTCATCCTCACGGGCGAGCATCTTCTTTCTGCGGGAGGCGGTCGCCGCCGATAGTCATCCAGGCTTCACATGCTACGGCCGGAAGCGGTGTCATGCGGCGCCTGCAGGACCCGTCCACCGCGCCGGACCCCAACCAGCTTTGGCTATTTTGACCCTAAGCCGATTGGGGCCGTGAAGGAGGGCCGCCTGGGTCTTCCTTTTCTTCTCCTCACCGCAAGGCAGGTTGGGCCGGCGGCTCTCATGGACCAGCAACAATGCCCCAGGAGCCGATGATTGAGCTGCAGCAGGAACAGAGCAGGAATTCTTCTGGACTAATGGAACTTGGATTGAACAGGGCGAAAGTGTTGACCTTGCCGCAACTGTGGCAAGTGACCCTGACGTGCTGCCAAGGAGTATCTTTCATATCGCCTCCCTTTTGCTTTGCCGACGCCCGGCCGGATGCTGGTGAGCCGTCCATGCAGGTCGATGAAGAGCATCCGGCCCCGCAACCACCTGCCAGTTGGCGTCCGGCCGTTCGAGCATGCAGTGGTGCGCGAGCATGACTTCGCTCATCTGCTGATCATTGCACTGCGTCAGCGCATAGCTGCAAAGCGCGACGATGCGCCGGCCGCTGAAGCCCGCGGTCGCTGCCTGTTCGTGCTCCATGAGTATCGACCAGTCATCGTCTGGCCTTGCCCAAGACCTCGGCCTGTCTGTTCAACTCCACGAACTTCGACTATCTGCCTCGCAACATGGCTATCAACACTGTTCTTTGCGCCGGCTTCCTCACTGATCAGTGCGTAGAGCAGACCGCCAAGGCCGGTGCCAGCCGCGGTTACCGCATGATCTGCCTCACCGACGCCTGTGCTGCCAACACTGATGAACGTCATCGCCGGGCTCTCGAACGCCTCGTGCCCTACGGCCCTCCGATCGAATGCTCCGTCGTCCTGGATCTGCTGGCAGCCATCAGTGATTGAGCTGTCGCAAAAGAGGAGACAACCGGGACTATGGGTGCGACTTAGGTATCTCTGCTAAGATCCCGACTTGAAAGAGGCGGCGGATTGGAGAGGAAACCGGTGTGGCTGACGGATTGACCCTGGCCCGCGCGAGGAGTCCGGCTATTCCTACCGACCGCTTCCTGATCGGCGCGGCGATCGGCTCCGGCAATATCGCGCTCGCCGCCGAGCGGGGCGGCGCCGACTTCCTGCTGGCGATCAACGCCGGCCGGCTGCGCAACATGGGTGCGCCGTCCATCGCCTGCATGCTGCCGATCTTCGACGCCGGCCCGATGACCGAGGACTTCGCCCGCCGCGAGCTGCTGCCGCTCTGCAAGGTGCCGGTGCTGCTCGGCGTCAACGTCTGGGAAGAAATCTGCGAGCCTCAGGCGATCGCCGAGAAGGTGGCCGAGGCCGGCTTTGCTGGCGCCGTCAACTTCCCGAGCTGCATGCACTTTTCCCACAGCATGCAGCAGCTCCTGGCGCGTGCCGGGCGCGGCATCGCGCAGGAGGTGGCGGTGCTCCAGGCCGTCCAGCAGGCGGGCCTGACCTCCATGTTCTATTGCGCCACCCGCACCCAGGCCCGTCTGGCGGCGGATGCCAGCCTCGACCACATCTGCCTCAATCTCGGCTGGAACGTCGGCGGCGCCATGGGGCACCGCACCCGCACCTCGATCGAGGAAGTCACCAGCGCCGCCCGCGAGATCGGCCGTCTCATCAAGCGGATTCATCCACGCGTGCGCTTCCTGCTGGAAGGCGGGCCTATCGTGAGCGCCGAGGATCTTGGCCGCGTCGCGAATCTGGCGCCGATAGACGGCTACGTCGGCGGCTCGACCATCGAGCGGCTACCCCTCGAAGCCTCGGTGGCCGACCAGATCGACGCCTACCGCCAGGCCATCCGGCGCCGGGCGGCGCTGGACAGCCAGAGCGCCCGCCTCGTCGCCTGGGGCCAGCGCTTCGGCTTCGTCGGCCGCTCCGCGGCGCAGCTCGACTATCTGCGCCGCCTACAGGCTCTGGCCGGCTCCGGCACCGCCCTCTGGATGCTGGTCGAGCCGGGCCTCTCGCCGCAGCCCAGCCTCGACGCCCTCGCCCACCGCAGCGCAAGGCGCGGCCCACCGAACGTGCTGACGATCGACCCAAAGATCGAGGACTATCCGGCCCGGGTGAAACGCCTGCTGTTCGGCCAGGCGGAACCCGGCGGAGTGTCGCGGCCGGCGCTGGCTGACGAGACGCTGGACCTGCTGGTCATCCACGCGCCGGAAACTCTGCCGGACGCCCTGCAGCGCCGTCTCGCCGCGGCGCTCGGCGACGGCGTGTTCAATATTCCCGGCACGCGGCGGCAATTCCGGGTGGCGTCGCGGGTGGCGCTGGTGAGCCGGGGGCGCCAAGGCGCCGGAGGCTCGCTCGGCCTCGACCCGGGCCTCGCAGCGCTGCTCAAAGGCTGGACACTCTCACCGCCGCCGCTGCGCGAACGGGTGGACGACCTGTCCGCTGTCATGGAGGCCCTGGCCGGCGGGCGCGGCAGCGGCCTGCCACGCCGCAAGGACTTCACCGCGGCCGCCATGAAGCAGCTCGCTGCCCACGGCTGGCCCCTGAACGAGACCGAGCTGCACAACCTCCTGGGCGCCCTCGCCGGACGGCGGGAGGGCGGTCCAGTGCAACTCCAGCAACTTCTGCCGCTGCTGGAGCGCGGCGCCACCACCGAGACCGACCGCCGCAGCGAGAAGGACCGCATCGTCGACGCTCTGTGGCGGAACGGCTTCAACCGCAGCAGGACCGCCGAGAGCCTCGGAATGTCTCGCAAGACACTCTACAACAAGATGCTGCGCTTCGGCCTCAAGGGATAAGGTCCTGCGCCGGTAGCGGCTCCGGACGGCAGAGCACGCCGTCGAGCACCTCCGGCCACAGGGTTTCGTGCGCCGCCTCCCCGGCCGTGGCGAGGCCCAGCAGCGGGCCCTGCCAGCCGGCGGCACGGACCGTGGCGGCCACCTCGCGCGCGATGGCGCCGCGCCGCCGGAACGAGGGAAAGCCGGCGGCAAAGTCAGCGATGCGCGGAATCACCACCACGGCCTGGGGGTCCAGCGGGCGCACCGCCGCGGCCGCGGCCGTCCCGGCAACCGCGGCAATGACGTTGAAGCCGGCGCGGCGGAACCGGCCGAGGTGGTCGACCTCGCGGGTGAAGTCCAGACCGACGTCCGCAAGCTGCTGCGCGAAGTCGACGTCCTGCTGCTCGACCGTCGGCAGGTTGGCGACGCTGGTGACGCCCGCCCGCCGCAGCCGGCTCACCTGACCAGCGATGTTCAGGAAAGGATCGGCCAGAAACAGGCCGAGTGCCCTGTCGGCGAAGCGCTCCAGCCCCGTGGCCAGCCCCGTGGCCGGCATCGTGGCCAGCGCCGCGCTCAGGCCGTCGGCACCGGCCGTCGTCGGCAGCAGCAGGGCGACCTCGGGCGGCAGGCTCTCGTGGCGGAAAGCCGGACCGACCGTCAGAACGGCGGAGGGCAGCGGCCGGCGCTGCGCCGGAGCCGAGGCACGACCGACGATCCGCCAGATCAGGAGATTCATTATCACGGCCCCGGAATTACCCAGATTTACCCACTTTGGCCGCTTTCGCGCCTTGCCGACAAGCAAATATCGCGACACTCTTTTCATCGTGGAACGGACAAGAAGCGCCGCTGCCTGACAGGGGCTGCAAAGCCCGCGCAGCGGCGCCACAAGGCCAGGGACTCCCGCTAGAGAAGAGCCCGGCCGGGGAGGACGGCTATGACGCGCTTTTCTGCGCCTCCAGCAGGCATGGCATCAGCGGGCCGCGGACCCCTGCGGGCGGGCGGGCTATGAGGCAGTTCATCGAGCGCCACAGCTTCTGGTCGTTCGTCATTCTCATCGCCCTCGGGGTCTTCCTCTGGCTCGTCTTCGCCGTCTGGCCGGAATGGCTGGAGGACGCCATCGGCCGCAAGAAGACCTTCGTGAACACCTTCCTGAACGGCCTCACCCTGGCTGGGCTCTATTTCCTGGTCGCAAGCGGCTTCACCCTGGTGTTCGGCCTGATGCGCAACGTGAACCTGGCGCATGGCTCGATGTACCTGCTGGGCGGCTATGTCGGCTACGAGGCGGCCGAGGCGACCGGCAACTGGTTCGTCGGCCTCGCCGTCGCCTTCCTCGCCATCGCGGTCACCGGCATCCTGCTGCAGGTGCTGATCTTCCGACGCATGGGGGGCGACGACCTGCGGCAGACCCTGGTCACCATCGGCATCTCGATCATCGCCGCCGACCTCATGCTGGCGATCTGGACCGGCACCACCTACCAGTTCAACCCGCCGGAATGGCTGATCGGCGCCGTCGAGCTGCCGGTGATCTCCGCTCTGCGCTCCAGCGGCGAGGCGGTCTACCTGAAATACCCGCTCTACCGCCTGACGGTCCTCGGCGTGGCGGTAGCGGTGGGGATCGCGCTCTGGCTGTTCCTCAACCGCACGCGGATCGGCATGATGGTCCGCGCCGGCGTCAACGACCGCGACATGCTGGCGGCGACCGGCGTGAACGTGCAACTCGTCTTCGCGCTGGTCTTCGCCATCGGCGCCGGGCTCGCAGGCTTTGCCGGCGTGGTCGGCGGCACCGCCCTCTCGATCGCGCCGGGCGAGGACATCCGCTACCTGCTGGCCTCCCTGGTGGTGGTCATCGTCGGCGGCCTCGGCTCGGTCAGCGGCGCCGCCATCGGCGCCCTGCTCATCGGCCTCGCCGAGCAGTTCGGGCTCGCCTACTTCCCGACCTACGGGGTGGTGCTCACCTTCGTCATCATGGTCGTCGTGCTGGCGGTGCGCCCGCAGGGCGTCATGGGCCAGGCCTGAGGAGAGCACAGACATGGCCACCGGATCTCGGGACCAGCGCTCCCTCTTCTTCGGCAGCGGCCCGCTCGCGCAGATCCACCCGGCCGCCTGGCTCGCCGGCATTTTCCTCCTCGCCTACCCGAGCTTCGCCTCCGATTTCTTCACCTACCAGATCGGCGGCTATTCGCTGATCCTCGGCACCATCGCGCTGTCGCTTATGATGCTGGCCGGCTACGGCGGCATGGTCAGCCTCGCGCAGCTCACCGTCGCAGGCTTTGCCGGCTACCTGGTCGCCATCCTGGGCGACAACTCGGTCGGCGTCATGGGCCTCGGCTGGCCATGGTGGGTGACCGTCCCGGTCGCCATCCTCGGCGCCGCCCTCTTCGGCACCCTCATCGGCCTCATCTCGGTGCGCACCGAGGGCATCTACACCATCATGATCACGCTGGCGATCGCCGTCGCCTTCTTCTACTTCGTGCGTCAGAACTACGACCTCTTCAACGGCTTCAACGGCTATGCCGGCGTCGCCCCGCCGACGCTGCTCGGCATCTACTGGCGCGATCCGGTGCCCTTCTACTACCTGAGCCTCGCGGTCGCGGCCTTCTTCCTTTTCGCCGTCATCTACGCCGCCCGCTCGACCTTCGGCCTCAGCCTGCAGGCGATCCGCGACAACCCCCGGCGCATGCGCGCCATCGGCTTCGACGTCACCCTGCACCGCGTCGCCGCCTATTTCCTCGCCGGCCTCATAGCCGGCACCGGCGGCGTGCTGCTGGTGTGGTTCAACGGGCGCATCTCGCCCGGCTCGGTCAGCGTCGACGTGGTGATCGACATCCTGGTCATCGCCGTCGTCGGCGGCCTGCGCCATCCGGTCGGCCCCTTCGTCGGCGCCATCGCTTTCGTCCTGCTGGAGAACTTCGCCATCGACCTGATCGACCGCGAGCGCTTCAACACGGTGATCGGCCTCGCCTTCCTGCTGGTCGTGCTGTTCTCGCCGGACGGGCTTCTCGGACTTTGGAACCGGTTCAGCGGCAGGCTGCGGTTCCGGCGGCCCGCGCCACTGCGGCAGCTAGAGGGCAGCGGTGCAGACTAAAAGACGTCAAATCAAACACCTCGGGAGGAAAGCAATGAGAACAGGAGTGAATGTCCTCGCCACCGCTGCGCTGGCGGCCTCGATCGCCACCATGTGGGGAGGGCCGGCGCTGGCGCAGGAAACCATCAAGATGGGCGCGCTGGCGACGCTGGAGGGCGCCTTCGCCGTGCTCGGCGAGGACTCCATGCGCGGCGTGCGCCTGGCGCTGGAGGAGTTCAACTACACGGCCGGCGGAAAGAAGATCGAGCTGATCACCGGCTCGTCCGACGCCTCGCCCGACAGCGCCGTGCGCGCCACCCGCAAGCTGGTCGAGCAGGACGGCGTGCAGGTCCTCATCGGCCCGCTGTCCGGCTCCGAAGGCCTGGCGGTGAAGGACTACGCCAAGACCCAGCCGGACGTCACCTTCCTGAACGGCTCTTCGGCCGCCCAGGACACCACCCTGCGTGAGCCGGCGGAGAACTTCTTCCGCTTCAACACCGACGGCGCGCAGTGGATGGCCGGCCTCGGCGAGTACGTCTACAACGAGAAGGGCTACCGCACGCTGGCGGTGCTGGCGGAGGACTACTCCTTCCCCTACACCCAGGTGTTCGGCTTCCTCGAGCCGTTCTGCCGGCTCGGCGGCAAGGCGCCGCTCGATGCCCGCTTCTGGGTGCCGATCGGCAATAAAGATTTCTCCTCGGTCATCGCCGCGCTGCCCGATGACGTCGATGCCATCTACGTCGCCCTCGGCGGCGCCGATGCGGTGAACTTCCTGACCCAGTACGAGCGGGCTGGCGGTGACCTGCCGCTGATCGCCGGCTCGATCACCGTCGACCAGACGGTGCTCGGCTCCAAGGGCCGAACCCGCGACTTCGTGATCGGCACGCCCTCGGCCGGCCCGATCTCCGACACCTGGGACGATCCGCGCTGGACCGCCTTCGTGGAGGCCTACAAGAAGCAGTTCCCCGACGCCTTCCCCTCGCCCTCGCTTTTTGCCCACGCCTACTACGTGAACACCAAGGCTGCGCTGCTGGGGTTGAACGAGGTGAACGGCGACCTCTCCGACGGCGGCGAGGCCTTCCGCGCGGCCCTCACCAAGCTGGAGTTCGAGACGCCGACCGGCATGGTGAAGCTCGACGAGCGGCGCAACGCCATCGCCGACATCTTCCTCACCGAGGTCATCGAAGGCCCTGACGGCAACCTGGTGAACAAGACCCTCAAGGTCATCCCCCAGGTCGACCAGACGCTCGGGATGTCCTACGACGAGTTCCTGAAGTACGGCCCGGTCAGCCGCGAGAACCCCAAGTGCGAGTAGGACTTTTGAAAGAGTAAGGACCCTCGGCTTGTCCGACACCGACGCCCTCTCCCGCCTGCAGAGCACCGGCCGTTTCGCGCTGGAACTGGAGGCCGTCAGCCGCCACTTCGGCGCGCTGGTGGCCCTGGCGGACATCAATCTCGCCGTGCAGGCGGGGGAGCGGCGGGCGGTGCTGGGGTCCAACGGGGCCGGCAAGACGACCCTGTTCAATGCGATCACCGGCGACTTCCTGCCGACCACTGGGCGGGTGCGCCTGTTCGGCGAGGACGTGACCGACCTCGCGACCCACGAGCGGGTGCGCCGCGGCCTGCGCCGGACCTACCAGATCTCCCAGCTTTTCGGTGGCTTGAAGGTGATCGACAACATCTATCTCGCCTGCCGCGGGGCCAGCCGCGGCCGCTTCTTCCTGCGCCGGCCGCGGCGCGAGGACTCTTTCATGGAAGCCGCCGAGACGCTGCTGGCCGCCGTCCATCTGGAGCCGGTGCGTGAGCAGCCGGTCGCCGAGCTGAGCCATGGCCAGCAGCGCCAGCTGGAGATCGCCCTGGCGCTGGCCGGCGCACCGCGCCTCATCCTCTTCGACGAGCCCGCCGCCGGACTGTCGCCCAGCGAGCGGCGCGACCTCATCGACATCCTGCAGTCGCTGCCGCCGCATATGGGCTTCATCATCATCGAGCACGACATGGACGTCGCCCTGCGCGTCGCCGAGAGCGTCACCATGATGCACAACGGGCGCGTCTTCAAAGAAGGCACGCCCACGGAGATCGAGAGCGACCCGGAGGTGCAGCAGCTCTACCTGGGGCACGGCCATGCCTGAGCCGCGCCGCAGCCGTCAGAGTCCGTCCGCGGTGCTGCAGATCCGCGACCTGCACGTCTACTACGGCCGCTCCCACGCCCTGCAGGGGGTGGAACTGACCCTGGAGCGCGGCGTGCATGCGGTGGTCGGGCGCAACGGCATGGGCAAGACGACCCTGTGCAACGCCATCATGGGGCTGGTGCCGGTGCAGCGCGGCTCGATCCGCTTCGAGGGCGCCGAGATCGCCGGCCTGGCGCCGCACCAGGTCGCCGCTAAGGGCATCGGCTACACGCCGCAAGGCCGTCGCCTCTGGCCCTCGCTCACCGTCGACGAGCACCTCCGCCTCGCCGCCAGCGGCAGCGGTGCCTGGACCATCGAGCGCGTCTACGACACCTTCCCGCGCCTTGCCGAGCGCCGCGGCAACGGCGGCGGCCAGCTCTCCGGCGGCGAGCAGCAGATGCTGGCGATCGCGCGGGCCCTGCTGCAGGACCCGCGGCTCCTGGTGCTCGACGAGCCTACTGAAGGCCTGGCGCCGGTCGTCGTGCGCCAGGTCGAAGCGCTGCTGGCGACCCTCGCTGCCGAGGGCGACGTCGCCATCCTGCTCATCGAGCAGAATATCGCGGTGGCCACCGCCATCGCCGAGGACGTTGCCATCATGGTGAACGGCCGCATCGAGCGCGTCATGCCGGCGCGCGAGCTGACCGCCGACCGCACCCTGCAGGAGCGCCTGCTCGGCGTCGGCCGCCACTCCCACGAGGGTGCCGCCAG
>DATCXZ010000093.1:0-3970 GCA_036570545.1 Kiloniellaceae bacterium
AGCCGCGTCGGTGGCCGCGCCGCCGGCCTCCGGCACCGGCGCGCGTGGCTTCACCCGCACGACCGGCAGGCCGTCCGTTCCGTCCGGCCGCTCCTCGGCTGTCGAGGACGCGGCTGTCGAGGACGCGGCTGACTGAGCATCGGATGACTGAGCATCGGACTCCTGGGAGATCGCGCCCTGGGAAATCGGGTTCTGGAATGCCGGCGCTTCGGCAGCCTCGCCACTGGACGGCGCAGAGGTCTCGGCGGGCGCTTCCGCCTGGCTTTGGCCCTGGTTTTGATCTGGGGATTGGCCGGCGATCTCCGCTCCCCGCTCGGCGTCGCCACCGAGGAAGTTGTACGCCAGCAGCGCTGCCGCCACGACGACGGCCGCACCGACTGCGATCAGAGCTTTCTGCAAAACGCCTAGCCTCCACGCCCCGCCAGCAGCCTAGAGCAGATCAGGGTCGGATGGAATCGCTTTCAGCGATCCATCGACCCTGTGAATCTGCTCTACCCTTTTGAAGTAGATCGGATTCACGTGGTCGGATGGAACCGCGGCGCGGTTCCATCCGACCACGATCCGATCTAGTACGCGGCGGCCGGGCGCGCAATGGCGCCCGAGGCGGGCTCAGGGCGCGTCGGCTGCGGGCAAGCCCTTGAGATACTTGGCAATTGCCGAGAGATCGGAGTCGCTGAGGTGGCTCGTAGAGTTCTCGATCACCTCGCCCATGGCGTCGCTGAGGAAGTCGCCCTCGGGCGTCATGCCGATTTTCAACGCATAGGCGATGTCCGATTCGCTCCAGTCGGCGAGATCCTCGATGAGGCCCGGGACCCGGTCGCCGTCGGGGCCCGCCGGACTGCCGGTCAGATCGCGCGCGTGATCCACCGCGCCGAGTCGGCCGCGCGGGCTGTGGCATTCGCCGCAGTGGGTGACGTGCCGCACCAGATAGGCCCCGCGGTTCCACGCGGCATCCTTGGCGGGATCGGGCTCGAAGGCGCCGGGCTCCAGGTAGAGCCACTGCCAGAGGCCGAGGGCGAAACGCAGGTTGTAGGGAAAGTCGAGCGCATGGCGCCGGTTCTCGCTGCGCACCGGCGGCTGCGCCATGAGATAGACATAGAGGTCGCCGATGTCGGCGTCGGTCATGCCGGTGTAGGAAGGATAGGGAAAGGCTGGATAGTAGGCATCGCCGTCCGGCGCGGTGCCGTGGCGCAGCGCCTCGGCGAGATCCGCCTCGCTCCAGGCGCCGATGCCAGTCTCGGGATCGGGCGTGATGTTCGGCGTGTAGAAGGTGCCGAAGGGGGTGGTCAGCGCCCGCCCGCCGGCCAGCGGCGCGCCGCCGCCCTTCTCGTCGGTGTGGCAGCCGAGGCAGCCGGCGGCCTGGAAAACATAGCGGCCGCGCTCGACCTCACCAGCCAGAGGCTCGCCAGCGGAAGCCTCGCCGCCCGTGCCGTCGCTCGTATTGCCGGGAGCCTGCTGGGCCTGCAGCGGCAGCGCCGGGACGAGCAGCAGGATCAGGGCGGTCCCGAGAGCCCGCCCCGATCGCCACTGCAAGCGCTGTTGTGCCGATTCGAAGAACAATGGAGCGCGACCGTGGGCTATTCGACCTTGGGCCCGCGGAAGTCGTCGTGACAGCTTCCGCAGCCGTTCTTGCCCATGTCGCCGAAGGCGGCCTGGATGCCGGAGCTATCGTCGGTCTCGAAGGCGGCGGCCAGCGCGACCGCCTTCTGCTCCAGCATCTCGGCATGCTCGACGAAGCCCTCCCAGTCCAGCCAGATCTCGGGCTTGCCGCGATTCTTGCCGACGGCATCCATCTCGGAGAGGCTGGCCTCGACCTTGAAGGCCTCGGGAATCTCGTTGGCCAACTCGCCGATCTTGGCGGCGGCTGCGGCCGCCTCTTCCTTGGTGCCCTTCGACGCCTTCAAGTACTCGGTGATGGCCTTGGCGTTGCCGCCGATCGACTTCATCAGCTCCTGGCGCTGCTTGACCGCCGCCGTCTGCTCCGCAGTGGCGATCTGGAGGCCGACGGACTCGGTCGCCTGCACCCAGGAGCCTGCGCCAAGGACCACCCCTGCCGCGACCGCCAGGGCCCCTGCTGCCTTGAGGACGCTCTTGCTCTTCATCTGACCTGCTCCTTCTGGTTACGCCCGGTGCGTTGGGCACTCGGTGCCGTCAACACCCGTGTCGGTTGACACCCGGGCATCGTCTTTTCCGGTTTCTCAGTACGCCAATCCGAGCGGCATCGGATCCAGCCCCGAGACGACCTGATCTGGAAGGGGATAACAGGCCTGTGCTACAAGGCGGTCACGAGAAGTGACGCGCCTTTACACTAATGAAACGCCGTCCGATTTCAACGCCCCCCTTGCGGGGCTCCTGCGGGTAACGAGCTTGTGAACATGCCAATCCGAGCGCTCTGCGTCTATTGCGGCTCTTCCAGCCTGGTGCCCGCGAGCCACCTGCAGGCCGCCCGCGATCTGGGCGCGCTGGCCGCCGGCGCCGGCGTCGACATCGTCTACGGTGGCGGGCGCGTCGGCATGATGGGCGCGGTGGCCGAGGGGGCGCAGGCCGCCGGCGGGCGGGTGGTCGGCATCATCCCGCAGCATCTCGAGGCGCTGGAGGCCGGCAACCGGACGGCCTCGGAATACCTCGTCGTCAATTCGATGCACGCCCGCAAGCAGCTCATGGCCGAGCGCTCCGACGCCTTCTGCGCGCTGCCCGGCGGCCTCGGCACCCTGGACGAGACCTTCGAGATCATCACCTGGCGTCAGCTCAAGCTGCACGACAAGCCGGTCATCCTGGTGAACCTCGACGGCTACTGGGACCCGCTGCTGCGCCTGGTCGAGCATCAGACCGCCGCGGGCTACCTGCGCGGCGGCAGCAGCGGCCTGTTCCACGTGGTCGAGCGGGTCGACCAGGTGCTGGAGGCAGCGGCCAAGGCGCCGCGCCCGACCCTTCCCGACAAGATCGAGCGCATGTAGGCGAAGTTCCGGCAGGTTTCCGCCGGCGCGCCGCGCACCTTGGCTTGCACGCGCGCGGCAGCCTGCTATCTTGCGCCGCAAATCCGGCCCGGCAGGTCAGCCAGGGCCCCTCAGGTCAGCTCTCCAGGAGGAACAAGATGGGGAAAATCAAGGTTAAGAATCCGATCGTCGAACTCGACGGCGACGAGATGACTCGGATCATCTGGGCGAAGATCAAGGACAAGCTGATCCTGCCCTACCTTGACGTGGACCTGAAGTACTACGACCTCTCCGTCGAGAAGCGCGACGAGACCGACGACCAGATCACCGTCGACGCCGCCAACGCCATCAAGCAGCACCGCGTCGGCGTCAAGTGCGCGACCATCACCCCCGACGAGGGCCGCGTCGAGGAGTTCGGCCTGAAGAAGATGTGGCGCTCGCCGAACGGCACCATCCGCAACATCGTCGGCGGCACCATCTTCCGCCAGCCCATCATCATCCAGAACGTGCCGCGCCTGGTGCCGAGCTGGACGCAGCCGATCGTGATCGGCCGCCACGCCTACGGCGACCAGTACCGCGCCACCGACTTCAAGGTGCCCGGCCCCGGCAAGCTGACCATGACCTTCCAGCCGGCTGACGGCGGCAAGGCCACCACCTACGACGTCTTCGACTTCCCCGAGGCCGGCGTCGCCATGGGCATGTACAATCTGGAGGAGTCGATCCGCGGCTTCGCCAGCGCCTGCCTCAACTACGGCCTCAACCTCGGCTGGCCGGTCTATCTCTCGACGAAGAACACCATCCTCAAGATCTACGACGGGCGCTTCAAGGACATCTTCCAGGAAGTCTACGACCGCGACTTCAAGAAGGCCTTCGAGGCCAAGGGCATCCACTACGAGCACCGGCTGATCGACGACATGGTGGCGGCCGCCATGAAGTGGTCCGGCGGCTACGTCTGGGCCTGCAAGAACTACGACGGCGACGTGCAGTCCGACACCGTGGCGCAGGGCTTCGGCTCGCTCGGCCTGATGACCTCG
>DATCXZ010000094.1:0-23191 GCA_036570545.1 Kiloniellaceae bacterium
CCTAGTGCCCCGGAGCTTGGCGCCACGCACGGCCGCGACCCTGCGCCGCCTCGGCGCGGTGACCGTCGACGGGCTGCCGTCGTTCCATCGTGAGGCGGTGGCGCTTGCCGCGGCCGGCTTCATCGGCACCGTGGCCGCGGCGCTGGTGCCGGCCGGCGCCATCGCCCAGGCGCTCTCGGTCGCCACCATGCCGGGCTGGCTCTTCCTCGCCCTGCTCTCGCTCACCGTCTGGCTCGGCGGCCAGGTCGCGCTCAGCCCGATCACCACCGCCGTTTTCCTCGGCAGCCTGGTCGCCGAGCTCGGCGTGCTTCCGGTCGAGCCGACCCACGCCGCGCTGGCGATCGCGGCCGGCACCGCGATCTGCACCATCGGAGCCCCCTTCGCCTCCGGCACCCTGATGCTGGCGCGCGCCTCCGGCTACAGCGGCGTGGAGCTGACCTGGAAATGGAACCTGCCCTACATCCTCGCCACCATGGCGGTTCTGGCCGCCGTCTACGCCATTCTGACGTCGGGCATTTTCATGTAAGGTGGCAACCCAGGGTCGCCGGGGCGACCCCCGGCTCGGCAGCAGGGACAGCCAGCACTTGGGCATCGGCGGCAATCCACGCAGATCCTGTGCAATCCCGGTAGCGGCCGCACAGCGGCGCCAGGGGCGGCACCGCTCTCCCAGCGGCCCGGCTGGTCGGGCCCGATGATCCCGCCCGAACTGCTCGCGCCGTTCCAGATCGGCGTCCTCTTCCTGCTGATCGCGATAGCGCTCGCGGTCTTCATCGCCGAGACGCTGTCGATCGAGCTGACCGCACTGTCGGTCATCGCCGTGCTCGTCCTGTTCTTCCACTTCTTTCCGATCATCGGCCCGGACGGCGAGAACAGCCTCGGCCTGCGCGTGCTGCTGTCAGGCTTCGCCCACCCGGCGCTGATCGCGGTGCTTGGGCTGCTGGTGCTCGGCGAGGGGCTGGCGCGCACCGGCGTCCTCGACGATGCCGCGACCTCTGTCATCCGCTTTACGCGCCAGAACCGCGCCTTCGCCGTCGCGCTCATGCTGGTCGTGGTGATCGCCTTCAGCGCGATGCTGAACAACATCCCCGTGGTGGTGCTGTTCATCCCGATCATGCAGGCGCTGACCCGCCGCTTCCGGCAGCCGCCCAGCCGCTACATGATGCTGCTGAGCTTTGCGTCGGTGCTCGGCGGCATGACCACGCTGATCGGCTCCTCGACCAACCTCCTGGTGTCGCTCGAGCTGGCCAGCCTCGGCGAGCGGCCCTTCGGCTTCTTCGACTTCACGATCCCGGGCCTGGTGCTCGCCGGCAGCGGCCTCTGCTACCTGCTGCTCGTGGCGCCGCGGCTGCTGCCCGTCCGCGGGCCGATGCCCGGCGTGGTGGAGGAGCAGAGCCGCCACTTCATCGCCCAGCTCTCGGTCACCCAGGGCTCGCGCCTGGTCGGGCTGACGGCGATCGGCGGCATCTTCCCGGCGCTGAAGGACATCACCGTGCTGATGGTTCAGCGCGGCGAGCATGCCGCGGTGCCGCCCTACGAGGACCTGGTCCTCGAAGCCGGCGACCTGGTGATCGTCGCCGCCACCCGTCAGGCGCTCGCCGACCTCGCCAAGGGCGCGCCGGAACTTCTCAATCCGGAGCTGATGGCCGATGCTTCTCACGGCAGCGACGGCGACAGCGACGACACCGGCCGTCGCGCTGCCAGGGCTGGCAGTGGCCAGGTCCTGGCTGAGGTGATGGTGCGGCCGGGCTCGGAGATGGCCGGCCGCACCCTCGAGGAGGTCGCATTCCGGCACAAGCACCAGTGCATCGTGCTGGGCATCGAGCGGCGCAGCCGCATGCTGCGCGAGCGCATCACGCGCATGCCCCTGAAGGACGGCGACGTGCTGCTCATCCAGGGCCGGCCCGAGGACGTCGACCGGCTGCGTGGCGAGCGCGACGTGGTGCTGATGGAATGGTCGCGCCAGCCGCTGGTGACGCCGCAGCACCGGCGGGTCGCGACGGTGATCTTCCTCGCCGTCGTCGCCGCCTCCGCCTTCGACCTGGTGCCGATCGCGCTTGCCGCCTTCTGCGGTGCCACCGCGATAATCGCCGCAGGCATTCTCACCTTCGGCGATGCGCTCAAAGTGCTCGACCGCAAGATCGTGCTGACCATCGTCATGGCGCTGGCGCTCGGCGCGGCGATGCAGGAGACCGGCGGCGCCACGCTGATCGCCCACGTCCTGACGGAGCTGATGGCCGGCGCCTCGCCCGGTCAGGTGCTGTCGGCCTTCTTCCTGCTGCTGGCGCTGCTGTCCAACGTGCTGAGCACCAAGGCGACGGCGGTGCTGTTCACGCCGATCGCCGTCGATCTGGCCCGCATACTGGGCGTCCCAGTGGAGGCCTTTGCCGTGGCGGTGATCTTCGCCTCCAACTGCTCCTTCGCCTCGCCGATCGGCTACCAGACCAACCTGCTGGTGATGAACCCGGGCAACTACCGCTTCATCGACTTCGTGCGCGCCGGCATGCCGCTGATCATCCTGGTGTGGATCGTGTTCAGCCTCTTTGCGCCCTGGTACTACGGCCTGCCGCTGTAGCAGCTTCAGCCCAGCGGCGGTGGCGGCGCGACGCAGTCGGCGCCGCCGCGGTGGGCGCAGAGCCGATAGCGGACGAGCACCGCATAGGCCTCCAGGTAGCGGTTCACGTCCTCCCAGCTTCGGAACGACGGGCTGTCGTAGCCGGCCTGGCCGAAGTGGCGGTCTATGGTCGCGCCCAGCACCTCGCCGGTGACGGCATCGGTCCACAGCGCCTCCACCATCAGGTCGGCGCCTTCGGCGAGCGGGCTGGCGAGGGTGTCGACGACGATCTGCTTCTCCGGGTCCTTGCGCGCCACCATGGCGACAGTGTCCATCGCCACCTCCTCGCGCGTTTCCGGCAGCAGGGCGAACTGCACCCTGACGGTGCCGCGCTGCGGCTCGGTGGACAGCAGGAAGTCGTTGCCGAGCCGGCGACCCATCAGGATGTGGAAGTTGTTGAGCAGGGTCTGGCGATCCTCCGGCGAGATCGTGCGCCTCTGCTCCAGCGGCGCGAAATAGATGATCGGGTCGATCATCACCTTGTCGTAGCTGCGGCCCTCGGAAGCAGGGGCGACGTAGTAGAAGTCAGGCGCGAGATCGCTCTCGCCGGCGCGCATCTGACCCTTGATCTCATCCGGCACGATCGCCGAGGTAGTGGTCATGGCCGGCCCCTGCAGCCCGGCACAGGCGGCCAGCAGTGACAGCACGACAATGGACGACAGGCAACGCAGCATCGCGACTTTCCTTCCCCCGCAAGAGTTGGCCGGCAAGATGCGATGAAGAGCCGCCCTTGGCAACAGCCTTGGGACAGCCCCTCGGGGCCACGATTCCGGGGCGATGGTCGCCCTTCGCGCCGCGGCCCCCTCGGAAGAAAGCCTTGGTTTTCCGCCGGTTTCAGCCTATCTCCTACGCGGATGGAGGGGCCATCCGGCCTCTGGAGACCGCAAGGCAAGCATGACCGGCGAAGCCGCTGCCCAGGACGATCGCGAAACCACGGCCCGCCGACGTCTCGCCTGGGCCTGGACCGGCGCCGGCTATGCCTTCTTCGCCATCGGCCTGGTCGGCGTCGTCCTGCCGGTGCTGCCCACCACCATCTTCTGGATCATCGCGGCGGCCTGCTTCGCCAAGAGCTGCCCGGCCATGGCCCGCAAGATCTACGCCTGGCCGGGCGTCGGGCCGGCGGTCGAGGCCTTCCTCAGCCACGGCGTCATCGCCCGCAGGGCCAAGATCGGCGCCGGCATCGGCAAGGGCGTGGCTGCGGTTCTCGTCGCGCTGACGCCGCTTCCGCTCGGCGCCAAGCTGATCACCCTGGCGGTGATCGCCCTCGCCGGGGTCTACGTCGCCACCCGTCCGGAACGGCGCCCGCAGGAAGCCGTCTCGACCGATCAGGCCTAGCTGCCTGCGCCGCGCCCGTGGCGCCGGAAGGCTTCATTGGTATGACCTTTGGTATGGGTGCCAAACCATTTGGGCACGCAAGCGGTTAGCGCTGTCTTCCTACTAAGTTCCTACTACCTGCCCTCCCGCAAACCCGCTACGCTCGCCGAATAACAACAAACAATGGGAGGAACGTTCAGATGCGAAATGCCCTACCCTTTGTGTCTCTGGCGGCTCTTCTGGCCGCCACGCCTGCCCTCGCCCAACAAAGCAATCTGGAGAAGCTCGGCCAGTTCAAGACGACCGGCGTGACAGAGTTCAAGGTCGTCGAGCAGGGTGGCGCCAATGCCGAGGCCATCCGCAAGAATCTCAGCCGCATCGAGCTGCCGGACGGCTTCAAGATCGACCTCTATGCGGTGGTGCCGGACGCCCGCCACATGGCCGTCGGGCCGCAGGGCATCGTCACCTTCGTCGGCACCCGCAAGACCGACGTCTGGGCGGTCACCGACCGCAACAAGGACCGCGTCGCCGACGAGGTGAAGCGCTTCGCCCCCTCGATCGACTTCGCGATCCCGAACGGCCCCTGCTTCTCCGACGACGGCTTCCTCTACATCGCCGAGCAGAACCGCGTGCTGGTCTACCCCGCCGCCGAGTTCTTCTACGAGAGCCCCGATGTGGCGGCCTTCGAGGTGGTGCCGCAGGGCAAGCTCGTCCCCGTCGAGGAGGAGAGCTACAACCACACGGCGCGCGTCTGCAAGATCGGCCCCGACAACAAGCTCTACATCTCGCTCGGCCAACCCTTTAACGTCCCCGCGCCCGAGAAGATGGAGCTCTACACCCAGCACGGCCTCGGTGGCATCATCCGCATCAACACCGACGGCACCGGCCGCGAGGTCTACACCTACGGCGTCCGCAACTCGGTCGGCCACGACTTCAACCCGGCCAACGGCGAGCTGTGGTTCACCGACAATCAGGTCGACGGCATGGGCGACGACATTCCGCCGGGCGAGTTGAACCGCCAGACCTCCAAGGGCCAGCACTTCGGCTTCCCGTGGTACGGCGGCGGCGACGTGCGCACCAACGAGTACGCGGATTCCGAGCCGCCGGCGGACGTGGTGTTCCCGGCGGTCGCCATGCAGGCGCACGCGGCCGACCTCGGCATGCACTTCTATCGGGGCGACCAGTTCCCGCAGAAGTACCGCGGCGGCATCTTCTCGGCGCAGCACGGCTCGTGGAACCGCACCACGCCGGTCGGCGCCCAGGTGATGTTCACACCGGTCAACGAGGACGGCTCGGCCGGCGAGACGGAGGTCTTCGCCGAGGGCTGGATCGACGAGAACGGCGAATACCTCGGGCGGCCGGTCGCCGTGGAGGAACTGCGCGACGGCTCGATCCTGGTTTCCGACGACCTCGTCGGCGCGATCTACCGCATCTCCTACGGCGAATAAGCACGAGTGGGGAAGTCGGCGGCGGCCGGGCAGCCTGCCCGGCCGCCGTTCGCACCTCGCCTCCAAGGAACAGACCCATGACGGTGAAGACGCTGTCGCTTCTGCTGCTGGGACTGGCCGCAGTCGCCATCGCCGGTCAGCCCGCCGCCGCGGCCGACGCCGCGGCCGGCCGCCAGAAGGCCCGCCAGTGCCAGACCTGCCACGGCATCGACGGCATCGCCAAGATACCGATCGCCCCGCACATCGCCGGCGAGAGCCAGATCTACCTGGAAACCCAGCTCAAGGCCTTCCGCTCCGGCAAGCGGGAGAACGAGATCATGTCGGTCATCGCCAAGAACCTCAGCGACGAAGACATATCCGACCTCGCCGCCTGGTATTCGTCCATCGAGATCAGCGTGAAGGTGCCGGAATAGGCATGGATCGCCGGGCGTTCTTACACCGAGGCAATTCAATTTGCGCGGGAACGGCGCTAGACTGCCCGGATGCTCGCATCCTGGCGGCCCCTTCTCATCGCGGCTTTCATGCTGGCGCCCGCGCCGGCAGCCGCGCAGTTCGTCCAGCACGCGGCGCTCGTGCCTGACGAGCTGAGGGAGCTCGAGAGCCTGCTGCGCGACCTCGGCTTCGACCCCGGCAGCGTCGACGGCGTGGTGGACGACGCCACCACAGCCGCCATCGGCCGCTACCAGGATTTCGCTCTGCTGAGCGGCCCGCCCGAGCCCGACCGCCGACTGCTCGACGAGCTGCGCGGCGTCGCCGCCGCCTTCGCCGCTCTCTCCGCCGGCAAGGAAAAGGTGCCGCCGATCCCGGCCGCGCTCCCCGAGAAGGAGATCGTGCCGCCGCCCCCGCCACCGCCGAAGCTGACGGCGCCCCCCGAGGCGCCCCCCGTGCCGAAGGCACCGCCCGTGTCAGAGACAATCGAAGAAGAAGAGGCGCAGACCGCCGCGCTGCCGCCGCCCACGGCTCTGCCGGAGAGCGCGCCTCTGCCAGAAACCTCGCCGCCCGAAGCCGAAGCGCCGGACCCGGAGGCTGATCGGCAGGCGCGCATCGATGCCGAACTGCTGCGCTTCCTGCACCGGCTGAACGACGGCAGCCTGACCCGCGAGGCGCTCGCCCGCCAGTTCAATGCCGAGGGCCGCGCGCTGCTGCAGCAGGCGCGCTACGACGCGGCCATCCTGCAGTTCTCGGTGGCGATCCACCTCGACCCCGGCTTCGCCGGCGCCTACTCCAACCGCGGCACCGCCTACCGGCGCAGCGAGGAGACAGCCCTTGCCAAGGCCGACTTCGACAAGGCCAAGGAACTCGGCTTCGGCGGCTTGCGCGCGAGAGACGCGAAGAACCCGCTGGACTGACCTCTCCTGCTCACGTCACCCTCGGTCGAATATACACCGCTGTCGTCCCGGCGCTTGTCGCCGGGATCCATTGGCATCAGCGCGTGGCGATACCTTGCCACCATTGTCCCCGCCAGCCGCAAACGCCCCACCCTTGAGCGGCAAGACCTTCAGACGGGTCGAGCAATGGGTCCCGGGAACAAGTCCCGGGACGACAGCCTTTGTGTGGTGAGAGCGGGCCTCTCCTACACGAGATGTGTGAACGTCGTAGGGACAAGCCCCGGGATGACACTGTTGGGTGTGGCAAGGGCGAGCTATCCGGGGTTACCCTTCAATCCCCTCCTTCACCTGCTTCACCGCCGCGCCCGCCTTGCGGGTGCGGTAGCGGAAGCCGGTCCCGGCCTTGGCGGACTCCGTCGTCGCCAGCGCCTGCATGGCCGCGTGCTCCGGCGAGAGGGCGCAGGCGGGATCGACGGTGCCGGCTTCTCCGGTCAGCGCGAAGGCCTGGCAGCGGCAGCCGCCCCAGTCGATCTCGCGGCGCTCGCAGGAGCGACAGGGCTCCGGCATCCAGTCGGTGCCGCGGTAGGCCTCGAAGGCCGGCGAGTGCAGCCAGATCTCGCGCAAGCTCTTGTCGCCGACGCGGTCGAAGGTGAGCGTGGTGATCGATTCCGCGGCGTGGCAGGGCAGCACCTTGCCGGCCGGCGAGATGTTGAGGAACTGGCGGCCCCAGCCGCCCATGCAGGACTTCGGCCGCCGCGCGTAGTAGTCGGGCACCACGTAGTCGATGACCAGCACGCCCTTCAGCCGCTCGCGCGCCGCCTCGACGACGGCGGTCGCCTCCTCGAGCTGCCGGCGCGTCGGCATCAGCGCCGCGCGATTGAGATAGGCCCAGCCGTAGTACTGCACGTGGGCGATCTCGACGCGGCGCGCCTGCAGCGTCTCCGCCAGGTCCAGCATCGCCGGCAGGTGCGCGAGGTTCTGGCGATGCACCACCATGTTGAGGGTGAGCGGCAGGCCGAGCTCCACCGTCCAGCGCGCCGCGGCGCGCTTCTTCTCGAAGCCGCCCCTGTAGCCGCCGATGCGGTCGCAGCCCGCCGCCTCGCTGTCCTGAAAACTGAGCTGCACATGGTCGAGGCCGGCCGCGGCCAGCGCCGCCAGCCGCTCGCGGCTCAGCAGCACGCCGGCGGTGATGAGGTTCGTATAGAGCCCTGCCTCGGAGGCCGCAGCGACCAGCGCCTCGAGGTCGCGGCGCGCCGTCGGCTCGCCGCCCGAGAAGTGAATCTGCAGCGCGCCCAGCTCGGCCGCCTCGGCGATCGCCCGCTTCCATTCGTCCGTCGAAAGCTCGGCGCTGGCGGCTTCGAGCGCCAGCGGGTTGGAGCAGTAGGGGCACTGCAGCGGACAGCGGTGCGTGAGCTCCGCCAGGATCGCGAGGGGGAAGCCGGGATCGCTCATCCCGCCCCCCGCGTCGCGAGAATCCTTTTGTCGGCGAGGTCCTGCAGCAGCGCGCCCACGTCCTTCAGGATGGTTTCCCGCGGCGCCGAGTAGGCCGCCGCCAGGTCGTCGACGATGGCGCCGACCGAAGCCTCGCCGTCGCAACGCTTCACGATCTCCAGCGCGATGGCGTCGAGCACGAAGAGCCGCTCCGGCGCCAGGATCACCCACTGGTCGCGCTGCTTGTCGAAGCGCAGCTTCACGCCCGCCGGCAGGCCGGGCACCGACTGCTCGGTAATGGTGATGCGGCCCTGCGTCTGCTGGGTCAAAGGTCGAGCTCCGTCACCGGCAGGCTGCCTTCCGGCACGAAGGCGCCGGGCGGGATGTGGCCGGGCGCCACGTAGGCATGATAGAGCGCATCGAGCTGCGCCCATAGCACGTCGGTCTTGAAGCGCACCGCGCCCAGCACCAGTTCCTGCTGCTCGCGCGTGCGCGCCTCGCGCAGCACATAGTCGAGGCCGAACTGCACATCCTCGGGCGCCTCGGTGAGGCGGCGCTTGAAGTAGGCGATGGTGCGCTCGTTGGCGAAGGCGTAGTGCTCGAGCAGGCCGGCAATGCGCTCCTGGTGGATCTTCGGCGCGAACAGCTCGGTGAGCGACGAGGCGATGGCCTCCAGCAACGAGCGCTCGCGCACGAAATGCACATAGGCCTCCACCGCGAAGCGCGTCGCCGGCAGGATGCCGGCGCCGGAGACCACATAGGCGCGCTCGAGGCCGACGCCCTCGGCCAGCACCAGCCAGCGCTCGATGCCGCCCTCGTTGCTTCCCTCTCCCTTGGCGCTGCCGTCGTGGTCCTCGATGCGCTTGCGCCACTCGCGGCGCAGCGCCAGGTCCTCCATGCGCGACAGGATGGTGGCATCCTTCAGCGGGATGTGGCTCTGGTAGCAGTAGCGGTTCAGCACCCAGGCCTGCACCTGGCCGTGCGTGCACTTGCCGCCGTGCAGCAGCTTGTGGAAGGGGTGCAGCGAGTGATAGCGCTCGGCGCCGATGGCGCGGATCAGGTCCTCGAACTCCTCCTGCGACAGCAGGCGGCCGCCGGTCGGCACGGCGGCCGGCGCGGCGGCAGTCGGCGAAGCGAGGTTCATAGCGCGATCTCCATGCCGTCGTAGGCGACCTCCCAGCCCGCCGCCTCGACCGCCGCGCGCTCGGGCGAGTCGGCCAGCAGGATGGGATTGGTGTTGTTGATGTGGATGAGCACCTTGCGGGCGACCGGGCTATCGGCGAAGACGGCCAGCGTGCCGTCAGGGCCGGAGAGACTCATGTGCCCCATGCGGCGGCCGGTCTTGCTGCCGGCGCCCTGACGCTGCATCTCGTCGTCCTGCCACAGCGTGCCGTCGAACATCAGCAGGTCGGCGTCCGCCAGTTCCGCCTGCAGCGCCGGCGAGGGTGCGGCGCAGGCCGGCACGTAGAGAAAGCGCCTGACGCCGCCGCCGTTGTGGCGCAGCGTCTCGATGCGCAGCGCGATGGTGTCCTCGGCAACGGTGCCGAAGTTCTCGCCTCCCGCCTGGCTGTCCTCCAGGTAGAGCGCGACCTTGCCGGGCACGGCGAGCGGCGTGACGGCGAGGCCGAGCCCCTCGCCCTCCTGGCCCTGCGGCTCGAAGCTTTCGCCGAGGCGGATGCGGCGGCGCGCGACGAAGGCCGGGTTCAGCACGTTGAAGATGGCATTGTCCTCCAGCACCGACAGCACGCGGTCGGTGGCATAGACCGCCAGGGGATGGCTCTCGCGCAGGGTGAGCAGCCCGGCCACGTGATCGACGTCGCCGTTGGTCAGCACCACCGCACGGATCGGGCTGTGGCGCACGCCGTCGCGCGGATGGAGTTGGCGGCGCTCGAAGATCTGCTGGCGCAGGTCGGGCGAGGCGTTCAGCAGGATCCAGTTCTCGCCATCGGCAGACACCGCCACCGAGGACTGGCTGGAGGGACGCGCCAGGGAATCGCCGCGCCGCGCCCGCCGCGAGGCCTCGTTGTTGCTGTTCCACTGCGGAAAGCCGCCGCCGGCGGCCGCGCCGAGCACCAGAACCTGTAGCACTGCACCCTCGACTGGGTCCTCGAAGGGGCCCTTGCCTGGAAAGGCGACTGGGATGGGAAAGTTCCCTCCGCGCCGCGGCCTGGGCCGGGGCCGAAAGGAAAAAGGCCGGGCGCCCCGCCGATCGCTATCCGGCGGCCGTCCCGGCCCTTATCGCGATCCCCTGAGGGGCAGGATTACAGGTCCGCGCAAGCGTAGCTGTTGATTTCCATGCCGACGGAGATTTCGACGATCTTCGGGGTAGTCCAGCTCATGCGTTCCTCCTGTGGCGATTTGCCTTCACCAATCGGGCCTTAATCAACTTGGCCCGCGGGCGCTTCTTTTCCACCTTGCGGCCGATGCCCAGTTTCCGCCGCCGTCGCGCGTTCCGCGCGACCGAGGTTCCCTCCAGGCATCGCAGAGGAATGTTAGCGGCGGCCCCGGGGAGCGCCCACTCTACTAAAGTCGCATAGAGGCCAGGCCCGCGGGCCGCTCAGTGATGCGCCGACACCGCCTGCGCGAATTCGCCGGTTATTTCGCGCCGGGTGGCATGCGCGAGGTCTCCGAGGCTCAGCATGCCGGTCATGCGCTTCTTGCCGTCGATGACCGGCATGCGGCGGATCTGCTTTTCCTCCATCATGTGGATGGCGTCCTCGATGCTCTGATCCTCGGTGCAGTAGACGATGCCCGAGGTCATCACGTCGCGCGCCGTCATGGCGGTCGGATCGCGCCCGTCGGCGCACCCGCGGCAGACGATGTCGCGGTCGGTCACCATGCCGATCAGGCGGTCGTTCTCGCCGATCGGCACCGCGCCGACGTCGGCATCGCGCATGACCCTGGCGATGTCGGAAAGCGGCGTGTCGGGCGCGCACCAGTCGACGCCGGCGTGCATGGCTTGCTTCACATTCATGGCCGAGTTCTCCTGTGATCGGGAGCGGCGCCGATCCGGAGTGGCATGACGCCGCCTCGTTGGCGGCAAGTGTAGCAGGCCGCGCCGGCCGGCGCGATTCACGCCTGCGCGGAAGCGCCGCGACTCTAATCGCGGCGCGCGCTCACGCCCCCTGCTGCGGGCGCATGTCCTTGGCGTCGATGCCGGCGACAGCGACCGGCTTCTTCATGGCGTCGCGGCGGAACGGCTCGCCGAGCTCCTGGTTCAGGATCACCTCGATGAAGGTGGTCGTCTTGTCCTCCATCTGCGCCTTGACGGCGGCGCGCAGCGCCTCTGTGAGCTGGTCCATGGTGGTCACCTGCACGCCCTTCAGGCCGCAGGCCTCGGCGATCTTCGCGTACTGCACATCGAGGTTCAGCTCGGTGCCGACGAAGTTGTCGTCGTACCACAGCGTGGTGTTGCGCTTCTCGGCGCCCCACTGGTAGTTGCGGAAGATCACCATGGTGACCGCCGGCCAGGGATCGCGCCCGCAGGAGGTCATCTCGTTCATAGAGATGCCGAAGGCGCCGTCGCCGGCGAAGCCCACCACCGGCAGGTCGGGGCGGCCGATCTTGGCGCCGATGATCGAGGGAAAGCCGTAGCCGCAGGGCCCGAAAAGGCCCGGCGCCAGGTACTTGCGGCCTTCCTCGAAGGTCGGATAGGCGTTGCCGATGGCGCAGTTGTTGCCGATGTCCGACGAGATGATGGCCTCGCGCGGCAGCGCCGCCTGGATGGCGCGCCAGGCCATGCGCGGCGACATGCGGTCGGCGTCGCGCTTGCGCGCGCGCTCGTTCCACGTGGTGCCGGCATCGTCGTCCTCGTGGTCCATCGAGGCGAGCGCCTGCAGCCAGCGCGACTTGGTCTCGGTGATGGCGTCGCGGCGCGCCTGGCGGCCGTCGTCGCCGGCCTTGGGCGCGAGCTGCGCCAGGACCTGCTCGGCGACCAGCCGCGCGTCGCCCTGGATGCCGACGCTCACCTTCTTGGTGAGGCCGATGCGGTCCGCGTTGATGTCGACCTGGATGATCGCCGCCTGCTTCGGCCAGTAGTCGATGCCGTAGCCCGGCAGCGTCGAGAAGGGATTGAGCCGCGTGCCCAGCGCCAGCACCACGTCAGCCCGCGAGATCAGCTCCATGGCGGCCTTGGAGCCGTTGTAGCCGAGCGGGCCGGCAAAGAGCGGATGCGAGCCGGGGAAGGCGTCGTTGTGCTGGTAGCCGCAGCACACCGGCGCGTCGAGCCGCTCGGCCAGCGCCTTCGAGGCTTCGATGGCGCCGCCGATGACCACGCCGGCACCGTTCAGGATGACCGGGAACTTCGCCTTCGACAACAGGTGCGCGGCCTCGGCGATGGCCGCGCGGCCGCCCGCCGGCCGCTCGAACCTGACCCGCTGCGGCAGCTCGATGTCGATGACCTGGGTCCAGTAGTCGCGCGGCACGTTGATCTGCGCCGGCGCCGAGCCGCGCCAGGCCTTCTCGATCACCCGGTTCAGCACCTCGGCGATGCGCGCGGGATCGCGCACCTCCTCCTGGTAGCACACCATCTCGCGGAACATCGGCATCTGGTCGACTTCCTGGAAGCCGCCCTGGCCGATGGTGCGGTTGGCCGCCTGCGGCGTCACCAGCAGCATCGGGGTGTGGTTCCAGTAGGCGGTCTTCACCGCCGTCACGAAGCCGGTGACGCCGGGGCCGTTCTGGGCGATCGCCATCGCCATCTTGCCGCTGGCGCGGGTATAGCCGTCGCAGATCAGGCCGCCGTTGGTCTCGTGGGCGACGTCCCAGAAGGCGATGCCGGCCTTGGGGAAGAGATCGGAGATCGGCATGAAGGCCGAGCCGATGATGCCGAAGCCGTGCTCGATGCCATGCATCTGCAGCACCTTCACGAAGGCTTCTTCCGTCGTCATCTTCATCTGGGGAATTCCTTTTCCTGGCCCTGGCGGCCGCGCCGCCAGGGCCCGCCGCATCTGCGGGGCCCGCGCGGGAGCGCGCGCCCTTGCATACGACGCCGCCGTGGCCGGTCTAAAGGGCCAGATGGGGGGGCGCTATGGAGCCAGGGGGTCCGGCCGGCTATAGCTCCTAGCGAGGCGGAAGGCCCACCCAGGCCAGATGCACTCCACCATTTGGGCACATAGTCCTATTCTCCGGTGACAATGCTGTTGAAACCGGCCGTTTCCCACCGCTGGCGGCTTGATCCTCCTGGGCGGGGCTTTTCGCCCGCCGCGCCCCGTGCCAACATTCCCGGCAAGCTGGTCAACTTTGACAGCGCCCTTCCCTGACGGCTTTCTGGGTCAGTGGTGTCTCGTCCCCCGGAGCGCACCGATGTCTCTCGCCGCACAATTCCCCATCTTGCCGTCGTTGCGGGCCCTCTTGGGCGAAGACGCGCAAGACATTGAGAGTGGCCTCCTGGACCTCCTGCCGGTCGGCGTCTACATCTGCGACCGCGACGGCCGAGTGGTCGACTACAACAAGGCGGCGGCCGAGCTGTGGGGCCGGGCGCCGGAGCGCAGCGACCCTGGCGTCCGCTTCTGTGGCTCCCATCGCCTGCTCAGCCTGAGGGGCGAAACCATTCCTCACGACGCCTGCCCGATGGCGCAGGCGCTCGCGACAGGCGAGGCGCTCCGGGACGAGGAGATTCTTATCGAGCGGCCCGACGGCTCGCGCCTCGTCGCGCTGGCCAGCATCGAGCCGGTCAGGGACGCCGAAGGTCGCATCCTGGGCGCGGTGAACGTCTTTCGCGATAACACCGCGCAGCACCGGGAGCGTGCCTTGCTCCAGGCCTTGCCGGTCGGGCGCCACAGGATCGAAGAGCAGTTGCGCAACAGCGAGGCGCGCTACCGCGCGGTGTTCGACAACGCGCAGGTGTCCTTTTGGGAGCTCGACTTCTCGGGAGTCCTCGACTACCTGAACCGCCTTCGTTCCCAGGGCGTGACCGACCTGAGGCCCTACCTGCTGGCGCATCGGGATTGCGTGCGCAAGGCGGCGGCCCGCCTGCGCGTGACCGGCGTCAATCCTTACACCCTGGCGCTGTTCGAAGCGGACCACGAGCACGAGTTGCGGAGCGGCTTGGACGCGGTGCTGCTGCCGGAGACCGACGCTATCCTGATCGACGAACTGGTCGCCCTCTGGGAAGGACGCCAGAAAGTGGCGGGCGAGACCGTCCTGCGCAGCCTGAAAGGCCGGAGGCTCGACGTCACGGTCAGCCTCACCTTCGACGGCGAGCGTGCCGAGCGGTCCATCGCCAGCATCCACGACATCACGCAGCGCAAGACCTCGGAGGCTGCGGCGCAGCGCCTGGCCGCCATCGTCGAGTCGTCGGACGACGCCATCGTCAGCAAGGACCTCGACGGCATCACCACAAGCTGGAACCGCGGCGCGGAGAGGCTCTTCGGCTATACCGCCAAGGAAGAGATCGGGCAGCCGGTGACGATCCTGATTCCCGCCGACCGCCACGACGAAGAAGACATAATCCTCGCCAGCATCCGCCGCGGCAAGCCCGTCGACCACTACGACACGGTTCGCCAGCGCAAGGACGGCAGCCTGGTCAACATCTCGCTGACGGTGTCGCCGGTCAGGGCGACGGACGGCACCATCGTCGGCGCGTCGAAGATCGCCCGCGACATCACCGACCGTCACGAGGTGCAGCAGCAGCAGATTCTGCTGCGCGAGATGAACCATCGCATCAAGAACCTGCTCACACTGTCGAGCGGCCTGGTGAGCCTCAGCGCACGCTATGCCAAGACGCCGGAAGAGCTGGCAACGGCGGTCCAGGAGCGGCTGAGCGCGCTGGCGCAGGCGCAGGAGTTGGTGCTGCCGATCGCCGCCGGCGAGGCGGAGCGCTCCACCACCCTGCACAGCCTCATCAAGACCATCGTCTCCCCCTACGACGATCCGGCCGCCGACGCGCCGTCGCGCATCGCATTGAGCGGCTGCGATCCGGAGATTGCCGGCCGCGCGGTGACCGGCTTCGCCCTGCTGCTGCACGAGTTCGCCACCAATGCCGCCAAGTACGGCGCCTTCTCGGCAAGCGATGGCCGCGTCGATATCGACTGCGCCGACGAGGGCGATAACCTGGTCATCGTCTGGAAGGAGCGTGGCGGCCCCGCCGTCGATCCTGCCGACGAGGACATCGGCTTCGGCAGTGTGCTGAGTCGCGCCACCGTGAAGGGCCAGTTCAGGGGCGAGATCACCCGGGACTGGGGTCCCGATGGCCTCACCATCAGTCTCACGGTGCCAAAGGACCGCCTGCTGTTTTAGGATCTGTCTCCAATACAATCTTAACGGGTGCGTTCGCATCCTTCTCACCTCGGCTTTTTCAATCAGCAGTCGGAACCTCTCGCCGCTTGTCGGGTTGGGCACTGCGGGGAGTATCCACATGAAGCCACAGCCCGATCTCGAGCCCACCATGCCGCGGGTCCTCGTGGCCGAGGACGACACACTCGTCCGCATCGCCATCGCCGAGGCTCTGAGGGATGCCGGATTCCGCGTGATGGAAGCCGCCTCGGCCGACGAAGCCCTGGCCTATCTCGAGGCCGCCGAGCGGGTCGATCTGGTGTTCTCCGACATCCAGATGCCGGGATCGCTCGACGGCTTCGGGCTGGCGCGCCGGCTGCGCGGCCGGCACCCGGAGCTACCCATCATCCTGACCTCCGGCAACGCCGCGCGGCCCGACGACATGGACGGCGCGCTCTTCCTGCCCAAACCCTACGATCACCAGGGGCTGCTCCAGACCATCCGCCGCCTGCTCGCCGCCCGCGACCGCAGCAAGGACGACGGCTAGCCGGCCGCTGAGAAAGTCATTCGGGCCTGTGGCGCATCCTTCGAGACGGCGCTAACGCGCCTCCTCAGGATGAGGTAGGAGAGAGTTGACCTCATGCTGAGGAGCGAGCGCTAGCGAGCGTCTCGAAGCACGAGGTCAACTCTGTCTCGAGCACTTTTTCAGCAGCGGCCTACTCGTCAGAGCGGCCCGTGGCGTCACGATCACGGTCGTATCGTCTCTTGAGCGGAAACGGCGGCAACCAGGACTCGCGACGGACGGTCCAGAGCTCGTAGGTTGGCATCAGTTGGTCGGGGGCATCCAGGGACCCCAGGTTCACTTCGATTTCGTCGGCGCTGCGTCCGAAGACGGAGGAACCGCAGCGGGGACAGAAAAACCGCCCGGCGTAGTCGCGTGTTTCGCCGTCGATCGTCACCGCATCCTGCGGGAACACCGCGGACGCGTGAAACAGGGCCCCATGATGCTTGCGGCAGTCGAGACAGTGACAAAGGCCGACCCGGTATGGGCGTCCCGACGCCACAAGTCGGACGTTGCCGCACAGGCAGCCGCCGGTGAATCGCTCCATGCTGCGCCTCCTTTAGGATCAAGCGGTCGGAATGGTTACAACGAGCAGCACTGTCAGTTCAATTGTCCGCTGCAATCGCCCCTGGGGGCGGCGGTGGCGGCGGCGCCCCTGAAACACTATAGTCATTGCGGGATGGGCCATGATGACCAAGCCGAGCTTGAGAGACGTGGTTGAGCGACACCGGCACCAGTTGCTGCAGGTGACCGGTGTCGCCGGCGTGGCGGCGGGTGCGGGCAGGAGCGATCCGCAGAAGCTCTGCATCCAGGTCTTCGTGACGACGGACCAGTGGCCGGAAGGAGTCTCCCGCCAGATCGAGGGGTATGACGTGGAGCTGGTGAAGACCTCGGGCTTTCGCGCGGAGTAAAGTCTGCCTGTCGGCTTGGCGGATCTCGCGAGGTTGAGCAATGGCACGAGCCAGCTTGCGCCAATGCCGTGAATTCGTGCACGGCCCGAACCCCTTCTATCAACTGCTGCGGAGCGACAGCATCAATGGCTTTGCCGTCGGCCGAAAAGTCGTGCAGGGAAAGGCCACCGGCGATCTCGCCATCACGGTGTTCGTGAGCGAAAAGCTGCCGCTGGGCCACCTGTCGTTGGCACAGCGCATCCCCCAGGTTTTTCGGGTGCCAGACGACGAGGCGCACGACGGCGCGGTGGAGTTCGTCACCGATGTCCAGCAGGCGCGCTTTTACGCCCTCGGTTACACGGCCCGCGAACGCCCGGCGCGCAGCGGTATCAGCATCGGCCATCCGGCGATTACCGCCGGCACGCTGGGTGGGCTGGTGCGGGACGGGGAGACCGGGGCGGTCGCCATGCTTTCCAACAACCACGTACTCGCCAATTCCAACGACAGCGCCGTCGGCGACGCCATCCTGCAGCCCGGCACGGCCGACGGGGGCGCCGATCCGGACGACCGCATCGCCACCCTGGCGCGGTTCGTGGAGATCAGTTTTGCGGCGGACGCCGAAAATCGCGTCGATGGCGCGATCGCGACGCCGCTCGCGCCGGCCGAGAGCCAGGTCGTTTGGAGCACGCGGGATATCGGCGCCGAGACCCCGGCGCGAAGGCGCTCCTTGGACGAAGCCGATCTGGGCCTTGCCGTTCGCAAGACCGGTCGCACCACCGAATACACCGAGGGATTTCTGCACGGGCTGTTCGCAGCGATCCGGGTGGCCTACGGCGCGTCCGGCAGCGCGGTCTTCGTCGACCAGATCATCGCCTCCCAGCCGCAGGACGCGCCGCGCTTTTCCGACGGCGGCGATTCAGGGTCGCTGGTCTACGACAGCGAGGACCGTTGCATCGGGCTCCTGTTCGCCGGCGGCGATGGCGCCGCCGACACCCCGGCCACGACGATTATCAATCCGATCGACCACGTGCTGCGAGAACTGAACGTCGCCCTCCTGGAGCCGGGGGGGTTCCCCTCGGCGCCTCCTGTTGCCTGAACGGCAGAAGCACAGGCGGCAACCCCCGAAGAACAGCGCGCGAACAGCGCGGGTCCTCGGGGGTTCTCGATGGTAGCGGGGGAGGGACTCGAACCCCCGACACGCGGATTATGATTCCGCTGCTCTAACCAGCTGAGCTACCCCGCCGCAGGGTGAAGGCAGCGTATATGGCTTCGGCCCCAAGGCTGTCAAGGCGGTTGGCGCCGGACGAGCAGGACGGCCGCATGCAAGATGACAGGCCGTCAGGAGTCGTTGCATGGCCACGGTGCGTCCTTCGAGACACCCGCCCGGGCCGACGCCCGGCCGGGTTCCTCAGGATGAGGTAAGCCTTTGATGGCATAAAGAAAAGTCCTCATGCTGAGGAGCCCGCGCCAGCGGCGTCTCGAAGCACGCACCGCAGCGGCCCAGCGCCCTCTCGCCACTGCGTCTATCCGCGCGGCTGGCGAGAGGATGGCGGCAATCTGCCGGCCAACGAAGCGCCGCCCCTTGCCCCGCCCGGCCGCTCGGCTACCCTGCCGCCATGAAAGCCAAGACCTTCAACGCCACCTGCCGGCGCCTGCCGGCCACCACCCACGTGGTCCAGTGGGGCGGGTCCGACGTCTGGAAGGTCGGCGGCAAGGTCTTCGCCATCGGCGGCAAGCGGGATGGCGGCGAAGCCGCCGTTACCTTCAAGGTCAGCGCGCTCGCCTTCGAGATCCTGAAGGACCAGCCCGGCCTCAGGCCCGCGCCCTACCTTGCCTCGCGCGGGCTGACCTGGATCCAGCACCACGACAGGCCGGGCCTGAGCGATGCCGAGCTGCGCGCTTATCTCGCCGAAGCGCATCGCCTCGTCGCCGCCGGCCTGTCCCGCCGCAAGCGGCGCGAGCTGGGCCTCGATCCAGCCACCTAGGCATCCTCTCCCCCGCATACGACTGTCGGTCAATTGCCTTATCGGCAGCAAGCGGCTTACGCTTCAGACTCGGGGATTCTCATCAACGATAACCTCGGGAGAGCGCAGATGATCAACCTTAACGTCAACGGCGTCGACCGCCAGTTCGACGGCGATCCGGAGATGCCCCTCCTGTGGTACCTCCGCGACGAGCTCGGCCTCGGCGGCACCAAGTACGGCTGCGGCACCGGCCTCTGCGGCGCCTGCACCGTGCACCTCGACGGCAGCGCGGTGCGGAGCTGCCTGACCGCCGTGTCGGAGGCCGCCGATGCCGCGGTCACCACCATCGAGGGCCTGTCGCCGGACGGCAACCACCCGGTCCAGGTCGCCTGGCGCGACATGAACGTGCCGCAGTGCGGCTTCTGCCAGACCGGCCAGATCATGCAGGCCGCCGCCCTCATCGCCGAGACCCCCCAGCCCAGCGACGAGGATATCCTCGCCGGCATGCAGGGCAACATCTGCCGCTGCGGCTGCTACCAGCGCATCGTCGGCGCGGTCCGCCGCGCCGCCACGGGAGTGTAAAGCCATGCTGAGACACCTCGAGCTCCACGCAGCGCACGCGCTCCCGCGGGCAATCCCCGCCACCGTCATCGCAAAGGTCAGCCGCCGCGGCTTCCTCAAGGGCAGCGCCGCCTTCGCTCTCGCGATTCACTTCCTGCCGGCCGACGCCAGGGCCTACGAGACCTACCCGCACGGCGGCCTGGACATGCCGAACGGCGTGGTGAGCAATCCGCTGGTCTTCGTCTCAATCGACCGCGACGGCACCGTCACCATCAAGGCGCACCGCTCCGAGATGGGCACCGGCGTGCGCACCTCGATCCCCATGGTCGTCGCCGACGAGATGGAGGCCGACTGGGCGCGCGTGCGCATCGTCCAGGCCGAAGGCGACGAGAAGAAGTACGGCAACCAGGATACCGACGGCTCGCGCAGCCTGCGCCACCACATCCAGCCGGCACGCGACATCGGCGCCGCGGTGCGCCGCATGCTCGAGCAGGCCGCGGCCGAGCGCTGGCAGACCGAGGTCGCCAACGTCGAGGCGGTGAACCACGAGGTGGTGCACAAGAGCCTCGGCCTCAGGCTCGGTTACGGCGCGCTGGCCGAGGCCGCCATGGCGCTGCCGGTGCCGGCGCGCAGCGACCTCACTTTCAAGGATGAGAAGGCGTTCCGCTACATCGGCAAGGGTCAGGTGCAGATTGTCGACCTGCACGACATCACCACCGGCAAGGCGATCTATGCCGCCGACGTCAGCCTGCCCGGCATGCTGACGGCCGTGGTGGCGCGCCCGCCCGTCGTCGGCGGCACGGTGAAGTCGGCCGACACTGCCGCGGCGCTCGCCGTGCCCGGCGTGATGAAGGTAGTGGAGATTCCCGGCAGCGGACTCGGCGCCAAGTTCAAGCCGCTCGGCGGCCTCGCCGTGGTGGCGCGCAACACCTGGGCCGCGATCCAGGGACGGGACGCCCTCACCATCGAATGGGAGGCCGGGCCGCAGGGCACCGCCTCGACCGCCATGCAGGAGCAGGAGCTGCGGGACTCAGCGAACGGCCCGGGCGATCCGGTGCGCGACCAGGGCGACGCCGAAGCGGCGCTCGCCTCGGCCGCCCGCGTGTTCACGCGCGAGTACTACCAGCCGCACCTGGCGCATGCGCCGATGGAGCCGCCGGCCGCGCTGGCCTCCTTCAAGGACGGCAAGTGCGAAGTCTGGAGCTGCCTGCAGAGCCCCTACGGCGCCCGCGTCGACATCGCCGATTTTCTCGGCCTCGGCGAGGAGGACGTGACGGTCTACGTGACGCTGCTCGGCGGCGGCTTCGGCCGCAAGTCGAAGGGCGACTTCGCCATCGAGGCGGCCTGGCTCTCCCGCGCGGTCGGCGCGCCGGTGCGCGTGCAGTGGACCCGCGAGGACGACATCCGGCACAGCTTCTATCACACCACCTCGGTGGAGAAGATCGACATCGGCCTCGATGCGTCGAGCAAGCCGGTTGCCTGGCGCCACCGCAGCGCGGCCACCTCCTTCCTCTCCACCTTCGCGCCGGACGAAGGCGTGCAGCATCCCGTCGAGATCGGCATGGGCCTGGAGGATATGCCTTATGATATCCCGAACGTCCGCGCCGAGCAGTGCCGCGCCTATGCGCACACGCGGGTCGGCTGGTACCGCTCGGTGTCGAACATCCCGCGCGCCTTCGCGATCCAGTCGATCACCGCCGAGCTGGCGCACGAGCTGGGCCGCGACGACAAGGACTTCCTGCTGGAGATGATCGGGGCGCCGCGCAAGCTCGACTGGCAGGCGGCCGGGCTGGCGCAGCCGTTCTGGAACAACGGCGAGCCCAACGAGCACTTCCCCATCGACACCGGCCGGCTGCGCCACGTCGTCGAGCTGGCCGCCGACAAGGCCGGCTGGGGCAGGAGCCTGCCCGCAGGCGAGGGCCTCGGCATCGCCGCGCACCGCAGCTTCGTCAGCTACGTCGCCACGGTGGTGCATGTGAAGGTCGATGAAGAGGGGCGGGTGCAGGTGCCGGAGGCCCATGTCGCCGTCGACTGCGGCTTCGTCGCCAACCCGGAGCGGGTGCAGTCGCAGATGCAGGGCGCCTGCGTGTTCGGCATGACGGCGGCGCTGTACAGCGGCATCACGCTGGAGAACGGCGCGGTGGTGGAGAGCAACTTCCACGACTACGAGATGGTGCGCGCCGACGCCTTCCCGCAGGTGGTGCACACCCACATCGTCGAGCACCCCTTCGCGGTCCATGCGACGGGCGTCGGCGAGCCGGGCGTGCCGCCCTTCCTGCCGGCGCTGACCAACGCCATCTTCAACGCGACCGGAAAGCGCATCCGCAACCTGCCGATCCGCGACCAGTTGGCAACGTGAGACGACAACGCCGACGAAACACTGCTGTCGTCCCGGGACTTGTTCCCGGGACCCAATGGCCTATGCATGAGACGACGCCGTAGCATCATTGCATCCGTGCCAGCCATAGGCGCTACGGAGAAGCCGCCACGACCGATCAAGCGGCGAGGGCAATGGGCCCCGGCAACAAGTGCCGGGGCGACAGCCTTGGCGTACCGGCGCCCCCCTCACACCGCTGCCGACACGGCCGGCTGCGCCCGCAAGCGCGCGGCGTCGCGCATCGGCGGCGCGCCGAACAGGCGGCTGTACTCGCGGCTGAACTGCGAGGCGCTGTCGTAGCCGACGCGGTGGCCGGCGCTGGCAGCATCCAGCGCCGCGGAGAGGATCAGCCGCCGCGCCTCCTGCAGGCGGAGCTGCTTCTGGTACTGCAGCGGACTCATCGCCGTGATGGTCTTGAAGTGCTGGTGGAAGGCCGAGACGCTCATCCCCGCCTCCGCCGCCAGCTCGGCGACGGTGATCGGCTTCTCGAAGTCGCGCTGCAGGCGGCCGATGGCGCGATTGATCTGCTGCAGCCGGCTCTCGCGGTGGGCGATCTGCCAGAGGCGCACGCCCTGATCGGAGCAGATCAGGCGGTAGAGGATCTCGCGCTCCACCAGCGGCGCCAGCACCGCGGTATCCGCCGGCTTCTCCAGCAGTCGCACCAGTCGAAGGCTCGCGTCGAGCAGCTCCGGCGTCACCGCGCTCAGCACCACCCCCTGCTCCGGCGCCCGGTCGTGCCCAAGGCGGTCCCTGAAGCCATCGCCGAGTTCCATGAAGAGGCTCGCCAGCAGCGCCCGGTCGAGGTCGAGGCGCAGGCAGAGGTAGGGCTCGCGCGGCGTCGCGTCGATGATCTGGCCGACCACCGGCACGTCCACCGACACGACGAGAAAGCGGCTGCGGTCATACTCGAAGATCCGGTCGCCCAGCATGGCCCGCTTGCGGCCCTGCGCGACGATGCAGAAGGCCGGCTCGTAGAAGCCGTGGATGCGCTCGGTCGGACGGCTGAAACGAACCAGGTGCAGGCGCGGGATCGCGGTCGCCACGCTGCCGTCCTCGCGGTGGTTTTGTTCAATGAGCCGGATCAACTCGCCGTTCAGGTCTGTCATCGCTCTGCCTCGCTTTGCCAGTCGAACTCCTGCTGCGGGAGACCCGCTGCGGGAAAGATGTGTCCGGGGCTGGATGTGCCGCCAGTATAGCCATCCATCAAGTCCGCGCAGCGCCGTTCTGGAGGATCGTGCAATCATCCCGGAAAATCGGCATAGCCCGCCCCCGCTACGCCGCACATATGCCCCCTGGCGGCGCATCGCCGCCTAAGCGACCCGGCGGCCCACCGGCCGCCTAAGCGACAGGAGGCAATTACATGTTCACGAACAATTCCCCCATCGGCCCCCGCACCTGGTTCATCACCGGCGCCGCGCGCGGCATCGGCGCCGCCACCGCCCGCACGGCGCCGGCCGCCGGCTACAACGTGGTCGCCACCGGCCGCGACC
>DATCXZ010000095.1:0-17250 GCA_036570545.1 Kiloniellaceae bacterium
AGGCCGGCGAGCGCGGCGGCCAGCAGGCCCGCGCCCAGCGCGACCATCGAGGCGGAGGATTGCGAGCCCAGGGTGAGGCCGAGCACTGCCGGCGGCAAGGCGAGTGCCAGCCAGCGCAGCCCGCGCTGCCACGAGAAGACGGCGAGCGGCCAGACCAGCACGGCTATCGCCGAGACGCCGCGGTTCAGGCGTGAATAGGTGGCATAGTCGCTCTCTGCGGGGCCCTGCAGCAGGGCCATGATCGGCCCACCGAAGGCAAGCTCGATCGCCAGCAGCACGAGGGTGATGGCAAAGCCCAGGCAGAAGGCGCGTCGGACCGGACGGCGCCGCGCTTCCTCGAGCCGCTGCACCAGGGCTACCAGGTAGAGCAGCGCGTAGAGCAGCAGGGCGACGCGCAGCGCCAGGCCGGCCGCGGCGAGGGGGTGAGGGCTCCAGGCCGCCGCCAGCAGGCACCAGGCGCAGAGGGCGCCGACGGTGATCGCCAGGCCGCGATCGACGATGCGCCAGGGCGCCGCGGCGGGACCCGCGAGCAGGCCACCAAGGACGACGGTCGCCAGCACCAGCGGGACGACCGCCTTGTCCGCCAGGAGCCCGAGCGGTGCCAGCAGCAGCGCGAAGAGCGCCAGCACCAAGGCAGGCCGGTCTGCCTGGCTGCGCTCGCCAGTGAAAATTCGAGAAAGTGACGTCACAGTGCCCCTTGTAGAGAAACGCGCGCGGCGAGGAAACCGCTCACGCCGTCGCAGCCGCCATGCGTTCCTCGGCCTCCCGCCTGATCTCCTGGCGGCGGGTGACGAGCGAGGCGGTCAGCACGGCGGCCGCCACCAGGCCCACCAGGACGGTGCAGGCGGCATTGATCTCCGGCGTCACCCCGAGGCGCACCTGGCTGTAGATCTGTATCGGCAGCGTGGTGGCGCCGGGGCCGGTGGTGAAGCTGGCGATGACCAGGTCGTCCAGCGAGAGCGTGAAGGATAGCAGCCAGCCGGCGATCACGGCCGGGGCGATGATCGGCAGGGTGATCTGGAAGAAGGTGCGCGCCGGCGGACAGCCGAGATCCATGGCTGCCTCTTCGATGGAGCGGTCGAAGCTCACCAGGCGGGACTGCACGACCACCGCCACGTAGCACATCGAGAAGGTGATGTGGGCGATGGTCACGGTGACGAAGCCGCGGTCGAGCGCGATGGCGACGAACATCAGCAGCAGAGAGAGGCCCGTGATCACCTCGGGCATCACCAGCGGCGCGTAGATCATGCCGGAAAACAGCGTGCGTCCGCTGAATGCTCCGAAGCGGGACATGATGAGCCCGGCTATGGTGCCGAGCACCGTGGCGAAGCAGGATGAGGTGAACGCAACCTTCAGGGTCACCCAGGCGGCGCCCAGCAGGCTGCTGTTCTGCAGCATCGCGCTGTACCACTTGGTGGAGAACCCCGCCCACACCGTGACCAGGCGCGATTCGTTGAAGCTGTAGATGATCAGCAACGCGATGGGCAGGTAGAGGAACAGGAAGCCGAGGACCAGCGAACCTACGTTGAACCAGCTCAAACCGTGCTTCATCGGTGGACCCTCATCCCGTCATCGCGCTCAGAGCTGCGCATTGCGCTCCTGCATGCGCTGGAACAGGACGATCGGGATGACCAGCACCAGCAGCAGGAGGACGGCGACGGCCGAGGAGAGCGGCCAGTCGCGATTGTTGAAGAATTCGCTCCACAGCGTCTTGCCGATCATCAGGGTCTCCGATCCGCCGAGCAGGTCGGGGATGACGAATTCGCCGACGGCGGGAATGAAAACGAGGAAGCAGCCGGCGATGATGCCGGGGAGCGACAGCGGCACGGTGACGACCCAGAACGCCTTGATGGGACGACAGCCAAGGTCGGCCGCCGCCTCCAGCAGGCTGAGGTCCATCTTCTCAAGGTTGGCGTAGAGCGGCAGCACCATGAAGGGCAGGTAGGAATACACGATGCCGATGTAGACCGCGGTGTCGGTGTTGAGGATGGTCAGCGGCTGGTCGATCACGCCGAGATTGAGGAGGGCGAGGTTCAGCAGGCCCTCCTTCTTCAGGATGCCGATCCAGGCGTAGACGCGGATCAGGAACGAGGTCCAGAACGGCAGAATGACCATCATGAGAAGCGCAAAGCGCCAGCGCTTCGGCGCGCGCATCATCGCATAGGCGATGGGATAGCCGATCAGCAGCGCCAGCAGGGTGGCGATCGCGGCGATCTTCAGCGAGCTGAGATAGGAATCGATGTAGAGGCGGTCTTCCAACAGGAACAGGTAGTTGTCGATCGATGCGTGGAAGGCGATCCACCCGTCCTCCATGAAGGTGATCAGCGGGGTGTACGGCGGCATCGCTATCACAATCTCGGCGAAGCTGATCTTCAGGACGATGAGGAAGGGGGCCAGGAAGAAGGCGAGCAGCCACAGGTAGGGAATCGCGATGACCACCCGGCGCCCGGTGATGCCGAGGCGATGCAGCAGGTCGACGAGGGCCTTGTATGCCGGGAAGAGCAGCAGGCGGGCATGCAGGCCCGACACGCCGCCGGCGTTGGCGGCGGCACCGCTGACGAAGGCGACCTTGGCGGCAGGATCTCGATCGGCCGTCGGCGGGGGCATGCAGGCCTCAGTTCAGCAGGATGACCGCGGCGCTCGGCGCCCAGGTCAGATAGATCCGCTCTTCCCAGGTGATCGGCCGCTCGACGAGCCGCGCCATATTGGCCTGGGTGGCCGTTACCATTTTGCCGCTGTCCAGCTTCACGTGATAGATCGACAGGTTGCCGAGATAGCCGATGTCCCAGACTTCGCCGGTCATGCAGTTGCGGTCGGCCGGCGGAGGCTCCTTGGAGATCATCAGCTTCTCCGGCCGCAGGGCGATCCACACCTGGCTGCCCAATGGCTCGTCGCCGCTGGGGCCGGTCACGATGGTGCAGCCGGCTTCCGCACTCTGCACGATGAGATGGTCGCCCTCGCGCCCCGCGACGCGGCCTTCCAGGATGTTCACCTCGCCGATGAAGTCGGCGACGTAGCGCGAGTTCGGATACTCGTAGAGCTCGCCGGGGGTCGAGACCTGGACGATGCGGCCGCGGTCCATCACGGCGATGCGGCTCGACACCGTCATCGCCTCCTCCTGGTCGTGGGTGACGATCACGAAGGTGATGCCGGTCTCTTCCTGGATGTTCATCAGCTCGAACTGGGTCTGCGTGCGCAGGTTCTTGTCGAGCGCGCCGAGCGGCTCGTCGAGCAGCAGCATCTTCGGCTTCTTCACCAGGCTGCGCGCGAGAGCGACGCGCTGGCGCTGGCCGCCGGAAAGCTGGTGCGGCTTGCGCTTGGCGAAGGGGCCGAGCTGGACCATCTCGATCACCTCGTCGACGCGCCGCTTGATCTCCGGCTTTGGCACGCCGTCCTGCTTCAGGCCGAAGGCGATGTTCTTCTCGACGTTCATGTGCGGGAAGAGCGCATAGGACTGGAACATCATGTTGACCGGCCGCTGGTAGGGCGGCACGCCCGACATGTCCCCGCCTTCCAGCAGGATCTCGCCCCCGCTGGGGATTTCGAAGCCGGCCAGCATGCGCAGCAGGGTGGTCTTGCCGCACCCGGAGGGCCCGAGCAGGGAGAAGAACTCGCGCTTGTAGATGTCGAGGGAGACGTTGTCGACCGCGACGAAGTCGCCGAACTGCTTCGTTACGCCGACGATCTGCACGTGCGGCTTCTCGTTGGGATCGTTCCACGGCGCCCAGCGCTGGCGCGCCGCCGAGCTGCCGCTGCGGGCGGCGCCGCTCAGCGTTCCGGCTTCACTCATCGCATGCTCCCCCGTTTGGCGTGCCGCTGGCGGCCGCTGGCCCGAAAGCAAACGGCCCCGCTCTCGTTTCGGAGGCGGGGCCGCGCGCCGGACTATTGGCCGCTTTTCACCTTGGTCCAAAGCCGGGTAACCACCCGCTGAACCCTGGGCGGATGGGGGGTCGTCGTGTACAGCCCCTCCAGGGCGGCAGGGGTGGGGTAAATCGCCGGGTCGTTGATCACGTCCTCGTTGAGGAACTCTTGCGAGGCCTTGTTGCCGTTGGCGTAGTAGACATAGTTCGACGCCTTGGCCGCGACCTCGGGACGCATGATGAAGTTGATGAAGGCATGCGCGTTGTCGGGATGAGGGGCGTCGGCCGGGATCGCCATCTGGTCGAACCACATGAGCGCACCCTCGTCCGGTGCCACATAGTTGACAGTGACGCCGTTGTTCGCCTCCACGGCGCGGTCGCGCGCCTGCAGCACGTCGCCCGACCAGCCGACGGCCAGGCAGATATCGCCGTTGGCCAGCGCGTTGATGTACTCCGAGGAGTGGAACTTCTGGACGTAGGGCCGGATCGCCATCAGAACGTCTTCGGCCTTGGCGATGACGTCGGGATCGTGGCTGTCGGGATCCTCGCCGATGTAGTTGAGCGCGGCGGGAACGAGTTCGTCCGGCGTGTCCAGCAGGTGAATGCCGCAGTCGGCGAACTTGGAAACCACGTCCGGGTCGAAGATCATGTGCCAGGAGTTGACGGGCGCGTCGGGCATGCGCTCCTTGATCTTGTCCTCGTTGTAGCCGATGCCCGTTGTGCCCCACATATAGTTGACGGAATAGGCATTGCCGGGATCGTACTTGGCGGTGCGCTTCGCGATGACGTCCCACATGTTCTTGAGGTTCGGCAGCTTCGACTGGTCGAGCTCCTGGAACACGCCGGCCTGGATCTGGCGCGCGAGGAAGCTGCCGGTCGGCACCACGACGTCGTAGCCGGTGCCGCCCGCCAGCAGCTTGGTCTCGAGGACCTCGTTGGAATCGAAGACGTCGTAGACGACGCGGATGCCGGTTTCCTTCTGGAAGTCTTCCAGGATCGACTCATCGATGTAGTCGGACCAGTTGTAGACGTTGACGACCTTTTCCTGCGCCGCGGCCGGGCCGAGCGCCAGGACGAGAGCGACCGCACCTGCCGGAACGGCGAGTTTATTCATGATCATGCCTGCTTCCCTGTTCCTGCTTCCCTGTAGACGTGACTCCGTGGCGGCCCTTGCCTGGCGGCCGTCGCGGGCCGTACCGCTCTGATATCAAGCGCCCCGCGAACGCTTGTCAATCCCGGATGGCCGGGGTCATTGCCCTAACTTCGCCGTTTTTGCAGCCGAAGATCGCAGTTGAGTGCAGGGGGTGGTTGGCGATAGGCTGGCAACTCATAGGCTATGTCGGGGCAACCGCAGGTAGGCGGACCGCCAGACCTGAAGGGAGGCGCCGCTATTCGAAGCGCTGCCAGCCTTTTAACTGTTTTCCATCCCACGCAACGGCTGCGCCAAATTTGTCACACCCGGCTGCATGCGTTGCCGTCTAGGCACTTGGCGTCGTATCTTCAGGCAACGGGCTGGACTCGGCATTGCTCCCCTTCGGCATTTTTAGGATTTCGTTAAGAAATTGGCGTTCACGATTGACGGGTTCCGGATTGCGGCCGGAACGGTGCGAAGGTCAGGAAAACGATAATGAGACTCCTATACGGGGTCCTGGGGACGGCAATGCTGGGCCTTTCTGCCTGCGCGGAGCTGGGCATCCAGTTGCCGGATCTTCGCGGCTCGACAGCGGAGAGCACTGGTCCTGTGCTGGCCGAGCAGGCGCTGAGCAATGCCGGCAGGTTTCCGGAGGATGTGTCGGACGAGGTGGCGACGCCGAAGCCGGTGCCGCCGCTGCCGGCGCGCAAGCCAGAGGTTCCCCAGGCAGCTATCCAAGCCCTGCAGGCGCCGCAAGCCGATCCCGATGCTCTGGTCGGGCTCGATTTCGAGCGCACGACCGCCCTGCTGGGCGATCCGGCGCTGCTCATCGAGGAGCCGCCGGCAAAAATCTGGGCCTACAACGGAACCAATTGCGTGCTTCATGTCTTTTTCTACCCCAAGGTGGGTGGAACCGATTTTCGTGTACTAACGTATGAGGTCAAGGGCGGGCCGGAGGTCGCGGCGGCTGGTGCTGGCGCCGGAGCCGGCGACCCGGCAAAGGCGGCCGAGGCGAAGGATTTCGCCCGCCTTTGCTTGAACGAGCTGGTGGCGCAGGCTGAAGCTGGCCGCGCCGGCGAAACCACGCCGCCCGCTGGGCCCGCAACGCCCGCTGCGCCGGCCGGAGGCGGCAGTTGAGGGTCCCTTGCAGAGAGGTGCGGGCAAACAACGAGGGGGCGCTGATGGCGCGAGTGGTATGATGGCTGTGCAACCGGTCGTGACAGAGACCAACTTCAACAGGGTCTTCATCGTCGACGATGACGACCTGTTCCGCGAATCGCTGGGCCTCAATCTGGCCGAAGAGGGCTACGAGGTCGTCGACTTCGCCAACGGCGAGAGCGCGCTGGAATTCATGATGTCCGGCGAGGAGGCCGAGGCGGTGCTGCTGGACTGGCGCATGCCGGGCCTCGACGGCTTGGCCGTGCTGCGGCGCATGCGCGAGTGCCGCATCCAGACCCCGGTGATCTTTCTCACCGTGCTGAGCGACGAGATCTACGAGGAAGCGGCGCTGAAATGGGGCGCCGTCGACTTCATCGACAAATCGCGCCGCCTTCCGATCATTCTGCAGCGCCTCAAGCTGATCACCGAGGGCGTGAAGCCTTCGGTCGAAGGCGGCGGCCAGACACCGGCGGTGATCCGCAACGGGCCGCTGGAGCTGAAGACCGACATCAGCCGCGCCTTCTGGGCCGGCAACCAGGTCGACCTCACGCTGACCGAGTTTGCCATCGTGCTGTTCCTGGTGTCGCAGCAGGGCGGCGACGTCTCCTACCGCCAGATCTACGACATCGTGCGCGGCAAGGACTTCGTCGCCGGCTACGGGCCGGACGGCTACCGGGCCAACGTGCGGTCCTTCATCAAGCGGATTCGCAAGAAGTTCCGCGACGTCGACGACAACTTCGACGGTATCGAGAACTATCCCGGCTTCGGCTACCGCTGGCGCGATCAGAGCGGCAAGGGCGGAGCCTAGCCATCATGGCAGCCCGGGTAGAGGGGCCGGCCGTCGCGCCGGTGCCCAGCAACTTCTACTTCGGGCTGCCCTTCCGCTCGCTGATCAGCAAGCTGGTGCTGCTGCTGGTCATCTTCTGTGCGGTGCCCATCATCCTCTACATCCAGTTCCGCGAGGCCGATGCCGAGAAGCGGTTCCTGCTGATGGAGAGCGTGCGCGAGCAGGGCCGCATGGTGGCGGAGAGCCTGCGGCCGCTGCTGGAGCAGCAGGAGATCTCGTCGCTGCCGCTGCTGAACGACGAGGTGGCGCGCTTCGCCACCAAGCAGACCGGCGTGAAGGTGCTGTTCCGGCCGGCCGGCGAGTTCGGTGCCGAAAGCTTCTACTTCGTGGCCTCGCAGCCGCCCATCGCGCCGACCGAGCTGGCCGCCGAGCGCGACCGCCTGGTCGAGCGCGGCGTGTTCGACAATCTGGCGCAGAGCTGCTGGGGCGAGCTCTCCATGGCCCTGCGCCACCGCCGCGCCTCCGGCGCCGAGGAGCTGCTCACCTCGATCACCCCGATCAACACGGCGTCCGGCTGCTGGGCCGTCATCACCACCCATTCGACCACCGAGTTCCTCGGCACCTCGATCGACCAGCCATACTGGAAGACCATCGAGGTGCGCATCGCCGCGGCGATCTATTTCGCGATGGCGATCTTCACCATCGGTCTCTTCGTGTCGATCTGGCGCGGCCTGATGCGCTTCCGGCGCCTCGCGCGCAGCATCCGCACCGGCGCCAGCCACGTCAGCTTCGCGCAGCAGAACCGGGTGCCGGAGCTGGCGCCGGTGGCCGAGGAGTTCGACCGCATGACCATGGCGCTGCAGGATTCGGCCGAGAGCATCCGCCTTGCGGCGGAGGACAACGCCCACGCCTTCAAGACGCCGATCGCCATCATGCGCCAGTCGCTGGAGCCGCTGCGGCGCCTCGTCGCGCCGGAGGAGGTGCGCGGCCAGCGCGCCCTCGACGTGCTGGAAGTCTCCATCGATCGGCTCGACCATCTGGTCGCCTACGCGCGCCGCCTCGAGGAGACCACCGCCGAGCTGCTCGACCCGCCGCGCCAGCGCATCTGCCTGACCCGCATCGTCGAGCGCATGCTGTCGGCCTATGCCGACACCTTCGCCAGCCGGCGCCTCATCCTCGATGCCCGCCTGCAGCCGGAGATCTTCGTGCTCGCCGGCGAGGACCTCATCGAGACGGTGCTGGAGAACATCTTCGACAATGCGATCGAGGTATCGCCGAACGGCTCGAAGATCATCGTCGAGCTGCGCGCGGTACAGTCGCGGGCCGAGCTGTCGGTGCTCGACCGCGGCCCCGGCGTGCCGCACGGCGAGCTGACCCGCATTTTCGAGCGCTACGTGTCGCTGCGCTCCCGGTCGAAGCCCGACGAGGGCGGCGACGGCGAGGGGGGACCCCACATGGGTATCGGCCTGTGGATCGTGCGTCGCAACCTCCAGGCGATCGGTGGCAGCGTCCGCGCGGAAAACCGTCCTGACGGCGGGCTGGCGATGGTCCTGCGCTTCCCCCTGGCCGGTTGAGACACTTTGGGCGCGGGACGGTCTTTCCCTTACCGAATTTTTGCTAAATTACTTATTTCGCTTAACTTCTCCGTCACAACTTTGACGCACCCCTTAGTTGCGGTCCCGCGTTAGGTTCGTGTCGATGCGGAGCAAAGAGACCTCTCATGTCATCGACCTCGGCACCGGTCCCCTTGGCCCATTGGGGAGCGAGCCGAAAGACATGAAGCGGGACAGGGGAAGCATTCTGACGGCCCCTCCCTTCGGGTACTCCCCCGAGCTTCCCCTGCGCCGGCCGGGTGGCCCGAAAGCCCGGCCGGCGCTCTCCGCAGCTTCCCTTCCTGCCAAGCTTCCGGCCGGCATCAGCAGAAGCCTGCGGCGCCTCAAGGGGCTGCACCAGCGGCTGTCGATCTGCCGCGTCACCCTGGCGCCGGGCTGCGACGGCCGCCTTGCCGCCATCGAGGATCTGTCGCTGATCACCGAGCTGGCCGACGACGGCGCCCTCATCGTCATCTTCATCCATCCGCCGGGCGTCGGCGACGATGCTGCAGCCTCTGGCGTGGTCACACGGCTGGAGCAGGCCCTGCGGCACAGCGCCGTGCCGCTGGACGCGGTGCGCGTCGCGGTGATGCATTGCGACGCGACGGCGATCGACGAGGGCGACGCGACCTGCGATCTCCTGGCAGAGGCGCCCAGCCGCGGTCTGCTGGCGGCCGACGGCATCGCCCAGGCGATGTCCGCCTAGAGGCGTGCTTCCGCCGCCTTCTTACGCCACGGCCCGACCGACTCCTCCAAGGCCGGATAGTGCAGGCCCAGCGTCACCGCGCGCGCGGCCAGGAACAGCAGCAGGCTGAGCCACAGGCCGTGATTGCCCAGCGGCGGCACCAGCAGCCAGACCGCGAGCAGGAAGACCGCCAGCGACAGGATCATGGCGTTGCGCATCGGGGCGGTGCGGGTGGCGCCGATGAAGATGCCGTCGAGCAGAAAGCTCCACACGGAGATCAGCGGCGAGGCGATCATCCACCAAAGATAGGTCTCGGCGCTGAGGCGAACGTCAGGCAAAGAGGTGAAGACCGCGATGAGCAGCGGTCCGCCGAGCAGCAGGGCGAGGCTCGTCAGCCCCGCGCCGACGAAGCCCCAGAGGCTGCAGGCGAGCGCAGCGGCGCGGAAGGTCCGCCGGTTGCGGGCGCCCCGCGCGCTGCCGGCGAGGATCTCGGCGGCATGGGCGAAGCCGTCGAGGCCATAGGAGACGAAGGACTGGAATTGCAGCAGGATGGCATTGCCGGCCAGCACGACATCGCCGAAGCCGGCGCCTTCGGAGGTGAAGATGCCGAAGGCGAGCACCAGGCAAAGCGTGCGTAGAAAGATGTCGAGGTTGACCCGCATCAGGGCGGTGAGCCGCGCCGGGTCCTTGAGCCGCAGCCAGTCGGCCGCATCCGGCCGCCCCACGCGCCAGATGATCAGTGTCAGACCGGCCGCGGCCGCGCTGCTCTCGGCGATCAGCGTCGCCCAGGCGACCCCGGCGATGCCCCAGCCAAAGCCGAGGACGAAGGCCAGGTCGAGCACGATGTTCATGCCGTTCAGGAACAGCTGCAGCAGCAGCGCGGTGCGCGCCCGCTGGACGCCCAGCAGCCAGCCCAAAACGGCATAGTTCACCAGGGCGGCCGGGGCGCTCCAGATGCGGATATCGAAGTAGACGCCGGTGTGGCCGGCGACCTCGGCGCTGGCATCGATGGCCCAGAGGGCGACCAGCCGTATCGGGCCCTGCAGCAGAATGAGCAGACAGCCGAAGCCGAGTGCCAGGGCGAGCGGCCGCAGCAGGCAGGCACGCAGCTCGGCGCGGTCGCCGGCGCCGTAGGCCTGGGCGGTGAAGCCGGTCGTGCCCATGCGCAGAAAGCCGAAGCCCCAGAACAGGAAGCTGAAGATGACGCCGCCCACGGCCACGCCGCCGATGAAGCTGGGGTCAGGCAGGTGGCCGACTACCGCCGTATCGACCGCGCCGAGCAGCGGCGTGGTCAGGTTGGCCAGGATGATCGGCCCGGCGAGCTGCCAGACACGGCGGTGCCAGGCGCCGTCGTCGTCGCCCGGCCGGCCTGAACCGGCCGGTGTCGCGGCAGGACGTGATGGGGGCTGGGCGGTCATGCGGCTGCGCTGGCCTGCCGATTGCTTCCAGGGAGGGCGCGGGATCATAGGCCGCCCGGCGGTGCCGGCAAAGGCCTGGCTGCCTTGCCGCAGGCGCGGCGCCGGGCCGCTTGGCGCGCCCCGCCGCGATCACTAAGATGCCGCCCGCAAGCGCCGTCAAAGGCGCAGTCCGCCGCCGGAGAGCACCCGGCGCCGGCAAAACAGACTCCGAGGGGCGTATGTCGATCCAGCATCCTTATCTCCTGTTTCTCGGCGACGCGCCCGACCAGCTCGCGGCCAAGACGGCGCAGGGCATCGCCCACTGGCGCCCCGACTGGTGCGTCGGCCAGCTCCGCCTCGACGGCTGCCAGGCCGGCCTCGGGTTGCCCGACCTGACCCTGGAGGAGGGGCGCGCCGCGGGCGCCAAGACCCTCGTCATCGGCGTCGCCAACCGTGGCGGCGTCTTCTCCGAGGCCTGGATCGCCGTGCTCGAGCGGGCGCTGCTGCTCGGCTACGATCTCGCCGCCGGCCTGCACAACCGCCTTGCCGACGTGCCGGTGCTGAAGGCGGCAGCCGCGCGGCACGACCGCAAGCTGTTCGACGTGCGCCATCCGACCCGCGAGTTCGCGGTCGCCAGCGGCAAGAAGCGGCCGGGCAAGCGCCTGCTCGCCGTCGGCACCGACTGCTCGGTCGGCAAGATGTACACCACGCTGGCGCTGGAGAAGGCGATGAAGGCGCACGGCCTGAAGGCCGACTTCCGCGCCACCGGCCAGACCGGCATCCTCATCGCCGGCTCCGGCGTCTCCATCGACGCCGTGGTGGCCGATTTCATCTCCGGCGCGGTGGAATACCTCGCGCCGGCCAACGAAGCGGATCACTGGGATCTCATCGAGGGCCAGGGCTCGCTGTTCCATGCCTCCTATGCCGGCGTCTCGCTCGGGCTGCTGCACGGCGCCCAGGCCGATGCCCTGGTGCTGTGCCACGAGCCGACGCGCCCGCACATGCGCGGGCTGCCCGACTTCAAGCTGCCGGACCTCCGGGCCTGCATGGCGGCAAACCTCGCCGCCGCGCAGCTCACCAATCCGGCGGCCCGCTTCGTCGGCATCGCGGTGAACACCTCGCAGATGGATAAGGGCAAGGCCGCCAGCTACCTGAAGGGCCTGGAAGACGACTTCGGCCTGCCCGCGGTCGATCCCTTCGCCGGCGGCGTCGCGCCGATCGTCGAGCGGCTCGCGTGAGCCGGGCGATGGCGACGCTGCGCGTGCGCTGCGAGTCGTGGCCGATCCGCGGCACCTTCACCATCTCGCGCGGCAGCAAGACCACCGCCGACGTGGTGGTGGTGGAACTCAGCGACACCGACGGCAACCTGGGGCGCGGCGAGGCGGTGCCCTACGCGCACTATGGCGAGTCCCTGCAGAGCGTGCTGGACCAGATCGAAAGCCTGCACGGCGCCCTCGCCGAAGGACTCGACCGCCACGGCCTGCAGGCGCTGCTGCCGGCGGGGGCCGCGCGCAATGCCGTCGACCTCGCCTTCTGGGACCTCGAGTGCAAGCAGAGCGGCCGGCGCCACTGGGAGATCGCGGGGTTGCCGCCGCCGGCACCGGTGACCACCGCCTTCACGCTCTCCCTCGACAGCGCCGAGGCCATGGGCCGCAAGGCGGCGGAGAACCGCGCGCGCCCCTTGCTGAAGCTGAAGCTGGCCGGCCCCGAAGACCTCGACCGGGTCGCCGCGGTGCGCCGCAACGCGCCCGCCGCGCGCATCGTCGTCGACGCCAACGAGGGCTGGACGGTGGAGCAGTACAGCGCGCTGGCGCCCAGGCTCGGCGACCTCGGCGTCGAGATGATCGAGCAGCCGCTGCCGGCCGGCAACGACGCGGCGCTGGCGGACATCGACCGCCCGGTGCCCGTCTGCGCCGACGAATCCTGTCATGACACGGCGACGCTGGCCGGCCTCAAGGGCCGCTACGACATGGTGAACATCAAGCTCGACAAGACCGGCGGCCTCACCGAGGCGCTGAAGCTGAAGCGGGCCGCCGAGGCGGAGGGCTACGGCATCATGGTCGGCTGCATGCTGGCGACCTCGCTGGCGATGGCGCCCGGCGTGCTGTTGGCGCAGGGCGTGCCGGTGGTCGATCTCGACGGGCCGCTGCTGCTGGCCGAGGATCGCGAGCCGGGCCTGAAGATAGAAGACAGCCTGGTCTACCCGCCGGCTGCGACGCTCTGGGGATGATCCCGGCGCCGGCACAGAGTGGCGAAAAGGAATCGGTGTCATGATGAAGAAGGCTGTGCTGGCGGTGATCGTGCTGCTGTCGCTGGCCGCTGCGCCGGCGCTGGCGGCGAGCTTCGAGGAAGGCCAGATCTGGCGCTATCAGACCCGCCCGGGCGAGGAGGCTTCGCGCCTCTTCATCGCCCGCATCGACCGCGGCCTCGGCACCCAGTCGATCTATCACATCTACGTCGACGGCCTGAAGCTGAAGAACCCGCTCTACGAAGGCGGCGTGCAGGACCACTTGCCGCACGCCCCGGTCACCCGGCAGGCGCTCGAGGCCAGCGTCACGGAATTGCTGCAGGAGGACGCGGCCATGCCCGACATCTCCGAAGGCTACGCCGCCTGGCTGCTCGCCTTCGAGAAGGGGCAGGCCGGCGTCTTCACCCAGCCGGTGAACCAGATCGTCCAGCTCATCGAGAACGCCTTCAGCCAGGTGAAGTGATTCGTCGCGCATGGAGGGGGACTTCATCGATCTCTACTGCGAGCGGGTCGGGCCGGGGCTCTGGGCCGAGCCGCTCAATCTGGTCACCAACCTCGCGTTCATCCTCGCCGGCGTTTTGCTGGTGGTCGCGCTGCGGCGCGCGGAGCCGGCGGTCCGGCGCGACCCGGCGATCATCGGTCTTGCCGTTCTGGTTCTCGTCGTCGGTATCGGCAGCGGCCTCTTCCACAGTTTCGCCACGCGCTGGGCGGCGCTGGCCGACGTCATCCCCATTGCGCTCTTCATCCTGTTCTACCTGTACCTCGCGCTGAGGCGCTTCGTCGGACTGCCGCTGCGGCATTGCCTACTCGCTATCGTCATCGTGCTGGTCCTCACCGTGGTGCTGCCGCTTGCCTTCGGCTTCAGCGTCTCGACCTACGGCGTGGCCCTGCTCGCGATGCTCGGCGTCGGGGGTTTCCTGCACTTCGGGCGGCGCCACCCGGCAGGACCGGGCATTCTCGTCGCTGCCGGCGTGTTCGCCTTCTCGCTCGCGTTGCGCACCGCCGACCTGCCGCTCTGCGTCACCCTGCCCAGCGGCACCCACTTCCTCTGGCACGCGCTCAATGCCGTGGTGCTCTACAGTCTCGTGCGCACCATGATGCGGCATGGCAGGCAGCCGGGATGACGGCCCTGGCAGCGGAGACGCGCAAGGGGTTCTCGCTGCAGGCGGCGGGCGCCGGGCTCCTCGCTGCCTTCGTCGGCTTCGCCAGCTCCTTTGCCGTGGTGATCCAGGGCCTCCTCGGCATCGGCGCCAGCCCGGCCGAGGCGGCGTCCGGCCTCATGGCCCTGTCGCTCGCCATGGGCCTCTGCGGGGTCTACCTCTCCTTGAAGACGCGCCTGCCGGTGTCCGTCGCCTGGTCGACCCCGGGCGCCGCGCTGCTCGCCACCACCGGCGCGGTCGAGGGCGGCTTTGCCGCCGCCGTCGGCGGCTTCCTCGTCTGCGGCCTGCTCATCCTCGCCGCCGGGCTGTGGAAGCCGCTCGGCCGCTGGGTGGCCGCCATCCCGCCGGCGCTCGCCAACGCCATGCTGGCGGGCGTGCTGCTGACCTTCTGCCTGGCGCCGGTGCGCGCGGTGGCGGAGGGGCCGCTGCTCGCGTTGCCGGTGATCCTCGCCTGGGCGCTCACCTGGCGCTTCAAGCGCCTCTTCGCGATTCCCGCAGCCCTGCTGGCGGCCCTGGCGATGATCGCGGCGACCACGTCCTTGCCGGCGCTCGACAGCGCCGCCCTGCTGCTGCGGCCGGTGCTGGTGGTGCCGGATCTCTCGCTGCCCGCGCTCGTCGGCATCGCGCTGCCGCTCTTCATCGTCACCATGGCCTCACAGAACATTCCCGGCATCGCGGTGCTGAGCGCCAACGGCTACGCGCCGGTGCCGGGGCCGCTGTTCGCCACGACCGGCGTCTTCTCGCTGCTGGCGGCGCCCTTCGGCGGCCACGCGGTGAACCTCGCCGCGATCACCGCCGCGCTCTGCGCCGGCGAGGACGCGCATCCCGATCCGCGCCGGCGTTACTGGGCCGCCGTTGTCTGTGGCCTTGCCTATGTCGTGTTCGGATTGCTGGCGGGGGCCATCACCGCCTTCGTTGCCGCGGTTCCGGCCTACCTGATCCTGGCGGTGGCGGGCCTCGCCCTGCTGGGCGCCTTCGGCTCCGCGCTGACCGAGGCGCTGGCGGCGGCCGAGGACCGGCTCGCCGCCGTAGTGACCTTCCTCGTCACGGCCTCCGGCCTCTCCTTCCTCGGCATCGGCAGCGCGTTCTGGGGCCTCCTGGCCGGCCTTGCCGTCTTCGCCCTCACGCGCTGGAAGCCAAGGCAGGGTTAGCTCTTCTCCTTCAGCCAGCCCCTGGCGAAGGTGATGCGCTCGGCGCCGGTGAAGCGGCGCTGGCGCTCCAGCTCCGCCTCCAGGCGCTCCTGGCGCGCCGCCGGGAGGCGCTGCCCCGGCTCCAGCCACAGCCCCTTCACGCGCAACACGCTGTTGTCGCGCTCGTGCTTCATATCGAGGCGGCCGATCAGCCGGTCGCCCTCCAACAGCGGGAAGACGTAGTAGCCGTACTTGCGCTTAGGCGCCGGCACGAAGACCTCGATGCGGTAGTGGAAGCCGAACAGGCGCTCGGTGCGCTTGCGGTCGCGGATCAGCGGGTCGAAGGGGCTGAGCACGCGCAGCCGCTTCGGCGGCTCGGGCAGGCCGGCGCAAGGATCGTCGTCCGCGAAGACGAAGGCCGCGCGCGGCTTGCAGTCCCCCTTGTCGTCCGGGGCCCCCTCCACCCGCACCTCCTCCAGCTCGCCGCCCTTGCGGGCGAGGCACCAGGCCTTGGCCTCGTCCGGCGTGACCAGGTCCCAAAAGGCGGCGATTTCGCCGGAGGTGGCGACGCCCAGGCGCTCCAGCGCCGCGCGGCAGGCCCAGTCGACGGTCTCGGCCTCGGAGACTTCGTCCGACAGATGGTGTGCCGGCAGGGTGCGCTCGGTGAGGTCGTAGACCTTTTGGAATCCGTCCCGCGCTGCGACCGCCAGATGGCCGCAGCGCCAGAGGTATTCCAGCGCCGTCTTTGACGGATGCCAGTCCCACCAGCCGCCGTTGGTCTTCGGATTGGCGGCGTCGTCGTTGCCGAGGTCGCGCGCCAGCACGCGCCCGGTTTCCGCGACATGGCGCAGCACGGTATCGAGCTCCGACTCGAAGCCCTCGCCGTGCCAGTTGCGCCAGCGCGCGCGCAGGCGCGCCTCCTCGCGCAGGAAGCGCCGCTTCCAGTAGGGAAAGAAGCGGCTCGGGATGATCGAGGCGTCGTGCGTCCAGTTCTCGAACAGCAGGCCGTCGCGCTCGTGCAGCCGCGCGAGCTGCTTCTTCCGGTAGGTCTGGTTGCGCGCGAAGAGAATCATGTGATGCGCGCGCTCGACCGTCTGGATCGAATCGACCTGCACGAAGCCGAGATGCTCGATCAGCGCCAGCAGGTCCTGGTCGCTCAGCTTGCGGTGCGGCGGAAAGCTGAGGCCCTGGCGCTGCAGGAACAGCCGCCGGGCCGTGCGGTTGTCGATGACGCGAGTTGCCGTCATGCGCCGGAAGCGCGCCTCACGGCCGGTTGCGGCGCCAGCCGCCGCGCCGGCGCGGCTGGCAGAGGTGGCGGGTTATGCGTCCGGTCGGAAACTCCGCTGTTTCCCGCAGGATCGCGACCAGACGCCCGCAGGCGCCGGTCGGCGGCGGCTCGCGGTCGAGCTCGTAGTCGGTGATGAGGCGCTTGGCGGCTTCGCCGGGGTCGCGCCCTTCGCCGAGGCGCAGAATCCAGGCCAGCACCACGTCCTCGGCCGGGCCGGGGAATTCGGCGCCCATCTGCAGCACCTCGCGGATGAGGCCGCCGGGGTCGTCGGGGGAATCGTGCTCGGAGAGATAGCGTACCATCAGTGCAAAACCATCAATGTCGACGCAGCAGGTTGAGTCGGGAGGGTATCTCGAACCAGAAGCCGTCCGCACGCTGTTCCGCCGCCGCCAGAAAGCCCTGCCGCAACGACGTTGCCTGCGCTTCGACGGCGCCGCGGCGCGAGGGATCGACGGCGACCAGCCCGTCCAGGAAGGCCTCGGCAGTCTTCACCCGCAGCGGCGCGCGGTAGAAGATCTCCGCGACCTCCTCCAGCATCGCGCCGGCGGCCGCCCGCAGCGCGTCATAGGCGCGGGCGCGCAGCTCGGTCTCGTCCTCGATCGGCCGCATGAGCTCGAAGTAGCTGCCTTCGGCCAGCGGCTCCTGCACGTAGAGCAGGCCGCCGCGGCGCAGCACGCGGACGGCCTCGGCCAGGGCAGCGCCCTGCCGCTCTGCCGGCACGTGGTGTAGGGCGTTGAAGTAGACCAGGGCGTCGAGGCAGCCGTCGGCCAGCGGCAGCGCCTCGCCGGAGGCGCAGAGATAGGCTGTGCCGTC
>DATCXZ010000096.1:0-26199 GCA_036570545.1 Kiloniellaceae bacterium
GTCGCGCTGCCGCGCAGCATCGTCGCGGCGCCGCTGTGCCTCGCACCCATCGCCATCATGGCCGTTCTCTCGTTCGCCTACGCCTCGATGGACTCGACCCTCGGCCTGTGGTCCTCGCGCGTGCTCGCCTGGGACGCGCGCGACGTTTCTCTCGGCTTTACGCTGGCCGGCCTTGCGGCGGTCTTTGCGCTCTGGGTGCTGATCCCGAGGCTCTGCGCGCGCTACGGCGAGAGCCGCGTCACCGCCGGGGCCAGCGCGGCGATGGCGCTCGGCTTGGCGCTGTTCGTGGCCTGCCCGGGCGACTATGCCATCGCGCTCGCGCTCATGCTGCTGGGCGCCGGCATCGCCATGTGTCTTTCCTGCCTGCAGTCGCTGCTGTCGAAAGCCGCGCCGGCCAGCGTGCAGGGTGCTATCATGGGTTTCAACCACGCGGTGCTCAGCCTGGCGCGCATCCTGGGGCCGGTGTGGGGCGGCTTCGCCCTTGGCAGCCTCGGCCTCGGCTGGCCCTACGCGACGGCGGCGCTGCTTTCTCTCTGCGCCCTGCTGACGGTGGTCCATGTATACCGCCTGCAGCCGCACTCGGTGCGGGGCTAGCAGGTTTCCTGTTGCGAGGCGGAGGAGCAAGGCGATGGCAAACGTAGCCTCCTTTCTGGACGCCACCGCGGCCCGGCAACCGGACGGCAAGGCGCTGGTGCACGCCGCGCGCAGCTACAGCTTCGCCGCGCTCCGAAGCATGGCCGACGGCGTGGCTCGCGGCCTTGTCGCGGAAGGCTACGGGCCGGGCAGCCGTATCGCGCTCGCCTGCGCCAACAGGCCCGGTTTCATTGCCGCCTACTACGGCATCCTGAAGCTCGGCGGCCTTGCCGTAGTGCTGAGCACGACGCTGCGCGAGCGCGATATCCGCTTCCAGCTCGAGGATTCCGGCGCCGAGGCGCTGCTCACTTTTGACGGCCGCGGCGACACCGCCTACGCCGACCAGGCGCTGGCCGCCGCTGCGGCAGTGCCTGGCTGCAAGCACTGCTGGATCATTCCGGCCGCCCCTGAGGCGCCCTCGACCGTGGCGGGCTATCCTTCGCTCGGCGACCTCATGGACCGGGGCGCCGGCCGCGCCGCGACCTATGACTACGGCGCCGATGAAACCGCCGTCTTGCTCTACACCTCCGGAACCACGGGCCGGCCGAAGGGCGTCGAGCTCACGCAGGCCAACCTGGTGGCGCTGACCCGCATCAACGGCGACCTGGCGCCGCGCGCCGACACCCGCGTGAGGCTCATCTCGACGCCGCTGTTTCACGTCATGGGCCAGGTTTGCGGCCTCAACCTCGCAATGCTGAACGGCGAGACGCTGGTGCTGGCGGAAGGCTTCGACCCGCAGGCAATCTGGCGGCTGCTGGTGGGTGAGGGGGCCACCTACTTCGTGCACATGCCGATCTTCTATCGCTACCTGCTGGAGCATGCCGCAAGCGTCGACAGTGCTGCCGTGCGACGTAGCCTGCGGCTCTGCGCGACCGGCGGCGCGCCGTTGCCGGCCGGTCTCTCGGAGAGCTTCGAGGAGCGCTTCGGCACCCCTATCGTGCCCGGCTACGGCCTCACGGAAACCTCGTCCATCGTGGCCTGGGGCGGTGGTGCAACGCGTGCCGGCGCGACTCCCACCACGGTCGGCCGTGTGGTGCCGGGCGTCGAGGTGATGCTCGACAACGGCAGGGGCCTCAGCGCGGCGCCGGGGGCAGAGGGCGAGATCCTGGTGCGCGGGCCGGGCGTCATGAAAGGCTACCTGAACCTGCCCGAGGCCACGGCGCGGGCCTTGGCCGGTGGCTGGCTGCGCAGCGGCGATCTCGGACGCTTCGACGAACTCGGCCGGCTCGATATCCTCGGGCGCACCGACGACAAGATCCTGCGCGGCGAGGAGCACATCTATCCTGCCGAGGTCGAGAGCGTGCTGAAGACGCATCCGGCGATCGCCGAGGCGGTGGTGATCGGCGTGCCGGATGCCTACCTGGGGCAGGAGGCGAAGGTCTTCGTCGTGTTGCACGACGGCCACAGGCTGGACGCTGCCGAGCTGCTCGACTGGCTCGCCCGCGAGTTGCCGGACGGCAAGTGTCCCGGGCTGGTCGAATTCCGCCGCGCATTGCCGATGACGGCGACCGGCAAGGTCGCGCGCCGCGAGCTGGTTAACCTTAACGCGCGCATCGCCTGCTAACGATTTCTATAGAGCCTTGCCGCTACGCTGGCTGGCGCCGCAGCAACCAATCCATGAAGAGGCAGCGGGGAGATGAGCCGCAGCAACGTCACCGTCATGCGCAAGGAACGCCGTCGCGACCGTCGCCGCTCGATGCAGGCCGAGGCTCTGCTCGACGGGCGGCCCGTGCAGCTTACCGATCTCAGTGCCGCCGGCTTCGGTGTAGCGCTCGACGCCACCGATCGGCAGCCGCACGATTTCCGCGTCGGCCAGCGCCTGCGCCTCGAGGTGCCTGTGCCGCAGGGCGAGCCGCTCTCTCTGCCCGTCGAGATCGTCCGCCCGTCCGGGGAGAACGGCGTCGTCGGCGGTATCTTTCTCGACATCAGCGATGCGGCCTACAACACCATCGAGGCGCTGCTGACCGGCCGTTTCAGGCGACGCCGCTGAGGCCATCAAAAAAGGAGCGCCTTTGCCGGCGCTCCTTGAGCTTTGCGCCCCTCTGCTGCCGGCTCAGCCGCCTTGAGCGACCTGGGTTCCGATCACCGCCGGCTTGCGGGTATAGAAGATGTGGCGGCCGATCACCGCCGCTTCGGCGAAGGCCTTTCGCCACCCCGGCTTCACGTAGTCGGCATGATACCAGAGCGCGCCGCCGGAAGGATCCTCGGCGCGGCCCCAGTAGACCTGGCTGGCCAGTTCGGTGGCCTCGGCCCAGGAGGCGGCATCGTCGATCTCGTCGGGCTTGCCGTCGCAGAACCAGGAGAACTGGCACCGGTGCAGCACTTCGTCGGTGCCGTCCTGAACGACGCCGCAGACGGTGTCCGGAAAGTACTGCGAGGCGACGCGGTTCATCACCACGTGGGCCACCGCGATCTTGCCTTCGTGCGACTCGCTGCGCGCTTCGAAGTAGATGTTGCGGGCGAGGCAGGCGAGTTCCTCGCGCAGCTTGTCCGGATCGGGCGTGAAGCCGTCGGCGATGTGGTCCCCGAGCGCGAGCTGGCTGAGGCCGACCTGGCGCACGTAGAACTGATTCGAATCGATGTCCTTGGCGTCCACCGGAATGAAGCTCTGGGCGGTGATGCGTGTCCAGGTGTCGTCGACGCCGTCGCTCGAGGCGATGCTGGCCAGCGCGGCTCCCGCCACGACGCAGGCGAGGGGTGCGCTGATGGCGGAGCCGAGCGCTCTGATGCCTGGGCCATCGCCGGCGACCAGCCCGCGTGCAACGGCGAGCCAAGCCTCCTGCCGCGGCCGCCAGGCGGCCAGCATGTGTGCAATCCGACTCATTTAACGTCCGTTACCCTGTGAACACTGGGCGGCTCGCGCGCCTTCGTTCTTATCGCCGGGTCCGGCCTTGAGATCGCCGGGGTTGGTATTCCCGGCCTGGCCTTATCGCCCTGCTGGCGCTTCGTCCGCAGGAAAGGTTTACACAATCTTAATTGGGCGGATCAAGAAGAATCGTATTATATTTAAGCTAAATCTACCTAAATTTTGCGGGAAATTAACTATTAATCCTGTATATATTTGGATACTTTCAAAGTAAAAATCGGAAATAATGTTACATATGCTATGGATTGTGTATATTTACCTGCTGAAACAAAGGTTGTTTACTTGTGGTTGGCGCGAACTTGTCAGTCGGTCTCGAAGGATTCTCGGCTTCATTACAGATCATCTCGCGGTCGCGGGACGGCGATTCGGGGAGTCTCTATTAGCCTGGTAACCTTCGAGTCTTGGCACCGCCGCCGGTCCGCCACAATCAATACTCTACCGCTGCGCTGGCCCCTGAGGTGAGGGCGCCTCGCTGGCGCGATACCCAAGGGGAGGCAATTTTGGGGCAGCGACTCGGGCGGATTCAGCGCAGTCCTTTGCTGCCGCCAAGTGGGCTGTGTGCGGTGCGGTGGATGCCGCATTCGATCTTGTCGCTGCCGGCCCAGCGGCCGGCGCGCGAGCCGGCGGCGCCGTCGCCTTTTGTGGTGCAGGGGGCGCAGCCGACCGAGGGGTAGCCCCGGGCGCCCAGGGGGTGCCGTGGCAGGTCGCGTTCGACGAAGGCGCGGGCGAGGGCAGCAGTGTCCCAGCTCGCCAGCGGATTCACCTTGATGCGCGAATCCGCCGCCTCGAAATGGCCGAGGTGGCGGCGCTGCCCACCCTGGAATCGTTTGCGCCCGTTGATCCAGGCGCTGAAGCCCGAGAGCGCACGCTCCAGCGGCAGCACCTTGCGCAGGCGGCAGCAGAGATCGGGACTGCGCTGCCACAGCGTGCCGTTGCGGTCGGCCCAGACGAGATCGTCCTCCGCCGGGGCGACGCTGCGCACGTCGCTGAGGCCGAGCCGGGCGACGAGTTCGTCGCGGTAGGCGAGGGTCTCCGCGAAGTGCTTGCCGGTTTCCAGGAAGATCACCGGTGTCGCCGGGTTCACCTGGGCGACGAGGTCGAGCAGCACGGCGGACTCGGTGCCGAAGGATGACACCACGGCGATGCGACCCGGGAAGATGTCGTTCACCGCCACATCCAGCAGTGCGGCGCCGCCCAGCCCGCCGTAGCGCAGCTCCAGAAGGCGCGCGCGCCGGGCGAGGCGCAGCTCGCTGTCCTGGTTCGCTGGCGGGCGGACCACCAGGCTGGGGCGGGCACTCTTTGCGAGGGCCTGCGGCATTGCGCTAACGGGTGCCGGGCGCGGCCGTGCGGCGCAACGGGCCGCGGGTGGCGCCGCTGCCGCCGGTCGGCTGGTAGAAGAGGTCGAATTCGGCCAACGCCTCGCGCCAGGCGTCGACGGCGTTCTCGTTGGCCACCTCGAAGGCATCGAAGCCGCAGCGCAGCATGAACAGAAACTGGTCGCGCAGCACGTTGCCGACCGCGCGCAGCTCGCCCTTGAAGCCGTAGCGCTCGCGCAACAGGCGCGCATAGGAATAGGCACGGCCGTCGCCGAAGCGCGGGAACTCCAGGGCGACGAGCTGGAAGTGGCCGAGATCCTCGGCGATGCCGGCCGGCGACTGATCGCTCTTCAGGCGCAGGCCGAGGCGGCCATTGTGGCCGCGCAACCGCTCGCGCCCCGCCTGCCACTGCTCCAGCGTCACGATGACGTCGCCCCCTGGAAGATCGCCCTGGGGCATCGCGCCGTCTTCGGACAGTGGCCGCCAGGAATCCTCGGCCAGCTTGCCGTCCTTAAGCAGCGGCATAGAGCTTCTCCTTGAAGGGGGCATGGCCGACGCGGGCCAGGGTATCGTTGAAGCGCTCTCCCTCGCGGCGCTGCTCCAGGTAGGTGGCAACGATGTTGTCGACGGCCTCGACCACCTGGTCGTAGGAGAAGGCGGGGCCGACGATCTTCCCGAGCGCAGCGTTCTCGTCGGCGCTGCCGCCGAGGGTGATCTGGTAGAATTCCTCGCCCTTCTTGTCGACGCCGAGGATGCCGATGTGGCCCACGTGATGATGGCCGCAGGCGTTGATGCAGCCGGAGATCTTGATCTTGAGGTCGCCGATCTCGTGCTGGCGTTTCAGGTCGCTGAAGCGCTGGGTGATGCGCTGGGCGACGGGGATGGATCGCGCGTTGGCGAGGTTGCAGTAGTCGAGCCCGGGGCAGGCGATGATGTCGGAGAGAAGCCCGGCGTTGGGCGTGCCGAGGCCGTTGGCGGCGAGCACCTCCCACACCTCGGCGAGGTCAGTGAGGCGCACGTGCGGCAGCACCAGGTTCTGCTCGTGACTGACGCGGATCTCGTCGAAGCTGAAGCGCTCGGCCAGGTCGGCGATCGCCTCCATCTGCTCCGCGCTGGCATCGCCCGGCGGAGCCCCTTCGGGCTTCAGAGAGATCGTCACGCAGGCGTAGCCCGGCGCCTTGTGTGGCGAGACGTTCGTGCGCACCCAGCGGGCGAAGTCACGGTCCTCGAAACGGCGTGCCTCGAAGGCCGGCTGACTGGCATCGAGCGTTTCGAAGACCGGTGGCGCGAAATAGGTCTCGATGCGCTCGATCTCCGCTGTTGGCAGCGTGAGATAGCCGTCCTTGATCTGCAGCCACTCGTCCTCGACCAGATCCCGGAAGGCCTCGGCGCCGGTCTGCTGCACCAGGATCTTGATGCGCGACTTGAAGAGGTTGTCGCGCCGGCCGAGCTGGTTGTAGACGCGCAGGATCGCTTCCAGATAGCTCAGCAGGTGCTGCTTGGGCAGGAACTTGCGGATGGTGACGCCGATGTAGGGCGTGCGGCCGAGGCCGCCGCCGACGATCACCTCGAAGCCGACCTCGCCCGCCTCGTTGCGGCGGATCTGCAGGCCGATGTCGTGAAAGCGCACGGCGGCACGGTCGTTCGGCGCGCCGGTCACCGCGATCTTGAACTTGCGCGGCAGGAATGAGAACTCCGGGTGCAGGCTCGACCATTGGCGGATGATCTCGCCGTAGACGCGCGGGTCTTCGATCTCATCGGCCGCGGCACCGGCAAAGTGGTCGGCGGTGACATTGCGGATGCAGTTGCCGCTGGTCTGGATGGCGTGCATCTCGACGGTCGCCAGCTCCTCGAGGATATCGGGCACGTCGACCAGCTTCGGCCAGTTGTACTGGATGTTCTGCCGCGTGGTGAAGTGTCCGTAGCCGCGATCGTAGCTGCGCGCAATATGGGCGAGCTTGCGTAGCTGACGCGACGACAGCGTGCCGTAGGGCACGGCGACCCGCAACATATAGGCATGGAGTTGCAGGTAGACGCCGTTCATCAGGCGCAGCGGCTTGAATTCGTCCTCGCTGAGCTCGCCGGCGAGCCGGCGCCCGACCTGCCCGCGGAACTGCTTCACGCGCTGTTTCACGAAAGCCCGGTCGAATTCGTCGTAGCGGTACATGGCGAAGGTCCTCCTCAGGCGGCGCGTTCGGCCGGGTCGGGGCGGTGGTCGGAACGCACCGTGGGACCGGCGGCGCGAATGATCTCGCGGGCGGAGAGCGGCTGCAGGATGCCGTCGATCTCGACGACTTCGAAGGCGTAGGGCCCGACAACGAGGCGCGCGGCGACGTCGTCCGCTGCCTTCGCCAGCATCGCCTCGAGATCGGACTTGTCGTCGCTAGCGCGGCTCTCGTTCAGGTGATGCGACCAGGTGCCGGACACGGTCAGGTAGACAACATCGCCCTGGCGCAGGCGGTTGGCGGTCACGACCCGGAGGCTCGCGTTCTTCGGGTTCTTGTGCTGGTTCATGGGGCCGGTTTCTCCTTAGACCGCCGCGGCGCGCCGCGGAGCCGCGAGGCAGCCGGGGGGTGCCGTCACGCCCGGCACCACCTCGACGGCGACGCCGCGGCGCTGCAGATAGTCGATCTCTTCTCCGCCGCCCCCGGAATTGAAAGGATCGCCGCCTTGGAGGCGCACGATGCGGCGGCCGGCCAGCGCCTGCTCGGCCATCAGCCCGTTGATTTCGTCCTGGCTCAGGGCATGCCTCGCCGTCGACCTGCCGATGTAGACGCGCTGGGCGTCGCGCCGCGCGTAGTCGACGATCTCCGGGCCGACCTGCTCGTCGTAGAGCACCACGTCGGCCTCCTGAAGGCGGCGCAGGGCCTTGAAGGTCAGCAGATCCGGATCGCCCGGCCCGGCGCCGACGATGGCGACCGAGCCCTCCTCGCGCGCCTGAGCAGCCCGGCCGTTGACGAGGGCCAGCATGGCCTCGCGCGCGCCGACCTCGTCGCCGGCCAGCACCCTGTCGGCGATCGGGCCGTCGAAGAGGCGTTCCCAGAAGCGGCGGCGCTGGGCGCCATCGCCGATCTGCGCCGCCACCGCGCCACGGAAGGCGCCGGCGAAGCGGGCGAGGCGGCCGAGATTCGCCGGCAGCAGGGACTCGAGACGAGCGCGGATCTGGCGCGCCAGGATCGGCGCCTCGGCACCACTGGAGATGCCGATGACCAGCGGATCGCGGTCGATGATCGCGGGGGTGATGAAGCTGGAGAGATCCGGCCGGTCGACGACGTTCACCGGCACGCCGGCGCCCTGTGCCGCAGCGGCGACCGCCGCATCGATCCCGGCGAGGCCGGTGGCGCTGATCACAAGTGCGCAGCCGGCGATATCGTCGACTCGGAAAGGGCGGGCCCGCCAGGTGACGCTGCCGGCCTCGGCCAGGCCGGCGATCTCCTCGCCGACGTGGGGAGCGACCACCAGCGGCCGGGCGCCCGCCTTCAGCAGCAGGCGCAGCTTGCGTCCGGCCGCTTCGCCGCCGCCCACCACCAGGCTGCGGCGGGCTGTGAGGTCGTGGAACGCCGGAAAATACCGCATTGGCGCCTTCCTAGGCCTGCGGACCAGCGTGGGTTGGGCGGCGCTGGCCCCTGTGTATTTAACGGGAAAGTTAGGGTGAAAGAGAAAATTTGTCCAGAAGAAACTGTAAAAATAAATATTATAACATATTTAATTAGTAGAATTGGCCCGAAAAACGCGCGGCAAGCGGGGCTTCGCGGATGACAGGGCGGCCGCAAGTGCCGTATCTAGGGGGCAGGTTTTTCGGGGGAGTCGACGATGTCCTTTGCCCAGCGCTTCGCTCCGCTGTTGCTGGTTCTCGCCGCGGCCGGGCTTTCCGGTTGCGCGATGACGCCGTTCCGGGTGGCGGGATCGGAGGCCGCCGTCGAGGCGGCCAAGGCGGACAGCGCTGGCATGCTGCCGCGTCTGCAGCCGCGCGCTCTCGGCGTGTGCTACAGCCGAGCCTTCAACGAGCCGGCGGAGGTCGAAGCGGAAGCCGTCTATCTCTGCGAGGGTGGCCGCCTGGTGAAGCAGGATGAGGATTTCTTCTGGAACGGCTGCTCGCTCACCCAGCCGCACCGCATCAATTACGTCTGCTATCCGCCCGACAAGGCCAAGCGGCTGAACGGCGCCAGCTAGACAGCCGTTCCGGTTATCCACTCCGCGCGCACATCGGCATCGGTCTCGCCAGCGGCGCGGCTTGCGCGCCGCACCTCGAACTCCCTTCCCGGCAGCAGCCGCGCCAGCGCCCAGACCGCCATGGCGCGCACCAGCGGCGAGGCGTCGTCCAACCGTCGCTCGGCGGTTCGTGCCAAGCTCGCGTCGCCGCTGTTGCCGATGGCGATGAGGACGTTGCGCAGGAAGCGGTCGCGGCCGGTGCGCTTGATGGGCGAGCCGGCGAAGACGCTGCGGAAGCTCGCGTCGTCGAGCTCGGCGAGATCCTTCAGGCGTGGTGCGGTCAGCTCGGCGCGCGGCAGGAACGCAGGCTCCGCCGTGCGCTGCGCAAACTTGTTCCACGGGCAGACGGCGAGGCAGTCGTCGCAGCCGTAGATGCGGTTGCCCATGGCCGGGCGCAGCGCGCGCGGAATGTGCCCCTTGTGCTCGATGGTGAGGTAGGAGATGCAGCGTCGGGCGTCGAGCCGGTGCGGGCCGATGAAGGCCTGCGTCGGACAGACGTCCAGGCAGCGCCGGCAAGAGCCGCAATGATCGCCCTCCGCCGTGTCCGGCTCCAGCGCCAGATCGGTGAAGACTTCGCCGAGGAACAGCCAGGAGCCGAGATCCAGCGACACCAGGTTGCTGTGCTTGCCTTGCCAGCCGAGGCCGGCGGCCTCGGCGAGGTGCTTTTCCATGACCGGCGCGGTGTCGACGAAAACCTTCACACCTGCCTTCAGGTCGTCGTGCAGCCAGCGCGCCAGCGCCTTCAGGCGCTTCTTGATGAGATCGTGATAGTCCGCGTTGCGGGCATAGACGGAAATCGCCGCGCGGTCGCGGCGCTCGAGGAGCGCGAGTGGGTCTTGCGCCGGCCCGTAGTTTTGCCCCAGCACGATGACGGTCCGCGCTTCCGGCCACAGGGTCTGGGGATCGGAGCGGCGCTCCGCCTTGGCTGCCAGCCAGTCCATGTCACCATGACAACCCTGGCTCAGATAGGTGAGGAACTCCTGGCGCGCCGCCGTCGCCACCTCCGCGCGCGCGAAGCCGACGGCGTCGAAGCCCAGCGCCAACGCACGTTCGCGGATCGCCACCTTCAAATCGCCGGCGGGCAATGCATCTCCACGCGGTTGATCAGAGGGCGGCCAGATCGCCCGTGGCTTCCTGTCGCTCGAAGTCGGCAACGAAATCCTCCAGCCGGCCGGCCGCGATGGCATCCCGCAGCCCGGCCATGAGCTGCTGATAGTGATGCAGATTGTGACGGCTCAGCAGGATCGGACCAAGCATCTCCTTGGCCTTGAAAAGATGATGCAGGTAGGCGCGGCTGTAGTCGGCGCAGGTCGGACAGGGGCAGTCGGGGTCGAGCGGACGCGGGTCGTCGCGGTGGCGGGCGTTGAGCAGGTTGAGCACGGCGCGGCGGGTGAAGGCCTGGCCGGTGCGCCCGCTGCGCGTCGGCAGCACGCAGTCGAACATGTCGACGCCGCGGCGCACCGCGCCGACGATGTCGGCCGGCTTGCCGACGCCCATCAGGTAGCGCGGCCGCTCGCCAGGCAGCGCCGGCACCGTCACGTCGAGCATCTCGAACATCGCCTGCTGGCCCTCGCCGACGGCGAGCCCGCCGACTGCGTAGCCATCGAAGCCGATGTCGGTCAGCGCCTTCGCCGAACGCCTTCTGAGCTCCGGATAGACGCTGCCCTGCACGATGCCGAAGAGGCCATAGCCCGGCCGTTTGGAGAAGGCCGCCTTGCAGCGCGCCGCCCAGCGCATGGAGCGCTCCATCGACTCCCGCGCGGCCTCTTCGGTGGCGGGGAAGGGCGTGCATTCGTCGAGCACCATGGTGATGTCGGCATCCAGCAGCTCCTGGATCTCGACCGCGCGCTCCGGCGTCAGGGCGTGGGGCGTGCCGTCGAGGTGCGAGCGGAAGGTGACGCCGTCTTCGGTGATCTTGCGCAACGCCTCCAGCGACATGACCTGAAAGCCGCCGGAGTCCGTGAGGATCGGCCCCGGCCAGTTCATGAACCTGTGCAGGCCGCCAAGCTGCGCCACCCGCTCGGCGCTGGGGCGCAGCATCAGGTGATAGGTGTTGCCGAGAATGATCTCGGCGCCACTCGCCGCCACCTGCTCGGGCGTCAGCCCCTTCACCGTGCCGGCGGTCCCGACCGTCATGAAGGCCGGCGTGTTGACGATGCCGTGCGCGGTGGAGAGCCGGCCACGGCGCGCTGCACCGTCGGTGGCGGTGACCTGGAAGGATAGGCCGAGGGAGGTCATGCGGTGGGCGGCTTTCTCTGGGGCGGCTTTCTCTGGGGCTGTGGATCGAGCAGGCAGGCGTCGCCATAGGAGTAGAAGCGATAGCCCTTGGCGATGGCGTGGGCATAGGCCGCTGCCATGCGTGCCTTGCCGGCAAAGGCGCAGACCAGCATGAAGAGCGTCGAGCGCGGCAGGTGGAAGTTGGTCATCAGCAGGTCAACCGCCTTGAAGCGGTAGCCCGGCAGAATGAAGAGGCGCGTCTCGCCGGTGAAGGCGGCGAGGCTGCCATCCTCGGCGGCGACGCTCTCGAGGAGCCGCAGCGAGGTGGTGCCGACGGCGACGATGCGGCGTCCCGCGGCGCGGGCGGCATTCACGGCCGCCGCGGCCTCGGCGCTTACCTCGCCCGTCTCGCCATGCATGGCGTGAGCCTCGACCTCTTCGGTCTTCACGGGCAGGAAGGTGCCGGCGCCGACGTGCAGCGTCACGTTCACCCGGTCGATGCCGCGCTCGGCAAGACGCTGCAGCAGGCGGTCGGTGAAGTGAAGCCCGGCGGTCGGCGCGGCAACCGCCCCGGCACGGCGCGCGAAGACGGTCTGGTAGTCGCTGCGGTCCCGGCTGTCGCCCGTCTTGTCGCGCTGGATGTAGGGCGGCAGCGGCATGATGCCATGCTCTTCCAGCGCTGCGAGCAGCGCGCCGCCGCGACGGTCGAAGGTCAGCGTCACTTCGCCCGCCTCGCCCTTGCCGACCACCTCGGCCGTGAAGCCGCCCCCGAAGTCGATGGTATCGCCGAGACCGAGCTTCCGGGCGGGCCGCGCGAAGACCTTCCAGGTGCTTCCGCCGGGCCCGTCGGCGTCTACCGCCTGGTGCAGGGTCACCTCGACGCCGGCGGTGCCGCGCCGGCCGGCAAGGCGTGCCGGGATCACCTTGGTGTCGTTGGTTACCAGCAGGTCCCCCGGGCGCAGGAGATCCGGCAGATCGGCGATGCTTCGATCCGCCAGGCCCGTCGCGCTTCCAGATGCACCGACGTGCAGCAGGCGGGCGCCGTCGCGTGGCTCCGCCGGGTGCTGGGCGATCAGCCCGCGCGGCAGGTCGAAGTCGAAGTCGCTGGTTCTCATGGCCGGCGCTTCCTAGCACTGGGCCGCCCAGACTCCAAGCGTTGGCAGCCTACTCCTGGGGCAGCGGCGGAACGAGCCGGCGGACGGCTGCAGGCTGTGGCGGAATGGCGCCGTAGAGCCGGCCGTTGGGCAGGCTGGCCGGCAACGCCGTCGTGGTCAGCGCCTCACCGCCGCGGCCGTAGTCTCCGGCACTGTAGGTGAGCAGCCGGCCGTCCTGGATCACGTAAACTAAGGTGGGGACGACTACGGTGGGGGCGGCGGTTTCCAGCGGCGGCGCGCCGACGGTGCGGGCCCCGAAAGTGGCGGCATAGACCTCGCTGTAGGGCGAGCCGCGCGAGGCGGCAAAGGTCGGGCTGAAATAGGCGGCATCCTGCGCGGCGGCGTTGCCGGCGGCGAGCAGGGCCGAGAGGAGGCAGTAGAAGAGGAGGCCGCTGCGGCCGCCGATGGCTGGCATGATCAGGCTCCCCCCATTTCGCCGGCCCCACATCCGGCCGACTCGGGTCGGCCCCGGCCCTGTGCTTCGGCCTGGGCTTCGGCCCTGGACTTCGGCCCTGGACTTCGGCCCTGGACTTCGGCCGGCGCCCTATTTAGCGGGCTCCGGCAGCCGCCGTCCACCGACGCGATCATGGTGGGAACGCTCGGCGGGGCTGTCCTGCTCGCCGACGGTCCTGACCAGAGCGTAGACCTGGCGCCGGACGCTGGGGTCGGTGATCCGGTTGAAGGCCTGAATGAGCTTCAGGGAATCATTCCTACCGAAGAGGTCGCCCACCCCCTCGTCGGCGGCATCTGCCGGCGCGCCGCCCTGGGCGGCCTTCGTCTCGCCGCCGGCCTGCAGCCCGTGGAAGAAGTAGGCCACCGGCACCCGCAGCACGCGAGCCAGATGGAACAGGCGGCTGGCGAAGATGCGGTTGGTGCCGCGCTCGTACTTCTGGATCTGCTGGAAGGTAATGCCCAGCGCCCGGGCCAGGGTTTCCTGGCTGAAGCCCATGGCAAGACGGCGCAGGCGCAGCCGCGAGCCGATAGCGACATCGATGGGATCGGGGGCGGCAACGGCAGCGGTTTGGATGTCTGTCACAGTCTGGATCTCTTTGCTTATTGTTGTTCGACCCAGCGGCGATGGGTGGCAATGTAGATAACGAGTAAGTTGAGCGTTCCCAGGCTTAGCGCAAACCCGCTCTGCCGATCAAGCGCGCGAAATGATCATGCCTCTGATTGCCGCGCCGCTTACGCGGAAGGGCAAAAAAGGCAGTATTCCGTTAGATATCGGGCTTTCGTCAGAGGCCCCCGTCGTCGGCGGGGTCGTGGGCCCGCTCGGCCCCGCAGGGACGCTCGGGGACGCCTTCTCCGGCGCTGCCCTCGCGGACGCCGCCGCCGGGGGCGAAAACCTGGCTGAGCGACCTCAGGAGAGGCGCCACCTCAGGGCTCGCCACCGAGTAGTAGACGGTCTGTGCGGAGCGGCGGGTCTTCACCAGGTGGTCGCGGCGCAGCTTGGCCAGGTGCTGGGAGAGTGCCGACTGGCTGAGGCCGACCAGGCGACAGAGTTCGGTGACCGAATGCTCGCGCACGGACAGGTGGCAGAGCACGGCAAGGCGGCGCTCGTTGCCCATCGCCTTCAGGAGCGTGCTCGCTTTGCCGGCGGCCTGGAGGAGAGATCCATAAGGCATAAGAATGAAACTTGCCCGGCACAGGCAATGGTCAAGGGGGGCAAGGCAGGGCTGGATTTTTTTGCCGCGCCGCCTTAATCGTGAGCCCCGAGATCGGGGATCTCCAAGCCCTCCTGCACCGGAGCCGAAGCGACTTGTCCATCACCTCCCTCGATGCCACCGGCCTCAAATGCCCGCTTCCGGTGCTGCGCGCCCGCAAGGCCATGAAGGGTGTCGCCACCGGCGGCATTCTCGAGGTGAAGGCGACCGATCCCGGCGCAGTGGCGGATTTCAAATCATTCTGCGAGACAACCGGCGACGAGCTGATGGAGTGGCGGGAGGACGCAGGCGTCTTTCTGTTCCGCATTCGCAAGGCGGGCTGATCGATTCCACCGCCGGGGAAATGCCCGGTTATCTTGCCGCCGCAGACTCTCTATGATGCCGGGCGACGATGCCGGTCACGACTCCGGCGAAGATGCACCGGCAGCGCCTCAAGAGTTCCTCGATGACCACTCTCCTTTTCAGTCACCCCGCTTGCGAAGATCACATCCCGGACCTCGGGCACCCGGAGAATCCCGGCCGTCTGCGGGCGATCGCGCAGGCGCTTGCCGACGGCGAATTCGGTGCCCTGCTGCGCCGCGAGGCGCCGCGCGCCGAGGAAGAGCAGATCGCCCGCGTGCATCCGGGCAGCTTCGTGCCGGAACTGCTGGCCAACGTGCCAGCCGACGGGGTCTACGGCATCGATCCTGATACCTATCTGTCGCCGGGCTCGGGCGAGGCGGCGCTGCGCGCGGCGGGGGCGGTGGTGGCGGCGGTCGATGCGGTCATGGCCGGGGAAGCCGACAACGCCTTCTGCGCCGTGCGCCCGCCCGGCCATCACGCCGAGCCGGACCGCGCCATGGGCTTCTGCCTCTTCAACAACGTCGCTGTCGGCGCGCTGCATGCACGCGCGGTGCACGGCCTCAACCGCATCGCGGTGGTGGATTTCGACGTGCATCACGGCAACGGCACCCAGGCGGCGTTCTGGAGCGATCCTGACCTGTTCTATGCCTCGACCCACCAGAGCCCGCTCTATCCCGGCACCGGCTCGGCGCGCGAGCGCGGCGTCAATGCGAACATCGTGAACGTGCCGCTACCGACTGCCGCGGGGTCGCAGCAGTTCCGCCAGGCCATGCGCGACTTCGTCGTGCCGGCGCTGACGTCCTTCCAGCCCGAGTTTCTGTTCGTCTCCGCCGGCTTCGATGCCCACGGCGAGGACCCGCTCGCCGGCCTCGATTTCACCGAGGACGACTATGCCTGGGCGACCGGCGAGCTGCTGGCGCTGGCGCGCAGCGCCTGCGGCGGACGGCTTGTCTCGGTGCTGGAAGGCGGCTACAACCCCAGCGCGCTCGGGCGCAGCGTGGCCGCCCACGTGCGGGCGCTGCTGCAGGCCTGAGGGTTTGCAGGGACCGCAAAAGAGCCCACAGCGGAAGCACGAGCCATGGCAGACAACTCCATTCCCGCCGATATCCGCGCGATGTCGTTCGAACAGGCGCTCGACGAGTTGAAGGCGATCGTCAGCAAGCTGGAGCAGGGCCAGGGCACGCTGGACAGCGCCATCGGCGACTACGACCGCGGCGCCGCGCTGAAGCGCCACTGCGATGCCAAGCTGCGCGAAGCCCAGGCGAAGATCGAGAAGATCAGCCTCGCCGCCGACGGCACTGCCACCAGCGAGCCCTTCGATGTCGACTAGCAGCGCCGGGCCGCAGGGGACGGCCCAGGGCGCTGATGATGCCGTGCTGCAGGTGGCGCTGGCGGCGCGGGGTGAGGCGGTCACCCGCCTGCTCGACGAGATGTTGGCACCGGTCGCGGGTCCGCGCGGCCGGGTGATCGAGGCGATGCGCTACAGCGCCCTCGGCGGCGGCAAGCGGCTTCGGCCGTTCCTGGTCTGCGAATCGGCCCGGCTGTTCGAGGTGCCCGAGGCGCGCGCCCTGCGCGTCGCGGCCGCCATCGAGATGGTGCACTGCTATAGTTTGATCCACGACGACCTGCCGGCGATGGACGACAGCGATCTGCGCCGAGGCCGGGCGACGGCCCATGTCGCCTTCGACGAGGCGACGGCGATTCTTGCCGGCGACGGCCTCCTGACCGAGGCCTTCGCGGCGCTCGCCGACGCGCGGACCCACGACAGCGCGGCGGTACGCATCGCCCTGACGGCGGCGCTGACCGCCGCCGCTGGCGCCGGCGGCATGGTGGGCGGCCAGATGATCGACATCTCGGCCGAGCGCGCGACGCTCGACCTTGATGGCATCTCGCATTTGCAGAGCCTGAAGACCGGCGCGCTGATCCGCTTCTCTTGCGAGGCGGGGGCGCTGCTCGCCGAGGCCGCGGCGGCCGAGCGGGCGGCGCTGGTGGCTTACGCCCAGGATCTGGGCCTTGCGTTCCAGATCGCCGACGACCTCCTCGACGCGGAGAGCACGCCGGCGGCGCTGGGCAAGCCGACCGGCCAGGATGCCAGCCTCGGAAAGGCCACTTTCGTAGGCCAGCTCGGAATTCGCCGGGCCCGCGAGAAGGCTCAGAGCCTGGTCGCGTCCGCCTGTGCACGACTTGATATTTTCGGCGAAAAGGCAGACCTTCTTAGGCAGACGGCGGCCTTCGTCGTGACCCGCCGGTCCTGAGGAGCCACGATTGGGGGGTCGGGCTGCCGGGGGCAGGCGGGGATCGTGACGATGGAGAGACAATGAGATGCCACAACGGCGTCAGGAGCGGTAATCGGCGTGGCACAGATCGGTCATAACAGGCGTCCCACCCCCCTTCTGGATCAGATCAACGAACCGGCGGACTTGCGCAGGCTCGAGGAGAGCCAGCTTCGCGACCTGGCCGACGAGCTGCGCCTGGAGATGATCGAGGCCGTGTCGGTGACCGGCGGCCACCTTGGTGCCGGCCTCGGCGTGGTCGAGCTGACTGCCGCGCTGCACTACGTGTTCGAGACGCCGCGGGACAAGCTGATCTGGGACGTCTCGCATCAGTGCTATCCGCACAAGATCCTCACCGGCCGGCGCGACCGCATCCGCACCCTGCGCCAGGGCGGCGGCCTCTCCGGATTCACCAGCCGCAAGGAGAGCGTCTACGACCCCTTCGGCGCGGCGCACAGCTCGACCTCGATCTCGGCCGGCCTCGGCTTCTCGGTGGCGCGCGACTTTCGCGGCGAGGATAACGCGGTCGTCGCGGTGATCGGCGACGGCGCCATGAGCGCCGGCATGGCCTACGAGGCGATGAACAACGCCGGCGCGATGAACTCGCGCCTCATCGTCATCCTCAACGATAACGACATGTCGATCGCGCCGCCGGTCGGCGCCATGAGCGCGTACCTGTCGCAGCTCATCTCGTCGAAGCCCTTTCTCTCGGTGCGCCAGATCGGCCGCGCGCTGGCAAAGCGCTTCCCGCGCCCGATCGAGCTGGCCGCCAAGCGCGCGGAGGAATACGCGCGCGGCCTGTTCACCGGCGGCACCCTCTTCGAGGAACTCGGCTTCTTCTACGTCGGACCCATCGATGGCCACAATCTGGATCACCTGCTGCCGGTCCTGAAGAACGTGCGCGACGCCCACTACGAGGGCCCGGTGCTGATCCATTGCGTGACGCAGAAGGGCAAGGGCTATGAGCCCGCCGAGGCGGCCGCCGACAAGTATCACGGCGTCGCCAAGTTCGATGTGGTGACCGGCAAGCAGGCCAAGAGCACGCCCAAGGCGCCGAGCTATCAGAACGTCTTCGCCGCCGGCCTCATCGCCGAGGCCGAGCACGACGAAACGATCGTCGCGGTCACCGCCGCGATGCCGTCCGGCACCGGCCTCAACAAGTTCGCTGAGCGCTTTCCGAAGCGCACCTTCGACGTCGGCATCGCCGAGCAGCATGCGGTGACCTTCTGCGCCGGGCTGGCCTGCGAGGGCTTCAAGCCGTTCGCTGCGATCTACTCGACCTTCCTGCAGCGCGCCTACGACCAGGTGGTGCACGACGTCGCCATCCAGAGCCTGCCGGTGCGCTTCGCCATCGACCGCGCCGGCATGGTCGGGGCCGACGGCGTCACCCACCAGGGCAGCTACGACCTCACCTACCTCGGCTGCCTGCCCAACTTCGTCATCATGGCGCCGAGCGACGAGGCCGAGCTGATGCACATGGTGGCGACCGCCTGCCAGATCGACGACCGGCCTTCGGCAATCCGCTATCCGCGCGGCGAGGCGCTCGGCATCGAGATGCCGGCACGCGGCACGCCGCTGGCGATCGGCAAGGGCCGCGTCGTCCGGGAGGGCAGCAAGGTGGCGATCCTCTCGCTCGGCACCCGCCTCGAAGACTCCCTGGCGGCGGCGGACGACCTGGCGGCGCGCGGCCTCTCTACCACGGTCGCCGACGCCCGCTTCGCCAAGCCGCTGGACGAGGACCTGCTGCGCCGCCTCGCCCGCGAGCACGAGGTGCTGGTGACGGTGGAGGAGGGGGCCATCGGCGGCTTTTCTGCCCAGGTCATGCAGTTCCTCGCCAGGGAGGGCGTGTTCGACAAGGGGCTGAAGTTCCGCCCGATGACGCTGCCCGACACTTTCATCGACCACGACCGGCCGGAAACCCAGATCGTGCAGGCCGGCCTCGGCCGCGCCGGCATCCTCACCACGGTCCTTGAGGCGCTCGGCCAGGCCGAGGTGGAGTCGCCCGCGCGGGCTTAGCCGACCCTTCGGCGGCGCCGCGATCAAATCGGCAAGACGACGCATAACCGCCCTGCACTTGCCACGGCTTTCCCCTTGCGGCAAAGACCGTCATAGTGCGACCCATGTCCGGAACGCTTCTGCCCGACGCTGCGGCCCTGGCCGCCGGCGCACCGACTGCTGCCGCTTTGTGGCGCCGCGAGATCGTCGCGACGCTGCGCCTGGCCTTGCCCCTGGTATTCGCCCAACTCGGCATGATCGCGATCAACACCACGGACATCCTCATGATGGGCTGGCTCGGGCCACAGGAGCTCGCCGCAGGCGCCCTCGGCATGAATATCTATGTCCCCATCTTTCTCTTCGGGCTGGGTATCGCGAGCGTCGTGGCGCCGATGGTGTCGCAGGCACTGGGCGCGCGCGATTTCCGCGGCGTGCGCCGCACCGTGCGCCAGGGCTTCTGGCTCACCCTGCTGTTCGGCGCGATCTTCACCGCGGCGATCTGGAACGGCCGCCACCTGCTGCTCGCCACGGGGCAGGACCCGGCACTGGCGGCCCTGTCCGAGGACTACCTGCAGGCGGTGTGCTGGGGCCTCGTTCCCAGCCTCTGGTTCGTCGTGCTGCGCTGCTTCGTCACCGCGCACGCGCGCACGCGCGCGGTGCTGGTCATCACCTTCGCGGCGGTGGCGCTGAATGCCATCGGCAACTATGGGCTCATGTTCGGCAACTTCGGTCTGCCGCGCTGGGAGCTGACCGGTGCCGGCGTGACCAGCTCCACCGTGTCGGCGCTGATGTTCCTCGCCCTGCTGGGGCACGCGCAGTGGGACCGGCAGTTCCGCCGCTATCACATCCTCGTCCGCTTCTGGCGCTCCGACTGGCCGCGCTTCTTCGAGCTGGTCCGCTTGGGCATCCCCATCGGCCTCACCATCGTCGCGGAGTCCGGGCTGTTCTCCGCTGCCGCGCTCATTATGGGACTGATCAGCACCGAGGCGCTGGCGGCCCATGCCATCGCTCTGCAGTGCGTCGCTGTGGTCTTCATGGTGCCGCTCGGCATCGGCCAGGCGGCGGTGGTGCGGGTCGGTCTTGCCGCCGGTGCACGCGATGGCGAGGGCGTGCGTCGCGCCGGCTGGTCGGCGCTGCTCGCCAGCACTCTCTTCATGGCCTGCTCTGCCCTGGCGTTCTGGTTCGCCGGCCGCTTTCTGGTCGGGCTCTTCCTGGACCCGGCGATGCCGGAGAACGCGCCGGTCATCGACCTGGCCGTCGCGTTTCTGGCGATCGCGGCGCTGTTCCAGCTTGTCGACGGCGGCCAGGTCATCGGCGTGCATGTGCTGCGCGGGCTGAAGGACACGGCGGTGCCGATGTGGCTGGCGCTGGCCGGCTACTGGGCGGTCGGCTTCGTCGCCTCGCTGGTCTTCGCGTTTCCGCTCGGTCTCGGCGGGCGCGGGGTGTGGATCGGGCTGGCGCTGGGCCTCGCCTTCGTCGCCGTCGCGGTGAACTGGCGGTTCCACCGGCGCGACCGATTGCTGCCGACCGGCGGCCTCGCCCGGGGCTAGGCGCGCCATGAGTAAGACGAAGGTCGGCAAGTGCCGCGCCGACGTCGCTCTCGTCGAGCGCGGCCTGGCGGAGAGCCGCGCCAAGGCCCAGGCGCTCATCATGGCCGGCAAGGTTTTCGCGGGGGAGCGCAAGCTTGCCAAGCCCGGCGAAGCCGTCGCCGACGACCAGCCGCTCGAGGTGCGCGGCCAGGATCATCCCTGGGTCAGCCGCGGCGGGCTGAAGCTGGCTCACGCGATCGAGCACTTTGGTCTCGACCCGGCCGGTCGCATCTGCCTCGACCTTGGCGCCTCGACGGGCGGCTTCACCGACGTGCTGCTGCAATCCGGTGCCGCAAAGGTCTACGCCGTCGACGTCGGCCACGGCCAGCTCGCGTGGAAGCTGCGCAGCGACCCGCGGGTGATCGTGCTGGAGCGCACCAACGCGCGCACCCTCACGACGGCACAGGTGCCGGAGCCGATCGATCTGCTGGTCTGCGACGCCAGCTTCATCGGCCTCGAGGTGCTGCTGCCGGCGCCGCTGGCCCTGACCGCGCCGCGGGCCGTGATGGCAGTGCTCATCAAGCCGCAATTCGAGGTCGGCAGGGAGCGCGTGGGCAAGGGCGGTGTCGTGCGCGACCCGGCCCTCCATCAGGAAGTCTGCGCGCGCATCGAGGGCTGGGTGGACGCGCAACTGGGCTGGCGCGTCGAAGGCATCGTCGAAAGCCCGATCACCGGCCCGGAAGGCAATCGCGAATTCTTGCTGGTGGCGCGAAAAATCCTTCTCCCCTCGTGGGAGAAGGTTGCGAAAGCTTAGCGAGTGCGCAGCACGAGCTTAGCTGAAGCTGGGTGAGGGGGAAGCGGTAGTGCCGACCGGCGCTGACTGTCCTTGAGCCGCAGGAGCCCCCTCACCCAGCTCCGTCTAAGCTCGCGTCGCTCGCTAAGACTGCGCAACTCTCTCCCGCGAGGGGAGAGAGCCTACCCCTACCCTTCAAACCCCGTCAGCACGTTCACCGCGTTGACACCGATTTCGGCGACGGCGTAGCCGCCTTCCATGACGAAGAGCGTCGGTTTGCCCAGCCTGGCGATGGACTCGCCGATCCGCAGGTAGTCGGGGCTCTTCAGCTTGAACTGCGAGATCGGGTCCTTCTCGAAAGTGTCGACGCCGAGCGAGACCACCAGAACTTCCGGCGCGTAAGCGGCGATCCGCTTGCAGGCGTCTTCGAGAGCGGCGCTCCAGGCGTCGAAGCCGCTGCCCCAGACCAGCGGATAGTTGGCGTTGCAGCCCTCGCCGGCACCCGCGCCGGTCTCGTCGGCGTAGCCGAGGAAGAAGGGATACTCCTGCTTCGGGTGGCCGTGGATCGAGGCGAAGAAGACATCGGCGCGGTCATAGAATATCGCCTGGGTGCCGTTGCCGTGGTGGTAGTCGACATCGAGGACGGCGACACGCCCGGCACCGGCGTCGATGAAGGATTGCGCGGCGATGGCGGCGTTGTTGAGGAAGCAGTAGCCGCCGTAGAAGTCGGCGGCCGCGTGATGCCCCGGCGGGCGGCAGAGCGCAAAGGCCGCGCGGGCGCCCTCGCGCACGAGATCGGCGCCGGTCAGCGCCACGTCGGCGCTGGCAGTGGCCGCCGCCCAGGTGCCGGATGTGATCGGCGTGCCGGCATCGAAGGAATAGTAGGAGAGCTTGCCGTCGATGTATTCCGGCTCGATCTGGCGCAGACCGCGCACCGCCCAGACCAGCGGCAGCGCCTCGTGGTCGCGCCCCTCGGCGGTCCACAGGTCCCAGGCCCGCTCCAGGAACCGCACGTAGCCGGCGTCGTGGACCTTCAGCACCGGCTCGAGACCGTGCGCGGCCGGCGCGACCACCGGCCCCAGGTCGACCGCCTTCACACGCTCGAGCACCGTCTCGGCGCGCGACGGCATCTCCACCGCGGGCTGCATCTGCCCGTTCATGAGCTCGAGCTTCGCGTGGTGCAGCTTGTGCTTTTCGCTGTAGACGGTCTTCACGGAGCGGGTTCCTCGACGAGGGCGATATGATCGGCGCGCCAGGCGCCGGGCCAGACCTCGGCGCCCGCCGCGCGCAGCCGGCGGATCTCGCCGAAGGGGATGTTGCGGGCGATGAGCAGCGGCCCGTCGCCGGAATCCTCGCCGGTCGGCGCGGTGGCGCCGAGCACGCCGTCCATGCCAAGGCTGGGCTCGCAGGGCAGGTAGACCGCGCAGGCGGAGACGTTGGTCGGGTTCTGCGTGCTGCCGGGTGCGCGGCCGATGACGCCGGTCGCGGCGACCGCACAGAGCAGCTCGATCGCGCGTGCCTTGGCGCAGGAGAAGACGCGGGAGTAGCCCGACAGCTTGGCGGTCATCGAGGGCACCAGGATAAGGTCGGGATCGAGCGGTGCGAGCCTCAGCGCGAGCGCCGGCATCTCCACGTCGAGGCAGATCAGGATGACGACCTTCAGCCCCTCCCACTCGACGACCTGCAGCGTATCGCCGGGCACGAGGTCCCAGCTCGCCGCATCCTGCTCGCCGGGGGTGAGGCAGAGCTTGTCCTGGGCGATCGCGCGCCCGTCCGGCAGCAGCAGCCAGGCACGATTGGCGAAGCCGGCCCCTGTGTCCCAGGGCATGGTGCCGGCGAGCAGCGCGACGCCGTGTTTTGCCGGCAGCGGCCGCAGCAGCTCCAGAGCCGCCGGCGCCTGCCTGGCCATCCAGGCGATCTCCTCATCGGGCGCAAGGCCTTCGGGCTTGAACGCCAGCCAGCTCTCGCAGGCGTATTCGGGCATCACCAGCAGCTTCGCGCCCGCGGCGGCGGCCTCGGCCATCTTTGAGTCGACGTGGGCCGTCCAGCCCGCGAGACCATTCAGCGGTGTCGCGAGATTGGTGGCCCAGAGGGCAAGCGTCAGGGAAGGAACATTGGGCATGGAAGCACCTATATGGCGCCAAGGGGGGCGGGCCGCAAGCGTGCGGCCCGCCCGCCGCGGCAGATCAGCTCTTCAGGCGCGTCCACACCTTGTTGCGCAGCTCGCGCGCGGCCGCCGAGCAGTTCTCGTTCGGGCGCAGGCGGTCTGCATACTCCTCCGGCATGACCACTGACGGATCGTTCTTCAGTGCCTCGTCCATGAACGCGTCGGAACCGCGGATGGCATTCATGTAGCCGGTGAAGTTGGAGGCGATGGCGATGTTCTCCGGCGCCATCATCCAGTTGATGAAGGTCTTCGCATTCTCCTTGTTAGGAGCCGAGCTCGGCACGACGAAGTTGTCGGCCCAGAAGGTGATGCCTTCCTCGGGATAGACGTAGACCGCCGTCGGCAGCTTCTCCTTGGTGCGATGGGAAGCGCCGTTCCACTGCATATGCGCGAGCACTTCTCCCGCTGCCAGACGATCGATGGTGCCGTCGGAGTTATAGGTGGCGACGAAGGGCTTCTGCGCCTCCAGCACGTCGAGGATCTTCTGCGCTTCCTTGGAGTCCTCGGTGCACTTATTCACGCCGACATAGTAGGCGGCGGCATTGTAGACCTCGGTCTCGTCGTTCAGCATGGCGATCTGGTTCTTCAGCGCATCGCCCGGCTCGAAAATCTCCTTCCAGCTCTCCTCCAGCTCGCCGACCTTAGCGGAGTCGTAGGTGAAGCCGGTGGTGCCCCACATATAGGGCACCGAGTAGGCGCGCTCCGGATCGAAGGGCTGATTGTTGTGCGGCGCAGTGACGTTCTTGAAGTTTTCCATCTGCCGGGCATCGATCTTTTCGGCGAGGCCCTCCTCGATCATGATTTTCACCATGTAGTCGGAAGGCACGACGACGTCGTAGCCGGCGGCACCCGCCTGCAGCTTAGCCAGCATGGTCTCGTTGGAGTCGTAGACGTCGAGCGTCACCTTGATGCCGGTGTCCTTCTCGAACTTCGTCAGCAGGTCGGGCGGGAAGTAGTTCGACCAGTTGTAGAGGAAGAGCTCCCCTTGCGCCTGCGCGCCACTCGCCAGCAGCGACAGCGTCGCCGCACAGGCGACTGTTTGCAGTAGTTTCTTCATTGACATCTGGGCCTCCGATTTTTCTTGGCAAGAGCGGAAGTGTCGCTGGTTGCGCGCGGCGCCACCTCGCCGCGCGGGCGTGTCATCGTCGCAGCCTGCCGATCAGGAAGGACAGGGTGACGAAGAGGATCGAGACGATCAGCATGAGCGACGAGATCGCATTGACCTCTGGGGTGATGCCGATGCGGATCATGCCGAAGATATAGACCGGCAGCGTGGTAGCGCCGGCGCCGGCCACGAAGTAGGTAATGACGAAGTCGTCGAGCGAGATGATGAAGGCCAGCATGGCGCCGGACAGGATGCCCGGCCACAGCAGGGGCAGGGTGACGCGCCGGAACGCCTGCCAGTCGTTGGCGTAGAGATCGGCTGCCGCCTCGCCGAGCGCCTTGTCCATGCCCTCCAGGCGGGCGCGGATCGGCAGGTAGGCGAAGGGGATGCAGAACACCGTGTGCGCGACGATGACCGTGGTGAGGCCGAGGCGGAAACCGATCAGGATGAAGAACAGCAGGGTGGCGACCGCGGTGACGATCTCGGGCACCACCAGCGGCAGGACGATGAGGCCGGAAACGCCGTCATCGCCGCGGAAGCGCCCCTTGGCCATGCCGAGCGCGGCCAGCGTGGCGACGGCGGTGGCGGCGAGCGTCGCCGATGTGGCGACGATCAGCGAGTTGTATGCGGCGCGCATAATGTCGTCGTTGGCCAGCACCACGCCGTACCACTGCGTCGAGAAGCCGCTCCAGATGGTGGCGAGGCGGTTCTCGTTGAAGCTCAGCACGATGAGCACCACGATCGGCAGGTAGAGGTAGGCGAAGAACAGCCAGCTTGCGGCGCGAATGCCGCGGAAGTGCCAGAGGGGGTTGCCGGGATCGACGCGCATCAGGTCACCGCCGGCGTGCGCCGGAAGCGCAGCAGGTAAACCATCATGGCGAGCAGCACGATGGCGAGCAGCGCGAACGCGAGCGCCGCGCCGAAGGGCCAGTTGCGCGCGGCGCCGAACTGGCTCTGGATCAGGTTGCCGATCATCATCGCCTTGCCGCCGCCGAGCAGTTCCGGGGTCACGTAGGCGCCCAGCGCCGGCACGAAGACCAGGACGCAGCCGGCGGCGATGCCGGGCACCGCCAGCGGCAGGATCACGCGGGTGAGGGCGCGGCGGCGGTTGGCGCCGAGGTCGAAGGCGGCCTCGATGAGCCTTGCGTCGAGCTTTTCCAGACTGGCGTAGATGGGCAGCACCATGAAGGGCAGGTAGGAGTAGGTGAGGCCGATCGAGACGGCGACCGGCGTGTACATGACGCCGAGGGGCTGGTCGCTAAGCCCCAGCCAGTGCAGCAGGCCCTCCACGAGCCCGCCGTTGCGCAGCAGCAGGATCCAGGCGTAGTTGCGCACCAGCAGGTTGGTCCAGAACGGAATGGTGACCAGGAAGATCAGCAGGTTGCGCCGCCTTTCCGGCTGCATGGCCATGTAGAGGGCGGTGGGGAAGCCGATCGTCAGCGCCAGTACGGCGGTCAGTAGCGACAGGCCGAAGGAGCGCGCGAAGATCCGCAGATAGTCGGTGTTGAGGATCAGGCTGTCGTCGAGGTCGCGCTCGAAGATGAAGTTCACGTAGGCTTGCGCCGTGTGGCTGTCCCACACCACGCCGCCGTTCACGCCCTTGTGCAGCAGCGACACGTAGGCCATCAGGCACAGCGGCGCCAGCATGAAGACGCCGATGATCGCCATCGCCGGAGCGATCTGCAGGACGCGCTGTCGGGTTGCTGCCGACATGCCGCTCAGTCCGCCAGGCGTTGGATCGCGGCCGGCGCGATCTGCACCGTGACAGCGGCGCCGGCCGCGAGGTCGAGCCGCGCGCCGGCGTTGTTCTGCGCCCGCACGAGGAAGGGCGTGCCGTCGGCAAGGGCGAGGTGATAGGTGGTGTCGGTGCCCTTGTAGACCACGGCGCCGACCGTGGCGGGCAGGCCCTCGGCGCCGGCCGGCGCGATGACCG
>DATCXZ010000097.1:0-5576 GCA_036570545.1 Kiloniellaceae bacterium
CCTTCGACAGGACTACCCTGCGCGCGCATGGCGGTCCCTGCGACGGCGAGACCTACGGCCTGCCCTGGCCGTGCTGGGGCACCCCGGAGATGAAACATCCGGGGACGCCGATCCTGTGGAACCCGTCGATGCCGGTGGCCGAGGGCGGACTTCCGTTCCGTGCCCGCTATGGTGTCGAACGCAACGGCGAGAACCTGCTGGCCGAAGGTTCCTACCCGCCCGGTTCGGAGATCGAGGACGGCTATCCCGAGTTCACCATGGAGATGCTCCAGAAGCTCGGCTGGGACAAAGACCTCACCGACGACGAGCGCAAGGCGATCGACGCGGTGGCGGGTGCGAAGACAAGCTGGAAGACCGACCTCTCGGGCGGCATCCAGCGCGTCGCCATCAAGCATGGCTGCGCCCCCTTCGGCAACGCCAAGGCCCGCTGCGTGGTGTGGACCTTCCCGGATCCGGTGCCGCTGCACCGCGAGCCGCTCTACACGCCGCGGCGTGACTTGGTGGAAAAGTACGCCACCTACGACGACCGCAAGAGCTACCGCCTGCCGGTGCTCTTCAAGTCGATCCAGCAGCAGGACTTCTCTGTGGACTTCCCGATCATTCTCACCTCCGGCCGGCTGGTCGAATACGAGGGCGGTGGCGACGAGACCCGGTCCAATCCCTGGCTCGCGGAACTGCAGCAGAACATGTTCGTCGAGATCAATACGGTCGACGCCAACAACAACGGCGTGCGCGACGGCGCGATGGTCTGGGTGCACAGTCCGGAAGGCGCCAAGGTGAAGGTCATGGCGTTGGTGACCGAGCGGGTCGGCAGGGGCGTTGCCTTCATGCCGTTCCACTTCGGCGGCCACTGGCAGGGCGAGGATCTCCGGCACAAGTATCCGGCCGGGGCCGATCCCTACGTCCTGGGCGAGGCCAGCAACACGGCCGGGACCTACGGCTACGACGTGGTCACCGGCATGCAGGAAACCAAAACCATGCTTTGCCGCGTAGAGCCGGCGTAAGGGGAGGGGCTGAAAATGGCACGTATGAAATTCCTCTGCGACGCCGAGCGCTGCATCGAGTGCAACGCCTGCGTCACGGCCTGCAAGAACGAGCATGAGGTTCCCTGGGGCGTGAACCGGCGCCGCGTCGTCACCATCAACGACGGCAAGCCCGGCGAGCGCTCCATCTCGGTCGCCTGCATGCACTGCTCGGACGCGCCCTGCATGGCGGTCTGCCCAGTGGACTGCTTCTACCAGACCGCCGATGGCGTTGTGCTGCATTCCAAGGACCTCTGCATCGGCTGCGGCTACTGCTTCTATGCCTGCCCGTTTGGCGCACCGCAGTATCCGCAGGCGGGCAACTTCGGCAGCCGCGGCAAGATGGACAAGTGCACCTTCTGTGCTGGCGGTCCCGAGGAAGACCACTCGAACGCCGAGTTCCAGAAGTACGGCCGCAACCGCCTGGCCGAGGGCAAGCTGCCGCTCTGCGCGGAGATGTGCTCGACCAAGGCGTTGCTCGGCGGCGACGGCGACAAGGTGTCCGACATCTACCGCGAGCGTGTGGTCGCCCGCGGGTTCGGGTCGGGCGCCTGGGGCTGGGGCACGGCCTACAACCAAAAATCAGGGTCCTGATATCAGCCCTTAGTCGAAAGTTGAGACGGGTTGGCGGGGGCGGTGCGTGACGCCGCCCCCCTTTCCCATGTGCGGGTTGCAATGCCCCGACTGTGAGAGGATGGTAGATTTCTGGCGCAGAAATTTGCCAAGCTGCACGCGGCGGTTCTGTCGACTCGCTTGGAGGTGACTGAAGCAATGTGTTTTCGGAAGTTTGCACCTGTCGTCGCTGCCGGCCTGCTGCTGGCACTGGCCGCTTGCGATGAGGCCGAGCAGGGCCGCATCCTGCACTACGAGAAGGGCACCTACCTCGGCCAGAGCGACACCGCCTTGACGGACGCCCAGCGCGACGAGTTGAACGCCCGCGTGAAGCGGCAAAGCGGTGTCTGACCCAACATTGAGACGTCGTCCGGTGAGAGGAATTGCCATGACTGCCTCCGTCGTGCGCCTACGGCGCAGTGCGTTCTCCTATCTGCTCGGTTTCGGCCTGCTGGTCGCGGCTTCGTTCCTGGCTTTCGGCGCGGTGACGGCACCGGCCTGGGGCCAATCGACCGAGACGCCGGCAGCCGGTCCGACCGGTGGCGAAGTGCCCGGCAACGTGCAGGGCAACCGGCCCGCCAGCGATTTCTGGCGCGCCGTTCGCCAGGGCGAAGTTGGCAACGTGACGATCCCGAACGCGGGCGCCGGTCTGCTGATCCAGTCCGAGGGCGACAACTGGCGCGCGGTGCGCAACGGGCCGGTCACGGTCTACGGCGCCTGGCTGATGCTGGGCACCGTGATCGTCCTCGCCCTCTTCTTCGCGCTGCGCGGACGCATCCGCATCGAGGCGGGGCCCAGCGGCACCACCATCCAGCGCTTCAACATGGTGGAGCGCACGGCGCACTGGATCACCGCCGTGTCCTTCGTGGTCCTCGCGCTTACCGGCCTGAACGTCCTTTACGGCCGCCACGTGCTGCTGCCGATTCTTGGGCCGGATATCTTCTCGGCGATCACGCTCGCCGGTAAGTACGTGCACAACTTCCTGGCCTTCGCCTTCATGGTCGGCGTGGTGATAATCTTCCTGCTGTGGGTGCGCCACAACATCCCGCGGATGGTCGACCTGAAATGGCTGGCAGCCGGCGGCGGGATATTGAAGAAGGGCGTGCATCCGGCAGCCGGCAAGTTCAACGCTGGCCAGAAGTTTATTTTCTGGGCCGCCGTGCTGCTCGGCATCTCCATCAGCCTCTCCGGGCTGGCCCTGCTGTTTCCGTTCCAGTTCACGCTGTTCGGGGATACCTTCGCGGCGCTGAACCTGCTCGGTCTGGGGCTGCCGGAAAACCTATCGCCGATGCTGGAGATGCAGCTCTCGCAGCTCTGGCACGGAATCATCGCGCTCATCTTCATCGCGATCATCATCGGCCACATCTACATCGGGACTATCGGGATGGAAGGTGCCTTCGATGCCATGAGCAGCGGTGAGGTCGACCTCAACTGGGCCAAGGAGCACCACGCCCTCTGGGTCGACGAGCTGCGTGACGGCGGCAAGTCGCAGCCGCACGCGCACCCGGCGGAATAGGGGCGGCACTGGTGTGACGGCACGCCGCGCGGCGCTGGACAGCCCGGGCCGCGCGGTGGCTTGTCTGGCGCTCGCCCTCGCTGTGCTGGGCGCGTCGCCGGCGGCCGGTCAGGAAGGCGTGCTTCCGGGGGAGGTCGCCCACACCGCCCCAGGCATGGTCACGGCGCAGACCTTCGATGCGCCGGGGCAGGCCTTTTCGGTGGCAGTTTCTCCCTACGACGACAGCGACTTGAACCTGAAGCTGAAGGCCGATTTCGAGGCTGCGCTCGCTGAGCGCTGGCAGGCGCGCATGATCGAAGAGGCGGCCGCCGCCTTCCTGCTGCTGTTCGAATCCGAAGTCGTGCCGGCGGATATGGCGCCGCCGCCGCCCAGCCTGGGCTCGGCCCGTCTCGACGGGGGCGGCGCCGAGGTGAACGTGAACGTCTGGTCCTCCAGCCAGGACAGCGTGCTGGGCGGCCGCCAGGAAAGCAACGAAGCCGGCACCAACGTGTTTCACATCAACGCCGTCCTGCGCGACCGCCGCAGCGGTGGGGTGGCCTGGCAGGGCGATGCCTACTATGTTCTGAAGGAGCCCGAGACCGAGCGCGTCGCCCGGGCCTTGGTTCTTCCCTTGGTGGATAGAATTGGTCAGTCCATTGTTCGCGAGCCGATCGACATCGACTAGGCTGTTGCTTGCAGGACTTTGCGGTCTCGCGCTGCTGGCGCCGGGCGATGCCGTGCGCGCCGAGCTGCGCGGCCACGGTGGCTTCGTGACGGGTATCGCGGTGACGCCACAGGGCGACCGCGCCGTCTCCGCCAGCTTCGACTACAGCCTTATCCTGTGGAACCTGGAGAACCAGGAGGCCATCGAGGTGCTCGACGACCACGAGGGCGCGGTGAACGCCGTGGCGCTGGTCGACGGCGGCCGCCACGCGATTTCGGCCAGCGACGACGGCACGGTGCGGCTCTGGGACCTCGAGGGCGGCGGAAGCCTGCAGCACGTCTTCACCGGCCACACGGGCAAGGTGGCCGGCGTTGCCGTGTCGCCGGACGGGCGCCTTGCCGCCTCGGCCGGCTGGGACGGCACCGTGCGGCTCTGGGACCTCGTCGGGCTGCAGCAGCGCTTTGTGCTCGACGAGCACGACGGCAACGTGAACGCCGTCGCCTTCTCCCACGATGGCCGCCACCTGCTGACCGGCAGCTACGATTCGACGATCCGCTACTTCGAGCTTCCGCCCGACGGCAGCCGGCCGCGTCTTGCCGGCATCATGGAGGGCCATGAGTTCGGGGTGAACGCCTTGGCCTTCCTGCCGGGGGACCGGCAAGCAGTCTCCGCCTCGGTCGACGAGACGGTGCGGCTATGGGACCTGGCCAGCGGTCGCGAGCTGGCGGTGCTGCGCGGCCATGAAGGGCCCGTCCTCGCCGTCGCCGTCTCGCCGGACGGCCGCTGGGCCGCCTCCGGCGGCATCGACGGCGCGATCAATCTCTGGCAGATCGACGAGCGGCGCGTCGTGGCGTCGCTCCATGGACATGGCGCGCCGGTCTGGGCGCTCGCCTTCACTCCCGACGGCAGGCGGCTGCTCTCAGCCGGAGCCGACGCGGTGACCCGCGTGTGGGACCTGGCGAGCCGCAGCGAGATCGGCGCCTCCGGAGCGTTGGCCGATACCGCGGAGCCGGCGCCGGTGGAAGCCGCCGACTCGCGCGGCGCCGAGCTGTTCCGCAAGTGCGTCGCCTGCCACAGCGTCACCGCCGATGGCGGCAACCGGGCGGGGCCGACGCTGTACGGCGTGTTCGGCCGGCGCGCCGGGACCCTCGACGACTACAACTACTCCGAGGCGTTGCGCCACAGCGATCTGGTATGGACCGAGGAGACCATCGACCGGCTCTTCGCGCTTGGCCCCGACACCTACACGCCGGGCAGCAAGATGCCGCTGCAGCGCATGCCGTCGGCGGAGGATCGCGAGGATCTCATCGCCTACCTGAAAGCGATCACGGCGGCCAAAGGCGGCGCGCCGTGATAGGAATAGACCGTCACAAGCAATTGCTGGGGATCGGAATGCCATGAAATCGATCGTTTCGGGTGCTGTTGTTGCCGTTCTCATCGCCGTGCTGGGCGCGGTGGTGCTGTCCATGCTCGGTGTAAGCACGGCCGAACTCTATTCGACGCCCAACGTGCGTCTTTAGCCTCGGCACGCCGGCTTCGTCAGGGGCTACTCCCTGGCGCCCGCCGCGCGCAGCAGGGCGGCAATCTCGTCGTCGCCGATCATCTCGGCGGCGGCCAGCGCGGTCCAGCCGTCCTCGGCCTTCAAGGCGACGTCGGCGCCAGCCTGCAGCAGCAGGCGGACTTCCTCCAGCCGGGCCCGGTTGGCCGCCAGCATCAGCGCGGTGTTGCCCGTGTCTACCTCGCGCGCGTCGGGGTCGCCGCCGCGGCTCAATAGCACGTGAAG
>DATCXZ010000098.1:0-4120 GCA_036570545.1 Kiloniellaceae bacterium
GTGGCCGAGATCGGCGGCGAGGCCGTCGGAAACGTCGAGGGCCGAGCGGGCGAGGCCTTCGGCCAGCAGAGCCTGGCCGGCCGCCAGGCGGGGCTCCGGCAGGCGATAGCGGGCGATCAGCGCCTGCAGGGTCTCCTCCGGCAGGCCGCCCAGCTCGCCGCGCAGGACAAGCAGGCCGAGGTGAGCCTCGCCGATGGTGCCGGTGACATAGAGGTCGTCGCCGGGCTTCAGCGAGCCGCGGTCGAGCACAGCCGTGCCGGAGACCGTGCCCAGGGCGGTCAGGCTGAGCGTCATCGGGCCCGGCGTCGCGGTGGTGTCGCCGCCGTAGAGCGCGATGTCGTAGCGCGCCTGATCCTGCGCCAGCCCTTCGGCAAAGGCGGCGATCCAGTCCTCCTCGATAGCGAGCGGCCAGGCCGAGGCGAGCAGGTAGCCGAAGGGCCGCGCGCCCATGGCGGCGAGGTCGGAGAGGTTCACGCGGAGCAGCTTGCGCGCCACCAGGTCGGGCGGGCAGTCGAGGAAGTGCCGCCCCGCGATCATGGTGTCGACGGTGGCGACCAGGCGCTCGCCCGGCCCGACCGGCAGCACGGCCGCATCGTTGTGGAGCCCGAAGGTGCCGTCCGCCTTCGCCGCCAGGGGGGCGAAGTAGCGCTCGATCAGCTCGAACTCCCCGACGCGCCGGCCCTGCTCTCCGGAGGTCCCCTGCTTTCCGGCGATCAAGGCAGCGGCACCGGTCTAGCGCAGCTTGGAGAGATCGGCCTCACCGCCGAACTCCTCGGCCCTCAGGACGTGGGCCAGGCGGTCGAGCAGGCCGTTCACGAAGGCGATCTCGCGGCCGTCATAGAAGGCGCCGGCGAGGTCGACGTACTCCGAGATCACCACCCGCGCCGGCACTTCGAGGCGGTTGGACAGCTCGAAGACGGCCGCGCGCAGCAGCACGTGCAGCAGAAGCTCGATCCGCTCGATGGTCCAGTCCTCGTCCAGCACCGCAGCCAGCATGTCGTCGAGCGTGCCCTCTTCCTTGGCAACGCCGGCGACCAGCTCGCCCAGCAGCTCGCGGTTGACGCTGCCGTGCTTCAGGCCCTCGACCTCCTCGTCGACCCGGTGCTGCAGGAACTCGCTCACCACCTCCGAGGCGGACTGGTCGGAGACCGCGCGCTGGTAAAGCGCCTGCACGGCCAGCAGGCGGGCGGCGCTGAGGCCGGAAGGCCGCCGCGGCCGGCCGCCGCCGGGCTTCGGGTTGGACTTGTCACTCAAGGTCTAAAATCCCTTTCGGGCGCAGGGGTTCAGCGCGGAAACAGATGAAAGCGGCGCTTCACGTCCAGCATCGCGAGGCAGGCCTGCGCCGCGTCGCCGCCCTTGTTCTTGCGGTTCACGTCGGCGCGCGCCCAGGCCTGCTCGTCGTTCTCGCAGGTGATGATGCCATAGCCGAGCGCCAGGGTGTGCTCGCAGGCGAGGTCCTGCAGCTTGCGGGCGCTCTCGCCGCAGACGTAGTCATAGTGCGTGGTCTCGCCGCGGATGACGCAGCCGAGGGCGACGTAGCCGTCGAAGCGGTGGCGCCCCGCGAAGAAGTCCATCGAGCGCACCGCCATGCGGATCGCCGCCGGGATCTCGAAGGCGCCCGGCACGGCGACCCGCTCGTGGGTGACGCCGGCAGCATCGAGCACGGCCGCCGCGCCCTGATAGAGGGCATCGCCGATGTCTTCGTAGAATCGCGCCTCGACCACCAGGACGTGCGGCGTGAGACTGCCTTTGCTCATGGAGCCGATCTCGCTCATGGCCCGATTTCACTCATGCCCGATTTCACTCATGAGGGGCCGTCACGCCTTGCCGAGGGGGTCGACCGGGCGCTGCCCGACGACGCGCAGGCCGTAACCCTCGAGGCCCACGATGGTGCGCCTGGTGTTCGACAGCAGGATCATGTCGCGCACGCCGAGATCCAGCAGGATCTGCGCGCCGACGCCGTAGTCGCGCAGCTCGCTGCCGGCCTTGGGCTGGCCGTCGAGGCGCGCCTGCATCGATACCGAAAGGGCATCGGCCGAGGGCTCGCGGATCAGCACCACGACGCCCCTGCCCGCGTCGCCGACCATGCGCATGGCCTGCTGCAGGTCGCCCGCCTTGCCGCTCGAGCCGTCGCCCAGCACGTCGTCGAGCACGTTGATCGCATGCATGCGCACCAGCACCGGCTCGGCGCCGCGGACGTCGCCCTTCCACAGCGCGACATGCTCGGCGTAGTTCAGGGTGTTCACATAGAGCGCCATGTTGAACGCGCCGCCGTAGCGGCTGGTGAAGCGGCTCTCCAGGCGGCGCTCGACGAAATGGTCGTGGCGCCGGCGATAGGAGATGAGGTCGGCGATGGTCGCCACCTTGAGGCCGTGGCGCTGGGCGAAGGCGATGAGGTCGTCGCGCCGCGCCATGGTGCCGTCGTCGTTCATGATCTCGCAGATCACGCCCGCCGGATGGAGACCGGCAAGGCGCGCGAGATCGACCGCCGCCTCGGTATGGCCGGTGCGCACCAGCACGCCGCCGTCGCGGGCCATGAGCGGAAAGATATGGCCCGGGGTGGTGATGTCCTCGGCGCCCTTGGTGGGATCGATGGCGGTGGCCACGGTGCGCGCGCGGTCGGGCGCCGAGATGCCGGTGGTGATGCCCTCGCGCGCCTCGATGGAGACAGTGAAGGCGGTCTGGTGGCGCGACTCGTTCTTGCTCGACATCAGCGGCAGGCCGAGCGCCTCGATGCGCTGGCGCACCATGGCGAGGCAGATCAGGCCGCGGCCGTAGCGCGCCATGAAGTTGATCGCATCCGGTGTCGCCATCTGCGCCGGGATCACGAGGTCGCCCTCGTTCTCGCGCGATTCGTCGTCCACCAGGATGAACATGCGCCCGTTGCGCGCCTCCTCGATGATGTCCTCGATCGGCGAGACCATCTCGCTGAAGCTCAGCCGCCAGGGTTCCTCGGACTTAGCCATTCGGCCCTACTCTTCCTTCGCCGCGCCGGCGGTCGCTGCCATGAGGCGTTGAACGTAGCGCGCGAGCATGTCGATTTCCAGGTTGACCCGATCGCCCGGCTGCCGGGCGCCCAGGGTAGTCACCTCGGCCGTGTGGGGAATGATGTTGACGCCGAAGGCGGTGCCGTCGACCTCGTTGACGGTCAGCGACACACCGTCTAGCGCCACCGACCCCTTGGAGGCAATAAACTTCGCGAGCTCCGGTGGGGCCTGGACGACGAGCCGCAGAGAGCCCTGCTCCGTCTGCCGGCTGCGCACCAGCGCGACGCCGTCGACGTGGCCGGAGACCACGTGGCCGCCGAGCTCATCGCCCAGCTTCAGCGGCCGCTCGAAATTGACCGGCGTGCCGGGGCGCCAGTCGCCGAGGGTGCTGCGCGCCAGGGTCTCGCCGGAGACATCGGCGGCGAACCAGCCCCTGCCCCCTTCGCTTCCCTTGTCGACCACGGTCAGGCAGACCCCCGAGCAGGCGATGGAGGCGCCCTCGGGGATCGCTGCGGTGTCGTAGGCCGTCTCGAAGGTGAAGCGGGCGTCGGCGACCGTGCGGTCGGGCGCCTCGATCGCCTTGACGACGCCGCGATCGGTGATGATGCCGGTGAACATGACTTAAGCTAGGTATCCAGGGCGAAAATGTCGATGCGGTCGCGCCCGAGCTGGGCCATCAGGATCTCCGCGAAGCGGGGTGCCTGCTCCAGGCGGTCGACGCCGAAGCCGGAAACCGCCGGCACGCCGTCGCCGCCGATCACCAGCGGCGACTGGAACCACGCCAGGCGGTCGACCAGCCCGCCGCGCAGCAGGGAGGCCGCCAGGTGGCCGCCGCCCTCGACGAGGAGGCGGGTGATGCCGCGGGCGCCGAGCAGCGAGAGGGTGGCGTCGAGCGAGACATGGCCGTCGGCGTCGGTCGCCACCTGCGCCACCTCGACGCCGGCCTCCCGATAGGCTTGGAGGCGGGCCGCCTGGTTGCCCTCGTGGGTCACCAGCAGCGTCGGGTGCTGGGGCGCGCGCGCCACCAGGTCATGGGTGAGCGGCAGCCGCAGGCGGCCATCGACCACCACGCGCAGCGGCCGGCGCTCCGCCAGCCCCGCCAGGCGAACAGCGAGGCGCGGGTTGTCGGCGAC
>DATCXZ010000099.1:0-1956 GCA_036570545.1 Kiloniellaceae bacterium
CAGCCGGCTGCCGCCGCGACCACAGCGGCGAACAGCCGCTACCGGTGGGAGGAGATCGCCCACGGCGTCGACGAGACGCACCATGTGGCGCCGGGCCACAGCGCCGAGGTGCTGCTCCGCTGGGGCGATCCGCTCTTCGCCGACTCACCGGAGTTCGACCCGCTGAAGCAGAGCGCCGCCGCCCAGGTGCGTCAGTTCGGCTACAACAACGACTTCATCGGCTACGTCGGTCTGCCGTTCGGCTCCGACAATCCGGACCACGGCCTGCTTTGCGTGAACCACGAGTACACCAGCCCGGAGGTGATGTTCCCCGGTGCCGAGGACGCCTCGACCGAGGCAGGCGTCGCGATCGAGATGGCGGCGCACGGCGGCAGCATCGTCGAGGTGAGGCGCGAGAACGGCCGCTGGTCCGTGGTGCGCGACGGCCAGTACAACCGCCGCATCACCGCCGGCGGCACTTACATGGAACTGACCGGCCCGGCCGCCGGGCACAATCGCCTGAAGACCTCCGCCGACGCGAGCGGCAGCAGGTGCATCGGCACCATCAACAACTGCGCCGGCGGCATCACGCCCTGGAGCACCTACCTGATGGCCGAGGAGAACTTTCACGGCTACTTCGCCGGCACCCTCGACGGCCATCCCGAGGAGCGCAACTACAAGCGCTACGCCGTCGGCGAGGGCTGGTACGCCTGGTCGAAGTACCACAAGCGCTTCGATGTGAACGCCGAGCCGAACGAGGCCAACCGTTTCGGCTGGGTGGTCGAGGTCGACGTGCTCGATCCGACCTCGACGCCGAGGAAGCGCACCGCCATGGGCCGCTTCAAGCACGAGGGCGCCGAGCCGATCGTGAACGGCGACGGCCGCGTGGTGGTTTACATGGGCGACGACGAGCGCTTCGACTACCTCTACAAGTTCGTCTCCGAGCGCCGCTACGATCCCGACAACCGTGCCGCCAACCTCGACATCCTCGACGACGGCACGCTGTTCGTTGCCCGCTTCAACGACGACGGCACGCTCGACTGGCTGCCGCTGATCCATGGGCACGGTCCGCTGACCGCGGCGAACGGCTTCGCCAGCCAGGCCGACGTCGTGATCGAGACGCGGCTGGCCGCCGACCTGCTCGGCGCAACGCCGATGGACCGGCCGGAGGACGTCGACCCCAACCCGCAGACCGGCAAGGTCTACGTCATGCTGACCAACAACAACAAGCGCAAGGCCGATGCCGTCGACGGTCCGAATCCGCGCGCCAAGAACGACTTCGGCCACATCATCGAGTTGACGCCGCCGAACGGCGACCACGATGCCCTGACTTACGCCTGGGACCTGCTGGTGATCGCCGGCGACCCGGCCAAGCCGGAGGTTGGCGCCCGCTATCACCAGGCGACCTCCGCGAACGGCTGGTTCGGCTCGCCGGACAACTGCACCGTCGACTCCGCCGGGCGACTCTGGATCTCCACCGACCAGGGCTCGGCCTGGAGCAAGTCGGGCACCGCCGACGGCCTCTGGGGTCTCGAGACCGAGGGCGACCTGCGCGGCTACAGCAAGATGTTCTTCCGCGTCCCTGTTGGCGCCGAACTCTGCGGCCCGCGTTTCACGCCGGACACCACGGCATTGTTCGTCGCCGTGCAGCACCCCGCGACAGACGGCACCAAGGCCTATCCGGGCTTCGAGCGAAAATCGACCTTCGCCGACCCGGCGACGCGCTGGCCGGACTTCATCGACGGCATGCCGCCGCGGCCCTCCGTGGTGGTCATCCAGAAGGACGACGGTGGCGTCATCGGAAGCTGAGCGCCCTGTCGCCATTATTTTACCGGCGCATCGCCGGCAGGCGCGCGAGGCAGAGCGCGCTGGCGACGAAGGTGCCGCTGGCGAGGCCGATCCAGATCCCGGTGGCGCCCGCGCCCTGCGCCTCGCACAGCCACACGCCGACCGGGGCGCCGACCGCCCAGTAGCCGG
>DATCXZ010000100.1:0-16887 GCA_036570545.1 Kiloniellaceae bacterium
CCATCGGGGCGCTGCCAGGCCTTGCGCTCGAAGCGGCCGGGCGCGACCTCGGCGAAGCGCGCCGCGTTGGCGCCGGCGAGCTCGTCCTCCAGCGCCTCGAAGGCGGCGCAGATGTCGTCGCGCAGCGTCTCGAACCAGTCCCTGGCCCGGGCCTTGCGCGCTTCCAGGGTGTCGCTGCCGGCCTCGATCATCGCCTGCTTGCTTTCATCGTCAACCTGCCTCTCCGTCGTCGCCGTGCCGCCTGCCGGCCGGGCTGGCTGCAGAAGAACTGCCGGGAAAGCCTCCCGTCTGGCGCAGCGCCTCGCCCAGCGCCATGGCGCCGGCCTGGGCCACGTTCAGCGAGCGGCGCCCGGGCAGCAGCGGGATGACCAGGCGGGCATCGGCTGCCGCATGCACCTCCGCCGGCACGCCCGCCGACTCGCGCCCCAGCAGCAGGACGTCGGCTGCCCGATAGGCGAACTCCGTGTACGGCCGATCTCCCCCAGTGGTCAACAGCACCAGGCGCCCTGCCGCCTCCGGCCGCTCGCCGGCGCTGTCCCGGTCGGCCTGCCAATCGGCCCGGAAGGCGGTCCAGCCCGGGTGCCGCTTCACCGCCGCCAGCGCGTGGTAGTCGAGCCCCGCGCGCCTCAGGCGGCGGTCGTCCAGCAGGAAGCCGCAGGGCTCGATGATGTCGAGGCCGACGCCCAGGCAGGCCGCCAGGCGGATCAGGGCGCCGCAGTTCTGGGGGATGTCCGGCTGGTAGAGGGCAAGGCGCATGGCGGGGGTAGAATGCGGCTGCTAATCGGTTCAAGGAATAGGCGAAATGGGCGATACGAATCCCCGCTAAGGGGCTTTGCGTTCGCGGAGGATTTCCTCTATATCGGGCTCCACAAAAGGGCGTTCGGGCGTCGGGCGCGGCAGGATGCCGCATCCTAGGCGCCCTGTCGCGCGATAAGGTGCAGGTCGTCTCGCGGGCGCAAGGTCCCGGGTCCGAACGATCGGACCTTGCCCGCCGAGGCGCCGAAAGTGGGATCGTAGGGGAAAAGGACGCATGGCAGATATCGCCACTTCCGCGCCAGCCGACTCCGGCGAGACGCGGCGCGACTTCTTGTATCTGGCCGCTACGGGAATGGGCGTCGTCGGCGCCGCCTGCGTGGCCTGGCCGCTGATCGACACCATGAACCCCTCGGCCGAGGTTCTGGCACTGGCCTCGACCGAGGTCGACCTGGCGCCGATTGCCGAAGGCCAGAGGGTGACAGTCACCTGGCGTGGCAATCCGGTGTTCATCGACCACCGGACGCAGCAGCAGATCCAGCAGGCCGAGGCGGTCGATGTCGAGGCGCTGCCCGATCCGCAGCCCGATTCGGCGCGCGTCCAGAAGCCCGAGTGGCTCATCGTCATCGGCGTCTGCACCCATCTCGGCTGCGTGCCGCTGGGCCAGAAGGCGGGCCAGGACCGAGGCGACTTCGGCGGCTGGTTCTGCCCCTGCCATGGCTCCCACTACGACACCTCCGGGCGCGTCCGCAGAGGCCCGGCCCCGCTCAACCTGCCCGTGCCTCCCTATACGTTCGCCGACGACACGACCGTAGTGATCGGTGAAGGGGAGCAGGCGGCATGAGCGGCTTTCAGACCAACAGCCGGGTGATCAAGTGGATCGAGCACCGCATGCCGGTGTTCTCCTTCCTGGATCACGCCGTCGGCTCCGGCTACCCGGCGCCCAAGAACCTCAGCTACATGTGGAACTTCGGCTCGCTGGCGGGCATGACGCTGGTGATCATGATCGTCACCGGCATCCTGCTGGCGATGCAGTACACGGCGCATGTCGACTACGCCTTCGATTCCGTCGAGCGCATCATGCGCGACGTGAATTTCGGCTGGCTGCTGCGCTACATCCACATGAACGGCGCCTCGTTCTTCTTCATCGTCGTCTACATCCATATTTTCCGCGGCCTCTACTACGGCTCCTACAAGGCGCCGCGCGAGCTGCTGTGGATGCTGGGCGTGGTGATTCTGCTGCTGATGATGGCGACCGCCTTCATGGGCTACGTGCTGCCGTGGGGCCAGATGAGCTTCTGGGGCGCCAAGGTGATCACCAACCTGTTCTCCGCCATTCCGGTGTTCGGCGAAGGCATCGTCACCTGGCTGTGGGGCGGCTTCACCGTCGACAACCCGACGCTCAACCGCTTCTATGCCCTGCACTACCTGATGCCCTTCATCATCGTGGCGGTGGTCATCCTGCACATCTGGGCGCTGCACCAGTTCGGCTCGAACAATCCGCTGGGCATCGATGCGAAGGGGCCGCAGGACAAGATCCCGTTCCACCCCTACTACACCATCAAGGATACCTTCGGCCTCGGCGTCTTCCTGATCGCCTTTGCCGCGGTGATCTTCTACGCGCCCAACTACATGGGCCATCCGGACAACTACATCCCGGCCGACCCGCTGGCGACGCCGGCGCACATCGTGCCGGAATGGTACTTCCTGCCGTTCTACGCGATCCTGCGCTCGATCCCGGACAAGCTGCTCGGCGTCATCGCCATGTTCGGCTCCATCGCGGTGCTCTTCGTGCTGCCCTGGCTCGACAGCTCGCCGGTGAAGAGCGGCCGCTTCCGTCCGTTGTTCCGCCTCTTCTTCGTGCTGCTGATCGTCGACGTGGTGGCGCTCGGCTTCGTCGGCGCTAATCCGCCGGAAGGCATCTGGCTGGTGATCGGCCGGGTCGCCACCTTCTGGTACTTCCTGCATTTCCTGGTGATCCTGCCGCTACTCGGCGTGTTCGAGCGGCCCCGGCCCCTGCCGACCTCGATCGGCGAGCCGGTCCTGAGGGGCGGCGGCGCGCCGGTCGGGGCCACTGCCAAGCCGATGGAGAAAGCGTGATGCGCAAGGGACTGTTGTTTGGCCTGGCGGCCCTTGCCGCGACCGCTTCGCTGCCCGCTGCGGGCCCGGCCTCCGCGGCCGGCGAGGGCCCGGCGCTGCCGCAGATGGACTGGAGCTTCTCCGGCCCCTTCGGCACCTACGACCGCCATGCTCTGCAGCGCGGTCTGCAGGTCTATCGCGAGGTGTGCTCGACCTGCCACTCGCTGAAGTACGTCGCCTTCCGCAACCTCGCCGACCTCGGCTACACCGAGGACGAGGTGAAGGCGATCGCCGCCGAGTACACCATCACCGACGGCCCCAATGACGAGGGCGAGATGTTCGAGCGGCCGGGCGCGCCCTCGGACTACTTCCCGTCGCCGTTCCCGAATGTAAAGGCGGCGGCGGCGGCCAACGGCGGCGCTGCGCCGCCGGACCTCTCGCTGATGGCGAAGGCGCGGGCCGGCGGTGCCAACTTCATCCACGGCATCCTCACGGGCTACGAGGAACTGGTGCCGGACGACGTGCTGCAGAGCATCTTCGAGCACGAGACGCAGGTTCGGCAGGAGGAGCACGAGGTCGCCCTCGCAGAGTACGAGGTGGACCAGGAAGCCTACGAGGACAAGATCGCGGACGGCGAGCCGGCGACGGCGCCGGTGGCGCCCGAGCAGCCGCAGCCGGTCGCCAGCATTGCCGACCTCGGGCTCGCCGAGACGTCAAACTTCAACGCCTATTTCCCAGGCTACGGCATCGCCATGGCCCAGCCGCTCTACGAGGACAGCGTCGCCTATGCGGACGGCACGCCGGCCACGGTGGACCAGATGTCGCGCGACGTTTCCCACTTCCTCATGTGGGCGGCCGAGCCGAAGCTGGAGGCGCGCAAGCACACCGGCCTCAAGGTGCTGATCTTCCTCGTGGTCTTCACCGGCGTGCTCTACGCCGCCAAGCGCAAGATCTGGCGCGACGTGCACTAGATCCGTCGCCAGCAGGTCTGCGGTCAGAAGGCCGCCCCCGGCCGCCGGGGGCGGCCTTCTGCTATGGATGGAGAAGGCATTTCGAGGGGAACGGCCGATGTCATGTGAATAGAGGGCGCGGCGCGGTTTGCTGCGTGGCACAGCGCGAAATCAATGGATCTCGAGCGGTCTGGCAATCTGCGAGATACGCTGGAACTTCTTCCTGTAGGCAGACGGCGATAATCCGACGCCACGCTTGAAGATCCTCCGAAAAGAGGCCGAGTCATCATATCCGACCGAAGCGCCGACCTCGTCGGCCGACAGAGTGTCGGTCTCCAACATTTGCTTGGCTTCTTCGATTCGCAATGCCTGCACGTATTCCAACGGCGCAAAGCCCGTGGCCGCCTTGAAACGGCGCGAAAAGGTGCGCGCATTCAGACCGGATCGCTCGACCATTCGCTCCACCGGTTTGGCCATTGCGTAGTTGTCGGCGATCCAGGCTTGGCAATCCGAGATCGGCCCGTCCTCTGACGCCATTGGACGGGTCATCACGGCATAGGGGGACTGGCCTTCGGAATGCCCGCTGATCAGGAACACTTTCGCAGTCTCGATCGCTCGCTGATATCCGCAGTACCTGGCGATCAGATAGACCGCCAGATCATGCCAGGCGCTGACCCCGCCTGCGGTTATGATGCGGTCGCCTTCCGCCTCCAGACAAAGGACGGACTCGTTGCGAAATGCGATCTTGGGATAGTTGCGCTGGAACATGTCTCGATAGGCCCAATGGGCCGTCGCCCTATGCCCATTCAAGAGGCCGGTTTCCGCGATCAGGAGAGCCCCGGAACAAACCGAGCAGATGAGCGCCCCATCTCGATGGAGTCTCTTCAGCCAGGCCACCTCTCGCGGGTAGCGGCCCGTGGGCACATCATAGATCGACGTATACATGTCGCAGACGATCACGACGTCCGCCTTGTCTAAATCGTCGATGGCTGCGTGCGGCTCGACGGGGACATTGCCCAAACAGTGAAATGCCTTGCCGTCCGCCGAGGCGATCTTGACCTCCAGCAATTCCTGCCCGGGTATGCCGGCAACCATATCGGTGTACACCGCCCCGACCGATAGCAAGACGTCATAGAGACCATAGAGGACCGAGGCCGATGTTTCTGGCTCCGCCAGCAACACGATCGATGGATTTTTTGAGCTGTTCACAGCGGCCTGACCATTTCGGCACGGTTTTGGCGCATTTGCCTCAGTCGCCTGTCCAATATGACCTGTTCATGACCAGATCGCCACTGCCCCGATTGCTGAGGCCGTCATAGCCTCCTCGCAACGCGGCAAGGGAGTTTTGAAATGGACGGTCTGAGAACGGCCCTTACACCAATCCCAGAAGATTTTGGCGGAGAGATGCTTCGACCCGGCGACTCGGGGTTCGACGCGGCAAGAAGGGTCTGGAACGCCATGATCGACCGGCGCCCGGCGCTTATTGCGCGCTGCAAGGGCGTGGATGACGTGATAGCGGCCGTATCGCTGGCTGTGGCGCGGGATCTGCCCATAGCAATCCGTGGCGGCGGCCACAATGTAGCGGGCCACGCAGTCTGCGACGAAGGCGTGATGATCGACTTGTCGCTTATGCGCGGCGTCACGGTGGATGCCAAGGCGCGCGTTGCTGTCGTTGAAGGTGGCGCCCTGTGGCGCGATGTCGACAAGGCCAGTCAAGCGCATGGCCTTGCGACGCCCGGGGGTCTCATCTCGGAGACCGGCGTGGCCGGGTTGACCCTGTCCGGCGGGATCGGATGGCTGCGCGCCAGGCACGGACTTTCGGTCGACAATCTGGTCGCGGCAGATGTGGTCACGGCAGATGGCGGGCTTGTTCGGGCCAGTGACGATGAGAACCCTGACCTGCTCTGGGCGCTCAAGGGCGGGGGCGGCAATTTTGGGGTTGTCGTTCGGTTCGAATTCGCGCTTCACCCCATCGGCCCTGAAGTGATGTTCGCGGCCCCCATCTATGCCCTAGACGACGGCCCAGCTCCGATCCGCGCGTGGCGCGACTTCCTGGCCAAGCATGGCGATCGTGTCGGATCGCTGTGCGAGTTCTCCACTGCCGGCGGCGAGGATTTCCCCGAAGCGTATCGGGGAAAGCGCGTCTATACGCTGGCTTGCGTCTATAACGGCGATGCCGCGGAAGGTGAGACGTTGCTGCAGCCCTTGCGCGAGCTCGGGACCCTGGTCGCCGATTTTTCCAGCCGGATGAACTACTGCGATGTTCAGCGGCTCTTCGACGCGCTGATGCCGGCAGGCGATTTCCGCTGCTACTGGAAAGCGCGGTATCTGACCGGCCTGACCGACGAGATGATTGACCTCGCAATGCAGAACGCCAAGGCTGCGCCCTCGGACAATACGCTGTCATCTCTGTGGAACTTCGGCGGGGCGACGGCGGAGGTTCCGGCTGAGGCTACGGCTTTCGGCGACCGCTCCATGGGGTGGATGTATTCTCTGGACGGTGTCTGGTCGGATCCTGGCGACGATGCCGCAAACATTGCCTGGGCCCGCGATGGTTGGACGGCGTCGGAGCGCTTCGGCCATCACGGCCGCGTCTATCTCAACTTCCCCGGCCACGGCGAAGAGGGTGCCGCGCTGACCCGCACCAGTTTTGGATCGAATTACCGGCGTCTTGTGGAAATCAAGACGAAGTACGACCCTGAAAACCGGTTCCGCTTCAACCAGAACATCGCACCGGGCGCTTGATGTGGGCGCGCCGTCACCGCTTCCCGTAGCCGGGTCGGGCACAATCTTCTTTACCGAAGGCGGGTCCGAAACAGAAATCATGTACCGTCATGGCTTCGAGCTGCCCGAATTCGCCATGTTCCCATTGCTTGACATCCCAAGCGCTGTCGCCGCCCTGCACGACATGTTCCGCGCGCAACTGGATGTGGCAGCCGAGTTCGGCTTTGGTTTCCTGCTCTCCGGGCTCGACTATCGAGCGAGCCCGGACTGGGGCGCCAAGCTGGGCTATTCGGCGACGGCGCTGGCAGATGCCAACATCGCGGCCATCGCCTTTCTGCAGGAGATCGCAGACGACTACCGCGACCAGATCCCAAACCTTTTGATCGGGGGAATCCTGGGCCCGCGTGGCGACGCCTACGGACTGAACCGCGATATAACCGCTGAAAGCGCCGAGGAGTATCACGCGGTTCAGCTTGAAACGCTGAAACGGGCGCAGGTGGATTTTGCCTGCGCAATGACCTTCAACAACATCCCAGAGGCCACCGGCGCCGCACGCGCCGCTGCGCGGATCGGCGTTCCGCTCTCAGTTGCGCTAACGCTTGATAGCACCCATCGCCTCAAGTCCGGCCCAACTCTTGGCGAAGCAATCACCGAGATCGATGCACAAACCGGGCTTGATGCGCCCGACTACTACCTGGTGAACTGTTCTCATCCGTTGGAGTATGAGCCTGCGCTCGACGATGGCGCTTGGACCAGGCGACTGCGCGGCGTCCGACCAAACGCGTCGAAGATGGAAAAAATGGCACTGTGCAAACTGGACCATCTTGAGGACGGGAACCCGGTCGAGCTTGCAATGCAGCTCAGCGACTTGCATGCCCGCTACCCGCATATGGACGTTTTTGGAGGCTGCTGCGGCACGGGCGACGCGCATCTGCGCGAGATCGCAAAAGCTTTGAGGCCAAGTCTGCTCGAGCAAACAGCCTGATGCCCGGCAGAGTCCGGAATTCCCGGACCTTAACCCCGCAGGACGTCGCCTTCCGCTAAGCGGCCGGGTTTTTAGGCAGCCTTTCTCTCGTGCCCTTGCTTGGCAAGTCCGGCGCCCTCGGGTAAAGGGGTGAGGGGATCAGCCCAAGGGGATCGACCATGGCAGAGCCGGGAACGCCGCCGGTCATCGGCATTATCGGCGGCAGCGGCATCTACGAGATCGAGGGCCTCGGCAACGCCGAGTGGCGCAGCATCGAGTCGCCCTTCGGCGCGCCCTCCGATGCGCTGCTGTGCGGCGAGCTGGACGGCCAGCGGCTGGTGTTCCTGCCGCGCCACGGCCGCGGCCACAAGCTGCCGCCCTCGGCGCTGAACTCCCGTGCCAACATCGACGCCCTGAAGCGCGCCGGCGTCACCGAGATCGTGTCGCTCAGCGCCGTCGGCTCGCTGCGCGAGGATCTCGCGCCCGGCACCTTCGTCGTCGTCGACCAGTTCATCGACCGCACCTTCGCGCGAGAGAAGTCGTTCTTCGGCCCCGGCATGGTCGCCCACGTCTCGGTCGCCGACCCGGTCTGCGCCCGGCTGGGCGACGCGCTGGAAGCGGCCGGGCGGGAACTCGGGCTGCCGCTGCGCCGCGCCGGCACCTACATGGTGATGGAAGGCCCGCAGTTCTCTACCCGTGCCGAGTCGCAGCTCTATCGGAGCTGGGGCTGCGACGTCATCGGCATGACCAACATGCCGGAGGCCAAGCTCGCCCGCGAGGCCGAACTTTGCTACGCGACCGTGGCCATGGTGACCGACTATGACTGCTGGCACGACGCGCACGCGCATGTCACGGTGGACCAGGTGGTGAGGACCCTGTTCGACAACGCCGACAAGGCGCGGGCGCTGGTGAGGCAGGTTGTGCCGCGGCTGAGCGGTCGCCACGGGTCCTGCGCCCAGGGCTGCCATCATGCCCTGGACGCGGCGCTGATCACCGCGCCCGAGGCGCGCGATCCGGCGCTGCTGGCGCGGCTCGATGCCGTCGCCGGGCGGCTGCTCGGTGGCTGAGCGGCGACTGGAGGCATGAGCGAGGAGAGGGGGGACGCGATGAAGCTGGTGGTGACCGAGCGGGGCGTCGAGGCCGCGCGTCCGCTGCGCGGCGTCGATCACGTGCTGGTCGGCGTGCGCAACCTGGAGGCGGCGCGCGACACCTACAGGCGGCTCGGCTTCACCGTCTCGCCGCGGGGCCGCCACATCGGCTGGGGCACCGCCAACTACTGCATCATGTTCCCGGGCGACTACATCGAACTGCTCGGCATCGTCGATGCGACCCAGTTCACCAACAACCTGAACCGCTTCCTGGAGAGCCGCGAGGGGCTGCTCGGCGTCGCCTTCGCGAGCGACGACGTCGCGCTCGCCGGCCGCGCCCTGCGGCAGGCCGGCATCCAGCCGGGCGAGGAGCGCGACCTGAAGCGCATCCTGGAGGACCCCGACGGCGAGGTCTGGCCGCGCTTCAAGCTGCTGCACATGCCGCCGGAGGCGACGCCCGGCACCTCGGCCTTCATCTGCCAGCACCTGACACCGGAGCTGGTGTGGCGCCCGGAATGGTGCGTCCATCCCAACGGGGCCAGCGGCCTCATCGCCATGACCTCGGTGGTGAAGGATCCCTCGGCGCTGGCGATTCCCTATGCCGAGCTGTTCGGTTTCGACCGCGTGCGCGCCGGCGATGGCGTGGTGGAGGTCGATTGCGGCGGCGCCTGGCTGCGCTTCACCACGGCCGAGACCCTGGGCCGCCTGCATCCCGGCCTCATCGGTGCGCCGCGCCTGCCGACGCCGTGGCTGGCCGCCCTGCGCGTCGCCGTCGACGACCTCGGCGCCTGCGCCACCACGCTGGAGCGCAACCACATGCCGGTGCACTGGGACGGCCCGCGCCTGCTGCGCGTTCCCGCCCAGGCCGCCTGCGGCGTGCTGCTGGAATTCGCCGAGGGCGCTTAACTCTTGCAGCGCTATTGCGGCTGGTCTTCCGGCCGCACGATCTGCGGCGCCAGACGCTGCAGCACCTCGCGCGCGCGGTAGACCTTGCCGACGTCGCCGGGCGCGATGCCGGTGAAAGGCTCCACCGTCAGCTCGGCAAGGTAGGTGGTCCGCTTGTAGCGGTAGGTGTGCGGCGAGGGGTGGCCGAAGTAGGGCCGCCGGTACCAATAGGCGCCGTAGCCGTAGTACGGGAAGGGATCGTAGGTATCGCGCGTCACCTTGGTGAAGCGCTCGGTCAGGCGGTCGTGCACGGCAAAGCGCTCGGCGCCCAGCTCCAGGGTCAGCTCGGCCGCGCGATAGAGAGCGTAGTCCTCGGCGCGCTCGCGCGAGGTGACGCCGTTGCCCTGGAAGCTTACCCGGAACAGCCCCTTGCCGAGTTCCTCCTCGGCATAGCCATCGTTGTCGTCGATGGGCGCATAGAGGCTCGGCTGCGGCGTCGAGCAGGCCGCCAGCAGCAGCGCCACCAGCACGAAGGGCAGCGTTCTCGCCATGGTTTAGAGATAGTCCGGTCCTCGATGCCCGGCAACGGGCAAAGCTGGGGCGCGAGCTATCCTATTGTTCTGGCGAGGAAAGCGAGGGTTCGCTCGCGGGCGACGGCGGCACTGTCGGCGTGGTAGGAGCCGCGCATTTCGCAGTTGAAGCCGTGGCCCGCGGGATAGGTGAACAGCTCCTGCTTGGGATGGGCGGCGCCGATCTCCTTCACCTGCTCCATCGGGATGCTGGCGTCTTCCTCGCCGAAATGGAACATCACCGGGCAGGACGGCGTCTCGTTGCGGCATTCATGGATGTTGCCGCCGTAGTAGCAGACGGCGGCCGCCAGATTGTGCCGGCAGGCGGCCAGCCAGGCGACCGAGCCGCCCCAGCAATAGCCGACCACCGCCGCCTTGCCGGCGCCGGCGACGAAGCCGAGCGCGGCCGCCACGTCGGCGAGTGCCGCGTCCCAGGTGATCTTGCTTCGAATCTCACGGCCTTGCGCGACGTCGTCCTTGTCGTAGCCGAGCTCGATGCGCGGCGTCACGCGGTCGAACATGGCCGGAGCGACGGCGAGGTAGCCGTCCTTGGCAAAGCCGTCGGCGACACCGCGAACGTGCTTGTTTACGCCGAAGATCTCCTGCACCACGACCACACCCGCCTTTGGCTGCTCGGCTGGCCGCGCTACGTAGGCATCGAAGCTGTGGCCGTCGTCGGCCGTCAATTTCACCGTCTCGCCCATACCTGTCTCTCTTTCGCTTGGTGGCTCGCTGTGCACAGCTTACGCCAACGTGGCGGCGGAGGGCAGGTTCCTTCGGTCACACGTTGAAGCGAAAGTGAAAGACATCGCCGTCCTGGACGACGTAGTCCTTGCCCTCGGCGCGCATCTTGCCGGCCTCCTTGGCGCCGGCCTCGCCGCCGCAGCCGATGAAGTCGTCGTAGGCGATGGTCTCGGCGCGGATGAAGCCGCGCTCGAAGTCGGTGTGGATGACGCCGGCGGCCTGCGGCGCCCGGCTGTTGCGCTGCACGGTCCAGGCGCGCGCCTCCTTCGGGCCGACGGTGAAGAAGGTGACGAGGTCGAGGAGCTGATAGCCGGCACGGATGACGCGGGCGAGGCCGGTCTCCTCCAGGCCGAGGCTCTCCAGGAACTCGCGCTTCTCCGCCGGGTCGCCCAGCGCGGCCACCTCCGCCTCGATGGCGGCGGAGACCACCACGCAGAGGCCCCCGGCCTCCCGGGCACGCTCGTCGACCAGGGCCGAGTAGCGGTTGCCGGTCGCCGCCGAATCCTCGTCGACGTTGGCGGCGTAGAGCACCGGCTTGGCGCTCAGAAGCTGCAGTTGGCGGAACAGCGGGCGCTGGTCCTCGCTGAGCGCGACGCTGCGCGCCGGGCGGCCGGCTTCCAGCGCCGCGATCACCGGCTCCAGGATGGCGAGGCGGTCGCGCGCGTCCTTGTCGTTGCCGCGCGCGCGCTTCACCGCCGCGTCGCGCTGCTTCACCGCGGAATCGAGATCGGCCAGCATCAGTTCGGTCTCCACGGTCTCGGCATCGCGGAGCGGGTCGACCGAGCCCTCGACGTGGGTCACCTCGCCCTCGAAGCAGCGCAACACGTGGACGATGGCGTCGACCTCGCGGATGTTGGCGAGAAACTGGTTGCCGAGGCCCTCGCCCTTGGAGGCGCCGCGCACGAGTCCGGCGATGTCGACGAACTCCAGCACCGTCGGAATCGTCTTTGCGGACTTGGCGACCGCCGTCAGCTTGTCGAGGCGCGGGTCGGGCACCGGCACGCGCCCGACGTTGGGCTCGATGGTGCAGAAAGGATAGTTCGCCGCTTCCGCCGCGGCGGTCTCGGTGAGCGCGTTGAACAGCGTGGACTTGCCGACGTTCGGCAGGCCGACGATACCGCAATTGAAACCCATGGATCAGTCGCTTTTTGAGAAGGGGCTTTTGAAGAGCTTCTTCGAGAAGAGGCCTTTGGCGGGGGGGCTGTCGGATGACGGCGCAGCGTCGTCGTCTTTGGCTTTGGCAGATTTGGCGGCCTTAGGCGCGTCGTCCTTGTTGCGCGGCGGGTTCAAGGCCTCGGCCACCCGCGACATGAAGCGCGCGGCGTCGCCGCTCGCCAGCAGCGGAACGGCATCGGCCACCGCATCGAGCAGCTTCTCCAGCCAGGCCTTGTCCGCCTTGGCGAAGTCGCTCAGCACGTGGCCGTGCACCAGGTCCTTGTGGCCGGGATGGCCGACGCCCAGGCGCACGCGCCAGAACTCCTTGCCGATGTGAGCCTCCAGCGAGCGGATGCCGTTGTGGCCGCCGGTGCCGCCGCCCTGCTTCACGCGGACCTTGCCGGGCGCGAGGTCGATCTCGTCGTAGAGCACGATGACCTGCTCCGGGGCCAGCTTGTGAAAGCGTAGCGCCTCGCCGACGGCGCGGCCGGACTCGTTCATGTAGGTCTGAGGCTTCAGGGCGAGCACCTTCTCGCCGGCGAGGGTGCCCTCGGCGCAGTCGGCCTGGAACCGGCTGCGCCAGGACGAAAAGGAATGGCGGCGGACGACCTCGTCCACCGCCATGAAGCCTATGTTGTGCCTGTTGTTGGCGTAGCGGGGGCCCGGATTGCCGAGCCCGGCAAGCAACAGCATGCTGGCCACCCCCATGCTGACCAGCCGTGGGGCTGGCTGGGCTTATTCCTCTGCGGGCTCGCCGCCGGCCGGCGCTTCCGCGGCGGCGTCTTCGGTGGCCTGCTCGGCCGCGGTTTCCTCGCGCACCACGGTCGGGGCCGCGATGGTCGCGATGGTGAAGTCGCGGTCGGTGATGGTCGGATTCACGCCCTCCGGCAGCTTCACCATGGAGATGTGCACGCCGTCGCCGATATCCAGGCCGGCCAGGTCGACCTCGATGTGTGCCGGGATGGCATCGGCGCGGCAGGTCAACTCGACCCCGTGGCGCACCACGTTCAGCACGCCGCCGGCCTTGATGCCGGGGCACTCGTCCTCGTTGAGGAAGTGGACCGCGACGTTGACGTGCACCGAGGTGGTGGCGGAGACGCGCAGGAAGTCGATATGGACCGGCTTGTCGCTCACCGGATCGAACTGCACGTCGCGGGCCAGCACGCGCTCGGCCTTGCCGTCGACCTTCACGTCGAACAGGATGGAGAAAAAGCCGCCCTGGTGCAGCAGCTTGGTCAGCAGCCGCTCCTCGACGGAGATCAGGTTGGGATCCTTTTTGGCGCCGTAGATCACGCCGGGCACCCGCCCGGTGCGACGCGTTGCCCGGGCTGGCCCCTTCCCGGCCCGTTCCCGCGGCTGCGCGGGAAGCTCAACGATGTCAGACATTGTCCAACTCCTTCACAAGTGAAGCGGACGCGGCACCCTGCCGTCAGTCCGCGGTCTCCGACCCGGCCTCCAGGGGTGCCGGCGTCGGTAGCTCTCAAATCCTCGTTCGGGCCGCCGCGGCGGCCTCACATGGCCGGCACGTCGAACAGGCTCGACACCGACCGCTCGTCGCTGATGCGCTGCATGGCGTCGCCGATCAGCGGGGCGATCGAGATCTGGCGGATGTTCTGGGCCACCCGCACCGCCTCGGTCGCCTGGATGCTGTCGGTCATGACCAACTCCTCCAGCGGTGAGGAGCTGACCCTGGCCACGGCCCCGCCGGACAGCACCCCGTGGGTGACATAGGCGGAAACCGAGATGGCGCCCGCGCTCTTCAGGGCGACCGCGGCGTTGCACAGGGTTCCGGCCGAGTCGACGATGTCATCCACCAGGATGCAGCGCCGCCCCTCGACGTCGCCGATGATGTTCATCACCTCGGAAACCCCGGCGCGCTCGCGGCGCTTATCGATGATCGCAAGATCGGCGTCAAGCGGTTTGGCGATGGCCCGGGCGCGCACCACGCCGCCCACGTCGGGCGAGACGATGGTCAGGTTGCCCTTGCCGTTGCGCTCCATGATGTCCTTGGTGAACACCGGCGTGGCGAAGAGGTTGTCGGTCGGGATGTCGAAGAAGCCCTGGATCTGGCCGGCGTGAAGCTCCAGGGTCAGCACCCGGTCGGCGCCGGCCGAGGTGATCAGGTTGGCCACCAGCTTGGCCGAGATCGGGGTGCGGGGGGCCGACTTGCGGTCCTGGCGGGCGTAGCCGAAGTAGGGCAGCACCGCGGTGATCCGCCGGGCCGACGCCCGCTTCAGGGCATCCATGGCGACCAGCAGCTCCATCAGGTTGTCGTTGGCCGGATAGGAGGTCGACTGGATGATGAAGACGTCCTCGCCGCGGACGTTCTCGTGAATCTCGACGAAGATCTCCATGTCGGAGAAGCGGCGCACGCTGGCCTTCGTCAATTCCAGGTTCAGAAAGGCGGAAATCGCCTCGGCCAGAGGCCGATTGCTGTTCCCGGTCATGATTTTCATGGCGGTATCCCTAGAGCCTACTTGCTGGGCATGGCCATCGGGCGCGGCGCAGTCTTGCACCGTCTTGCCCTCCCCCGCTGGCCCAGGCGGGCGGACCATATCAACGCCTCCCGGCCCTGTAAACGGCCTTGCCTGCGGATTCTCCAGCGTTTTCCGGGCGCTCCGGATGGGCGTGAAACTTGTCGATATCACACCTTAAGGATGCGCTTCGGTGGCAGGCCTACATGAAAAAGCAGCTCGCCAGCAAACCCAGCAGGAGCAGCAGCACGAAGAAGGTGAGATGGGGCATGGGGGGAGGCTAGCGGGTGACGAGGTCCAGGCCGGCCTTGGACAGCGGCTCGGGGCCGGCTTCGGTGACCAGGCTGGTGCGGCCGAGGGTCATCGCGACGCCGGCCCCGGAATTGAACAAGATCATGTGGCAGAACACCACCATGCCGGCTTGGAAGGGCACCGGATTGCCGTGATAGAGCATTGGCCAGTCCATCCAGTTGGGCGCGAAGGTGGTGCCTAGCGAGTAGCCGCAGGCATTGAGGCGGTAGTCCTGGTAGCCGGCGGCGTCCATCGCCTCGACATGGGCGTCGAAGGCCTCGCCGTAGGTGCGCCCGGACCTGAGGCGGTCCTCCACCGCCAGCAAGGCATCCCTGGCGACGGCGTGCATTTCGAGGTGCAGCGGCTGCGGCCGGCCGATCGGCAGGGTGCGCATCATGGCGGCGTGGTAGTGGCGATAGGTGCCGGCCCACTCCAGGGTGAGCTGGTCCGGGTCGTCGAGGTGGCGCCGACCGGTGTGGTAGCGGCACAGCAGCGCGCCCTCGCCGGAGCCGATGACGAACTCGTTGGCCGGGTCGTCGCCGCCGCCGGCGAAGATGGCGCCGTGCATGGCGGCCAGGATGTTGCCCTCGTAGGCGCCGGGCTCCGCTGTCTCCAGCGCCGCCTGCCAGGCCCGGTCGGCGAGCCCGGCGGCTTGGCGGACATAGTCGATCTCCGCCGCGCTCTTCACCGCCCGCAGCCGGCTCACCAGCCCCGAGGCGTCGTCGAGGCTGCAGAAGCCCTGCAGCGCGGCGTCCAGCCGCTTGCCGTTGGCCGCCGTCAGGCCATAGGCGTCGTACTCGACCCCCAGGCGCTTGCCAGCGCAGCCGAGCTCGCGAAGGGCCTCGCGCAGCTCGGTGGCGGGGTCGGCGTCGGGGCCGTCGACCCAGATGCGGATGTCCTTCACCACCGAGGTCTGCCGCGCCTGGCGCAGGTCGGCCGAGCGGGTCAGCAGCATGAGCCGCCCGTCGGCGCCGAGGTAGAGGCACTGGAAGAAGACGTAGCCGAAGCTGTCGTAGCCGGTCAGGTAGTACATGCTCTCCTGGCGGAACATCAGCAGGCCGTCGAGCCCGGCCTCGATGAGGCGCTGGCAGGCGCGGTCGCGCCGGCCGGCCAGCTCCGCGTTGCCGAAGTGCAGTGCCATGGAAGCTACGGTTCCAAATAGATGGCGGAGAGGCCGCGGCCGTAGTCGGGCTCCTTGCGCTGGCAGGCGCGGCGGTAGCTGAAGAAGCGCTCGTCCTCGGCGCAGGTGTCGCAGGGCAGGGTCTGGATGGTGCTGACGCCGGCGCCGGCGAGGCGGCGGGCGACGTAGCCCTTCAGGTCGAAGTGGAAGTGCCCGGGCCGCGTGGCGGGGCAGAAGAAATCGGCATTGCGCGCGTCCTGCTCCAGGAAGGGCGCCGGGAACTCCGGCCCCACCTCGTAAGAGCGCTGGCAGATTGCCGGCCCGATGCCGGCGACGATGCGCTTGGGCTGCGCGCCCAGCGTCGCCATGGCGGCGATGGTGGCCTCGATCACGCCGGTCAGGGCGCCTTTCCAGCCGGCATGCGCGGCGCCGACCACCCCGGCCCCGGCCTCGGCGAACAGCACCGGCACGCAGTCGGCGGTGAGAATGCCGAGGGCGAGCCCGCGCTCGCGGGTCACCATGGCGTCGGCCTTGGGGGCGTCCTCGCGCGCCCAGGGCTGGCGCACCTCCACCACCTCGGGCGAGTGCACCTGGTAGGCAGTGACCAGCCGCTCGCCCTCCAGGTCCATCATGGCCATGGCGCGGCGGCGGTTCTCGGTCACCTTCGCCGCCTCGTCGCCGGAGCCGTAGCCGCAGTTGAGGCTGGTGAACAGCCCCTCGCTGACGCCGCCGGTGCGGCAGAAGAAGGCATGGCGAATGGCGGCGAGGTCGTTGAGCGGGCCGGTGGTGAGCATGAGCGGCACTCTAGATCGGATCAGGGTCGGATGGAACCGCGCCGCGATTCCATCCGACCCTGATCCGATCTACTTCAAAAGGGGCGACGATAGGGGGTCGGTTTCCTGTGCCTCGAAGCCGGCAGGCGGCGCCAGGCCGCGCGGCGTCAGTGCCAGCGCCTTGAAGAGGCTGCCCATCTGGTTCGGGTCGATGAGGCGGTGGCGCGCGACGGCGAGAGCGGCAGCGGCGTCCGGCGCTGCCTGGGCGAGCTGCGCTGCGCGCAGGTCGATGCCGAGCGCCGCCAGGAAATCGCCTTG
>DATCXZ010000101.1:0-12437 GCA_036570545.1 Kiloniellaceae bacterium
GCATGAGGGCGCCGATGGTTGTAGAAGGGTCATCCACCAGCCGATCCCCTCGCGGGCCTCGCGCCCGCCCGAGAAGGCGTGCAGGTAGATGCACTCGTACTTCAGCGAGCGCCACAGCCGCTCGATAAAGATGTTGTCGAGAAAGCGGCCGCGCCCATCCATCGAGATGCGCACGCCGGCCTCCTTCAGGCGCTGCGTCCAGGCCCAGGAGGTGAACTGGCTGCCCTGGTCGGTGTTGAGGATTTCTGGGCGACCATAGCTCTCGATCGCCTCGTCCAGCGCCTCGATGCAGAACCCGGTGTCCAGGGTGTTGGAGAGGCGCCAGGCCAACACCTTGCGGCTCCACCAGTCCATGATCGCCACCAGGTACAGGAAGCCCTTGGCTGCACCATCAAAACCTGGGATCAAACACCTAGATCGTGATGAGGTCGCCAGAGGGGCAACAGAGCCGGGCGAAAGGAGGGCTGTGTAGCGCCTGGATCTGGCAGCATATGAGAGAGCGGCGGAACTCCCGGCCGCCGCTCTCTATTCCTGGTAATTCAGAGCAATTTCGCAAGATGGCAGGACTGAATTCAAGCTGCGCGTCCCAGCGCAACTTGACGCGATTGAAGCTGCTCGGCGATCCTTTCGAAAAGCCGGATAGGGAAACCCTCTGGTAACACCTCGGCCGCGGCGTCGATGGCAGGCTCGATGTGGTTTGCCAGCGGCTGCCCAGCGAGCTCTCCGGCGGCCAGCAGCAGCGCGTCGCGGTCGCCCGCGCGCTGGTGCTGGAGCCGGCGGTTCTGCTGTTCGACGAGCCGCTCTCCAATCTCGACGCCAAGCTGCGCCGGCGTGTGCGCGAGGACATCCGCGAGCTGCAGCAGAAGCTCGGCCTCACGTCGGTCTACGTCACCCACGATCAGGAGGAGGCCCTGGCGGTCTCCGACCGCATCATCGTCATGCGCAATGCCGAGATCGCGCAGGAAGGCAGCCCGCGCGACCTCTACGAGGCGCCGGCCGACAACTTCGTCGCCGACTTCATCGGCGATGCCAACCTGGTCGAGGCCGAGATCGCGGCGTTGCAGGACGGACAGGCCCTGGTGCGCATTGGTGCGGTCGAGCGCCGGCTGCCGGCGCGCGGCCTCGGCCCCGGCGCGGTGAAGGTCGCCATCCGCCCGGAAGCGATCCGCATCGCGCGCAACGGCAGCGGCGGCATCCTCGAGGCCGATGTGGTGAAGGCGACCTATCTCGGCAGCCACATGGAGTATACCTTGACCACTCCGCTCGGCGATCTCTTCGCCGTTGATTCCGATGTCGATCATCCAGCTCACGTTGGCGAGAGAGTCACTGTCGATCTGGCCAAGCGTGGTGTGACGTTAGTGCGCAGCTAACGCCAAAGATGCAAATCATTGCGATTGGATTCCGCCCTTGACCATTTTCCTTCACGCTTGAATAGCTGCAGCAGGTCCTCATGGCCCTTCCCCCTCCGCGTGCTCTCTCAGATCGTCGAGGAAGCTGCGGATGCGGGCGGCGTTGGTGCCGAGGTCGCCGCGGCCGATGCGGGAGCGTGAGCGCAGGTCGACCACGGCGCCGGTCTCGGTCGGCGCGACGCGAATAACGACCTCGTCCTCGAAGCCGTAGAGCAGCGTGGTGGCGACCGCCTCGATATGGCCCTCGCCGGGCTCCGCGGCGACGATGGCCCAGCCGCGGTCCTCGACGAGGGTTCGGGCGAGGGCGAAGGCGCGCTCCGGCGCGAGGTCGAGGGACAGCGGCTGCAGGTCGGGATAGGCGGCTTGCTGCTGCGTGGCGGTGTCGCCGCCCGGGTAGGCGCCGGGGCGGGGCATGGCCTGGAAAAGCGGCGGGTCCTCCAGATCGGTCGCGATGTCGTTGATCGGCGGAGAGACGCTCGCTGCGTATTTCCACTGCGCCGCCGGGACCAGGACGACGAGGGCGGCCGCCAGGCCGAGCAGGCCCAGGACGATGCCGCGCCCGGCGCGTCGGCGCAGCGCGAGGACGAGACCGGCCGCGGAGAGGGCGCAGGCGAGGACCGCTCCATAGGCGCCGACCTGGGCGAGGACGAAAGCAGTCCCGAGCGGCCACCAGCCAAGGCGATAGCCGAGGCCGGCCGCCGCCAGCGCGGCGAGCGCGGCAATGCCGACCAGCAGGCCGGCGAGGGCGAGACGGTGGTTGCCGCCCCGCGGCGCGGTGGCGGGAGGGGGCGTGCCCAGGCTCATCGGTCGTTCTCCCTCTGCCGATTGATGGGATAGCCGCTTGCCGGCCCCCGCAGCGGCTGCACCAGCATGCGATCGAGGCGCAGGTCGCCGCGGCTGCGGAACTGCTCGATGCCGATGGTCATGGCCTCGTGCCCATCGCGCGGCTGGACGCGGTAGGTGCCGAGCAGGCGGTCCCACCACGGCAGATTAAAGCCGAAGTTGCTGTTGGTCTCCTCCGGGCGGATCGAGTGGTGCACGCGGTGCATGTCGGGGGTGACGACGAGCCAGCGCAGCACGCGGTCGAGCCCGAGCGGCAGCCGGAGGTTCGCGTGGTTGAACATCGAGGTGGCGTTCAGCAGCACCTCGAAGACCAGCACGGCCGCCGCCGGCGGGCCGAGCGCCGCGACCACGCCGATCTTGATCCCCATCGACAGCAGGATCTCGACCGGATGAAAGCGCAGGCCGGTGGTGACGTCGAGCTCGAGGTCGGCGTGATGCATGCGGTGGAGGCGCCATAGAGCCGGCACCGCGTGAAACATCACGTGCTGCAGGTAGATCGCGAGATCGAGCACCAGCAACGAGGCCAGGAAGGCGAGCCAGGCGGGCGCATCGACGTTGTTCAGCAGCCCCCAGCCGCGTTGCTCGGCGAGCGCGGCGAAGCCGACGGCGACGACCGGGAAGGCAAGGCGCAGCAGGAGGGTATCGACCGCGACGACGCCGAGATTGCCGCTCCAGCGGGTGAGGCGCGGAATTTCCCGCCGCCGGCGCGGCAGGGCGGCTTCCGCCACCATCAGGGCGGCCAGCGCGCCGAAGAAAAAGGCCAGCCGGAGGGCCGGCTCGTTGGCCAACAGGAAGTCAGTCATGGCGCTCGCTGCTCTTGCCGGCGCGGCTGGCGCCTCGCGCGGGCTGCTCTGCGTGCCGATATGCGATGTCTGAATAGCACCTCCGCGGCCAGGGGGCATCCCAACCCTTTACATCCGGGCGGACCGAGTTTATATCCGTCCGGTCGGAAACAAACCCCTGGAAGCGAGATGGCACGTCCGAGGACGATCGACCGGGACGCGGTGTTGGACGCCGCCCAGCGCGTGGTGGCGCGCGACGGCGCCGCGGGGCTGACCCTGGAGGCGGTGGCCGCCGAAGCCGGCATCAGCAAGGCGAGCGTCCTCTACGACTACGGCACCAAGCAGGCGCTGATGAAAGCGCTTATCGAGCGCCGCATCGCGGCCGAGGACAGCCGCATCGGAGAGATCGAAGCCGGCCTGGGGGCCGTTCCCGACGCCGCGATTCGCGCGCGGCTCGCCTCCGAGCTGCGCGATCTCACGGACGAGGATCGCAGCGTGGCGCTCAGCCTCTGCGCCCTGGTGGCGCAGGACGCCGAGTTGCGTGCGCCGATCCAGGAGATGATGCGCCGGCGCATCGCCAGGGTGCTGGAGACCTCGAGCCAGCCGCGCGGCGCGCTGCTGGCCTTTCTTGCGATCGAGGGGCTGATGGCCTTGGAATGGCTCGGCCTGCACCGCTGGCAGACCGAAGAGCGCGGCGCGCTGCTCGCCGAGATCGGCTGGCTGGCCGAACAGCAGCCCGAGCTCAGGAACGCATTAGTTACCGCCTCGGGCCTGCCCGCCCACAGGAGCAAGACACTATGACACCCCACTCTTTCCGGCCCTGGCTGCTGGCCGCAGCGCTGCTGACGCTGCTTGCCGCCTGCGACGACGGCGCCCCCGCGCCGGGTGCCGCGACAGCCGTGCCGCCGGTCGCCGTGAGCACGGTCACCGCGCGGGCGGAGGCGATCCCAGTGGTCAACGAGCTGCCGGGACGCATCGCGCCGACCAACATTGCCGAGGTGCGGCCGCGGGTCTCCGGACTCATCGTCGAGCGCGTCTTCGAACAGGGCAGCATCGTCCAGGCAGGCGACGTGCTCTATCGTATCGACCCCGCACCTTTCCGCGTCCAGGTCGAAAGCGCCGAGGCAACCCTGCGGCGGGCCGAGGCCACCCAGGTTCTGGCGCGCCAGCAGGCCGACCGCCAGCGCGAGCTGCGCGAGCGCAATGTCGCCAGCGCGCAGCAGTTGGACAACGCGGTAGCGGTCCTCGCCCAGGCCGACGCCGACGTGGCGGCGGCACGTGCGGGGCTCGCGGCGGCACGGCTGGACCTGCAGTACACCGAGGTGAAGGCGCCGATCAGCGGGCGCATCGGGCGCGCGCTGATCACCGAGGGGGCGCTGGTCTCGACCAGTGGCAACGTGGTGCTGGCCATCATCCGGCAGCTCGATCCGATCTACGCCGATTTCACCCAGTCCGCCAACCAGCTGATGGAACTCCGCCGCGCTCTCGATTCCGGCATCCTGACCGCCGCCGGCCCGGGCGGCGCCGCGGTGCGCCTGCTGTTCGACGACGGCAGCGCCTATTCGCACAGCGGGCGCCTGCTGTTCTCCGAGGCGACGGTCGACGCGACGACCGGCCAGGTGACGCTGCGCGGCGAATTCCCCAATCCCGACAACGTCCTGCTGCCCGGCATGTACGTGCGCGTCGTCATCGAGCAGGCGACGCGCCCCGACGCTATCGCGGTGCCGCAGCAGGCGGTGCAGCGCGACACTGCCGGCCGCGCGCAGCTCTATATCGTCGGCGCCGACGGGACGGTCGAGCTGCGCACGGTGAAGGCGGGCGACGTCGCTGGCGACCGCTGGGTCATCGAGGAGGGCCTCAGGCCCGGCGAGCTCGTAGTGGTCGAGGGCTTCCAGAAGATCCGTCCCGGCGCCAAGGTCGATGCGCAGCCGTGGCAGGGCGGCGAGCAGGCGACGGCCGCCGTCGCCCAGTAAGGTAGCACGACAATGCCGAACTTCTTCATCGACCGTCCGATCTTCGCCTGGGTGGTCGCCATCTTCATCATGCTGGCGGGCGTCATCGCGATTCCCTTCCTGCCGGTCGCGCAATATCCCAACGTCGCGCCGCCGCAGATCTCGGTGACCACCAATTATCCTGGGGCCGCGCCGGAGGAGATGTACCAGAGCGTCACCCGTCCGGTCGAGGAGGAGTTGAACGGCGTCCCCGGGCTGATCTACTTCGAGTCGACCTCGGACTCCTCGGGGCGCATCGCCATCACCATCACCTTCGAGCCGGGAACGCCGATCGGCGAGGCGCAGGTCGAGGTGCAGAACCGCATCCGCCGCGTCGAGCCGCGGCTGCCGCGTTCGGTGGCCCAGCAGGGCATGCGCATCGAGCGCGCCGCCAGCAGCTTCCTGATGATCGTGACGCTGACCTCGACCGACGGCTCGGTGGATGCGGTCGGCCTCGGCAACTACCTGAGCCGCAACGTGCTGGGCGAGATCCGCCGCATCGAGGGCGTCGGCAGCGCGCAGCTCTTCGCCACCCAGCAGTCGATGCGCATCTGGCTCGACCCCGACAGGATGCTGGGGCTCAACCTGACGACCACCGACGTCATCCTTGCCATCGAGGCGCAGAACGCCCAGGTGGCGGCGGGGCGCATCGGCGCGGAGCCGAGCCCTGCCTCGCAGCAGATCAGCGCCAGCGTCCTGGTGAAGGGGCAGCTCTCCACGCCGGCGGAGTTTGGCGCCATCGTGCTGCGCGCGAACCCCGACGGCTCCAGCGTGCGTCTGCGCGACGTCGCGGACATCGAGGTCGGCGGCGAGAGCTACAACTTCTCCAGCCGGCTGAATGGTCAGCCGAGCGCCGCCATCGGCGTGCAGCTCTCGCCCACCGGCAATGCGCTGGCCACCTCCGAGGCGGTGCGCGAGAAGATGGCGGAGCTGGCCGGCTTCTTCCCGCCGGGCATCCAGTACGACGTTCCCTACGACACGGCGCCCTTCGTGGAGGTCTCCATCGAGAAGGTGCTGCACACTCTGCTCGAGGCCATCGGCCTGGTCTTCGTGGTGATGCTGCTGTTCCTGCAGAGCTTCCGCTACACCATCATCCCCACGCTGGTGGTGCCGGTCGCCCTGCTCGGCACCTGCGCGGTGATGCTGGCGACCGGCTTCTCCATCAACGTGCTCACCATGTTCGCCATGGTGCTGGCGATCGGCATCCTGGTCGACGATGCCATCGTGGTAGTCGAGAACGTCGAGCGCATCATGGCCGAGGAGGGCCTGTCGCCCAGGGACGCCACGCGCAAGGCGATGAAGCAGATCACCGGCGCCATCGTCGGCATCACCCTGGTGCTGACGGCGGTGTTCGTGCCGATGGCATTCTTCCCTGGCGCCGTCGGCGTGATCTACCAGCAGTTCAGCCTTACCATGGTGGTGTCGATCCTGTTCTCCGGCTTCCTCGCCCTGTCGCTGACGCCGGCGCTCTGCGCCACCTTCCTGAAGCCGGTCGAGAAGGGCCATCACCACGCAAAGCGCGGCTTCTTCGGCTGGTTCAACCGCGGCTTTGACAGGACGGCGCGTGGCTACGGCTCCGTCGTCAGCCGCATTGTCGGTCGCGCCGGGCGCTATATGGTGATCTACCTGGCTCTCCTCGCCGGCCTCGGCTGGGCGTGGTTCCAGCTCCCGACAGCCTTCCTGCCGAACGAGGACCAGGGCTTCCTGCTGGTCGACATGCAAGCGCCAGGCGAGGCGAGCGCCAACCGGACCCTCAAGGTGATCGAGCAGGTCGAGGCCGCCTTCGGGCAGGAGCCGGCGGTGGAGCGCGTCGTGGCGATCTCCGGCTTCAGCTTCTCCGGCACCGGCCAGAATGCCGGCCTCGCCTTCATCACTCTGAAGGACTGGAGCGAGCGCGGCGCCGAGGATGCCGCAGGCGCTATCGCCGGGCGGGTGAACGGCAGGCTCATGCAAATCAAGGACGGCCTCACCTTCGCGCTGTCGCCGCCGCCGATCCAGGGCCTCGGCACCACCAGCGGCTTCACCTTCCGCCTGCAGGATCGCGGCGGCCTTGGGCAGGACGCGCTGAGTGCCGGGAGCGACCGCCTGATGGCGGCAGCGGGCGCCAGCCCGGTGCTGGCCGGCATGCGCATCGAGGGCATGCCCGACGCAGCGCAGGTGCAGATCGTCGTCGACCGCGAGAAGGCGAACACCTTCGGCGTCACCTTCGCGGATATCAACACCACCATCTCGACGAACCTCGGCTCGACCTACGTGAACGACTTCCCGAACGCGGGCCGCATGCAGCGTGTGACGGTGCAGGCGGGCCAGGAGCAGCGCATGCAGATGGAGGAGGTGCTGGACTTCACCGTGCGCAACGCGCACGGCGGCATGGTGCCGCTGTCCGCCTTCGCGCGGGTGGAGTGGGTGAGGGGACCGACGCAGATCGTGGGCTACAACGGCTATCCCTCGGTGCGCATCGGCGGGCAGGCGGCACCGGGCTATTCCTCGGGCGACGCTATCGCCGAGATGGAGCGCCTCGCCGCGGACCTCGGCCCCGGATTCGGCTACGAGTGGACCGGGCAGTCGCTGCAGGAGATCCAGTCGGGCTCGCAGGCGCCGCTGCTCATCGTGCTCAGTATCGTTTTCGTGTTCCTGCTGCTGGCCGCCCTCTACGAGAGCTGGTCGATCCCGCTCTCGGTCATACTGGTGGTGCCGCTGGGCGCCATCGGCTCGGTGCTGGCGGTCATGCTGCGCGACATGCCGAACGACATCTACTTCCTGGTCGGCCTCATCGCCATCATCGGCCTGTCGGCGAAGAACGCCATCCTCATCGTCGAGTTCGCCAAGGACCTGCGCGCGGAAGGCAAGCCGCTGCTGGAAGCCACCATCGAGGCGGCCCGCCTGCGCTTCCGGCCGATCATCATGACCTCGCTCGCGTTCAGCTTCGGCGTGCTGCCGCTGGCGATTGCGACCGGCGCCAGCGCGGCCAGCCAGAACGCCATCGGCACCGGCGTGCTCGGCGGCATGATTTCGGCCACCGTCCTCGCGATCTTCTTCGTGCCGGCGTTCTTCGTTGTGGTAATGAAGTTGTTCAACCGGCCGGGCAAGGCACCCCAGGGGTCGGCCGGTCCCGCCGCGTCCGAAGCCGGGGAGTAGGATACGATGCGACGTGCCTAACAAAAAAGGAGGAGCCGATGGCTAGAAAGCCCAATTACGATTTTGAACGCAAAGAACGTGAGCGACTGAAGGCAGAAAAGAAGGCAAAGCGCGCCGCCGAAAAGAAGGAAGCGGCCGAAAAGAAAGAAGCGGCCGAAGAGAAATCGCGGCAACGCGAATCGCCGGACCAGGATGGGCCGCAAGATCCTGGATCGACGACGGAGTGAGGGTCTCGCGCGCCAGCTCTGAGCAGCGACGCCGTCGGCGTTTATCCGGTCCAGCGATCATCTCAAGAAAAAGCGGAGACTGAACGATGGCTCGCAAAAAGGCTGACGGCAGGCCCGCGGCATTTACGATGTTCAACGTTGCCTACGAGGACGGGACAATAACGTCCAACAGGCGTGTCGCCAATGAACTGCTTGACCAGTCCTTCGGCGACAAGGTGCTGGACCTGGCGCGCACTGCGATTCAACAGCAAGACAACGACATCGCAGCGCGTTCCGGGCAGAGACGCGCAAAGATCAAGGCTGTCACCAAGGTCTGAGCCGCCTGGCGACGCAGAAACGAGGTATCAGAATGGCCACACGATCGGGATGACGATGAGGGCAACCACAATCACCACTGCCTCCAGCGGCGCGCCCATGCGGGCGAAGTCGGTGAAGCGGTAGCCGCCCGGCCCCATGATGATCGTATTGTTGTGGTGGCCGAACGGAGTCAAGAAGTCGCAGGAAGCGCCAACGGCGACGGCAATCAGAAAAGGATCGGCGTTCAAGCCGGTTCGTTCGGCGATCGCCAGCGCGATCGGCGCCATGATCACCACCGTTGCCGCATTGTTGAGGACTGGCGTTGCCGCCATCGTGGCGACCAGGACGATGCCGAGGAGCGCCAGCGCCGGCAGCGTGCCGGCAAGCGCGACGACCCCGTCTGCGACGAGCTGCGCCGTGCCGGTATTCTGAAGCGCCTCGCCGAAAGGGATCATCGCGGCGAGCAAGACGATCACGGACCAGTCGATCGCATCGTACACCTCGCCGGGGCGCAGGGCGTTGACGAGGACCAGCACCACCACGGTGGCAGTAAAGGCAATCGAAGACGAAACCAGTCCGAACGAAGTGGCGGCAATGGCGGCGGCGAAGAGCGACACCGGGACGAGAAGGCGACGAGGCTCGAATATCAGCTTCCGATTTGCGAGCGGCAGAAAGCCGAGGCTTCCCATCGCCTCGTTGAGATCCTTCTCGTCACCCTCGAGCAGCAGGACATCGCCGGCCTCGAGGCGGACATCGCGCAGCCGGCCGTCGATCGGGCGGCCCTGCCGGGACAGAGCAAGCAGGTTGATCTCCCAGTGACGCCGGAGCTCGAGGGTCGCCGCGGTCCGACCCTTGACCCACGAGGCCGGCTTGATCACGGCCTCGGCGACCGTCAGCTCCTCTGCGGCGGCGCGTTTCTCGGTCTCGGTCTCGCTCTCGGTGTCGCGCTCCGCGAGTTCAAGCTTCTGCCCTTTCACGAGCTTTTGCAGAGTCTCGGAGTCGCTTTGCACCATGAGCACGTCACCGGCCCTGATCGACTCGTATAGCAGGCGGCCGATCAGCCGGCGCTCGCTGCGCACAATGCCGATGACGGTAATCGCGCCGTCCGATTCCCGTTCGATCTCGGCGACCGTCTTGCCGACGATGGCGCTGTCGTCGCCAACGCGCAGCTCGGTACTGTAGTCCGTGACTTCGAAGCTTTCCTGTTCCGCCGCCTTGCCTTGACGGTCTTTTGGAATCAGGCGCCAACCGATCGTGACGATGAAGGCGACGCCGGCCAGAGCGATGGCCAGGCCAACCGGCGTGAAGTCGAACATGCTGAAGCGCTCGCCGAGGGCCTGCGCGCGAAACTGAGAGATCAGCAGGTTCGGCGGGGTGCCGATCAACGTCAGCATGCCCCCGAGCAGCGTTGCGAATGACAGCGGCATCAGCAGCCGGGACGCCGAGTACCCGGACGCCTTCGCGGCAGATATCGCCACTGGCATCAGCAGCGCCAGCGCGCCGACATTGTTCATGAAGCCGGACAAGAAGGCACCGAGGAGGCAAAGACTGACCATCTGCCCGAAAGGATTGCGGGCAAGCGCCATGACGCGATCGCCCACGAGGTCGACGACGCCGGACCGGCCGAGTGCGTGGCTGATGGCCAGCACGGCCGCTACGGTGACGACGGCCGCATTGCCGAGACCGGCGAAAGCGGCGTCAGGATCGACGACGCCGAACCCAACGGCGGTCATCAGCGAGAGCATCGCAACCACGTCGTAACGCCAGCGTCCCCATACAAAGAGGACGAGCGTGCAGACGAGGATCGCGCTTATGGCAGCCTGGTCGAATGTCATGGGCGCGTGGGGTGAGGTTGAGCGGTTATGTTTCCGGCCGACCCCCCAGCCGCTCGATGAGCGCCTGGGCGGCGGCAGGATTGCGGATCTTGGCGCCGGAGATGACATAGACGAAGGCGTCGCCGCGCTTGCCCCAGGCCTTCGCCAGCTTGGCCCAGCGGTCCAGCTCCTTCGTGCTGTAGCCGGTTTCCTCGTCCTCGCGCGTGGCCATGAGGCGGGCGTAGGTGAAGTCCGCCGTGGGCTCGTCGATCCGCGGGAAGCGCTCGTGGTCGGCATAGACGATGGCGACCTTGTGGCGGCGCGCCAGCTCCACGAAGCGCGGGTCCTGGAAGCTCGGGTGGCGCACCTCCAGCGCATGGCGCAGCGGCAGGCCGCCGACTTCGCGGGGCAGCAGCGTCAGGAAGGCGTCCATGTCCTCGGCGTCGAACTTCTTGGTCTCCATGAACTGCCAGTTCACCGGCCCCAGGCGCTCGCCCAGCTCGGCGAGGCCCTGGCCGGCGAAGCGCTCGATGGATTCGCCGGCGGCGGCGAGCTCGCGCCGGTTGGTGCAGTAGCGCGAGGCCTTCACCGAGAACACGAAGCCCGCCGGCGTCTCGTCATGCCACTTCTGCCAGCTCGCCGGCTTGAAGGTGGAGTAGTAGGTGCCGTTGATCTCGATGGAGGTGAGCGCGCGGCTGGCGAACTCCAGCTCGCGCTTCTGCGTCAGCCCCTCGGGATAGAAGACGCCGCGCCAGGGCTCGAAAGTCCAGCCGCCGATGCCGACGTAGATCCTGCCCGCCAAGCGCGCCTCCCTGCTGCAGTCGACCTGTTGCTACCTCTTTGAGGGGCAACCCTCCTGCGTCCATCCGTGGATTGCAACGGCGAAATCTTGGAGGCTTGACCTTTGGCCGACATTCTTGAAGCCTCCTGACATGCCAGGAGTCGCCCCATGAGCCAGCGTCCCCGCATCCTCGTCGTCGGCGCCGGGCCGACCGGCCTCACCGCGGCGGTCGAGTTGGCGCGGCGCGGCTATCGCCCGCGCATCGTCGACCGCAACGACGGGCCAACGCCGCTCAGCAAGGCTGTCGGCATCTCGGCGCGCAGCCTGGAGCTGCTCGAGCCGTCCGGCGCCACCGGGCGCCTGCTGGCCGAGGGCCTGCGCATTCCGCACGGCTGCATCCACTTTGCGGGCCGCACGCTCGGCGCCCTCCGCTTCTCCGCCTTGCGGCACCGCTTCAATTTCCTGCTCGCCTTGCCGCAGAGCGAGACCGAGGCAATTCTCGCCGAGATTCTCACCGGGCTCGGTGCGACCGTCGAGCGCCGCACCGCGCTCGCTGACCTGAAAGCGGTGGGCGAGCGCGTCGAGGTCGTGCTGGAGGGGCCGGGCGGCCGAGAGGAGGCCGAGTATGATTTCGTCTACGGCGCCGACGGCGTGCACAGCCGGGTGCGCGACGGCCTCGACATTGCCTTCGAGGGCTACGTTCACCGGCGCGAATGGAGCATCGCCGATGCCGAACTGGCCGAGTGGCCCCACGAGCCGGGCGTCGCGCACCTCTTCCTGCGCGACGACGGCGATGTCGGCTTCATCATTCCCATCGGCCCGGGCCGCTTCCGCGCCATCTCCAACACGCCCGATGCCCTGGCACGCATTCCCGGCAGCTACCGCGTCGCCCGCCGGCTGCGCAGCGACCGCTTCCACATTCCTGTGAAGCAGGCGCCGACCTACCAGGCCGGCCGCGCGTTCCTCGGCGGCGACGCGGCGCACGTGCACTCGCCGGTGGGCGGGCGCGGCATGAACCTCGGCATCGAGGACGCCTGCGCCTTCGCCCGGCGCTTCGCCGGCGACGAGGCCGGTGACGACCTGGCGGGCTATACCGCTGAGCGCCATCCGGCGGGGCAGCGCTGGATCGCCGTCAGCGAGCGCACCCTCGCGGCC
>DATCXZ010000102.1:0-36876 GCA_036570545.1 Kiloniellaceae bacterium
CCAGAAGGCGTCCGACCGACGCGCCGCCTGCCGCCGGACCTGCCGCTGCTCGGGCTGGTGGGCGGCGCCGCCGACTGGCTGTTCCTGCGCGACGACATCGTCAGCCTCACGGTCAGCGCGGCCGGCGATCTCGCCGAGCGCCCCGCCGAGGAGATCGCCACCCTCATGTGGCGCGACACCGCCCGGGCGCTCGGCCTCGATCCGACGCCGGGCGCTTCCGATCAGCCGGTCGTCCGCATCGTCAAGGAGAAGCGGGCCACTCTGGCGCAGACCCCAGCGGCGCTGCGCCTGCGGCCGGGCGTGCGCACCAGGTGGAGCAACCTGGCGCTGGCCGGCGACTGGATTGACACCGGCTATCCCGCCACCATCGAGTCGGCGGTGCGCTCCGGCGCCGCTGCGGCAACGGCGCTCGCCTGAGGCCGGCATCCGCGCTGGCGGCAGGGCTTGCAAGAGCGCCGCTGCTTGGTCAGTATTCTCACGGAATCCGCCGAATCGAAGGCGGGGCGGGGGACGGAAAGACGCTGAACGGAAGTCGCCGGGGATCCGACATCCACCTCAAGAGGCCTTGCCGCCTGAAGGCACAATGACAAGCAGTACCGTAGCCAGAGACCGGGACCCTGCGCCCGCCCCTGTTGCCGCTCCGCTTCCCGACCTCGACGCCGTCGACGCGCTGGTCGGCGAGATGCGCGCGGCCTTGAAAGCCGAGCAGCGCGCCGACGGCCACTGGCTGTTCGAGCTGGAAGCCGACGCCACCATCCCGGCGGAATACATCTTCCTGCAGCATTTCCTGGGCCAGGTCGACACGCCGACGTTCCGCGCGATCGAGCCCAAGATCGCCAACCACCTGCGCGCCATCCAGGGCGGCCACGGCGGCTGGCCGCTGTTCCATGACGGCGACATGGACCTGAGCGCCAGCGTGAAGGCCTACTTCGCCCTGAAGCTGGCCGGCGACGACCCCGAGGCGGCACACATGGAGCGCGCCCGCGCCGCCATCCTGGCCGCCGGCGGCGCTGCCCAGAGCAACGTCTTCACCCGCATCGCCCTCGCCCTCTTCGGGCAGGTGCCGTGGCGTGCGGTGCCGGAGATGCCGGTCGAGATCATGCTGCTGCCGCGCTGGTTCCCCTTCCATCTGTCGAAGGTGTCGTACTGGTCGCGCACGGTGATCGCGCCGCTGCTGGTGGTCATGGATCGCAAGCCGCGGGCGGCCAATCCGCGCGGCGTGTCGATCCGCGAGCTGTTCCGCGACGACCCGGCGCGCGAGACCTACAACATGAACGCCAGCGGCAGTCCGCTCGGCGCCATCTTCGCCGGCATCGACCGGGTGCTGCGGCTCAGCGATCCGCTGCGCCCGCGCGGCAGGCGCCAGAAGGCGATCGAGACCGCCATGGACTTCGTGAAGGAGCGCCTCAACGGCGAGGACGGCCTGGGCGGCATCTTCCCTGCCATGGCCAATGCCGCCATGGCCTTCCACGTGCTGGGCTACGACTGGAACGATCCCGACTACCGGCTGACCCGCGAGGCGATCGACCGCCTGCTGTTCCAACGCGACGCGGACACCGTCACCTGCCAGCCCTGCCTGTCGCCGATCTGGGACACCTGCCTGGCCGCCCATGCCATGCTGGAGGCGGGCGAACCGGGCAACAGCGACAGCTTCACCCGTGCCTTCGACTGGCTGCTCGCGCGCGAGATCACCGAGGTGCGCGGCGACTGGGCCTGGCGGCGCGCCGACGCGCCGATCGGCGGCTGGCCTTTCCAGTACAACAACGCCCACTATCCCGATGTCGACGACTCCGCGGTCGTGGTGATGGCGATGGACCGCGCCGGCTCCGCGGTCAGCAAGCCGGCGATGGAGCGTGCGGCCAAGTGGATCATCGCCATGCAGAGCCGCAACGGCGGCTGGGGCGCCTTCGACGCCGACAATGCCTTCGAGTACCTGAACCACATCCCCTTCGCCGACCACGGCGCGCTCCTCGACCCGCCGACAGCAGACGTCTCGGCGCGCTGCCTCTCGATGCTGGCGCAGCTCGGCTACGGGCGAGACCACACCGTGGTGCGCCGCGGCCTCGACTACCTGTGCCGCGAGCAGGAGGCCGATGGCTCGTGGTACGGCCGCTGGGGCGTGAACTACGTCTACGGCACCTGGTCGGCGCTCTGCGCCTTCAACGCCTGCGGCGAGGATCCCTCGGCGCCCCACGTCCGCAAGGCGGTGGCCTGGCTGGAGAGCCGCCAGCAGCCCGACGGCGGCTGGGGCGAGGACTGCGCCACCTACTGGGCGGAACGGCGCAGCGAAGCCAAGGCCTCGACCGCCTCGCAGACCGCCTGGGCGCTGCTCGGCCTGATGGCCGCCGGCGAGGTCGACAGCGACGCTGTGCGCCGCGGTATCGCCTTCCTGCAGCAGCAGCCGCGAGAGGGCGCGCGCTGGGCCGAGGACTACTGGACCGGCAACGGCTTCCCGCGGGTTTTCTATCTGAAGTACCACGGCTACAGCGCCTACTTCCCGCTCTGGGCGCTCGCGCGCTACCGCAACCTGCGGCGCAGCAACAAGCGCCGCGTCAGCCACGGCATGTAAGGACGTGGACTCTCCCAGGGCCGGCCCTAGCGTGTGCGCACATCGGTTGCAGCGATCGCACCAACGGCGCCACCAACGCTTATCGTTACCCTCGGCCTTGAGCCGAGGGTCCAGAGCCACCGCTCGAACCCTTGTCCCTGGATCCCGGCTCGCGCTCGCTGCCGCTCGCTTGGCCGGGATGACGGCCTGAGTCAACGACAGAGATGTGTGCACACGTTAGCCGGATCGGCGCCAGGGCCGGTGTCGTCACCGGGCTCGCCTCGGAGGTCATCGTCGCGAGCGCCCTGGTCGGCCAGGATGCGCTGTCCGTGCGTGTCGTCTGCGCCGGCGCCAGCGGTATGCGCGCCGCCGCGCTGGCGCGCGAGCTGGTCGAGGAGGGTGTCAAGGCGCTCTTGAGCTTCGGCATCGCCGGCGCGCTGGTGCCCGATCTCGACTGCGGCGAGCTCATTGTCGCCGAGACTGTGCGTGGCTCCGACGGCCGAGACTATCCCTGCAACGGCGATTGGCACCGGACGCTGGCAGCCCGGCTGAGCGAGGCTGGCCTTACCCACCGCAGTGGCGCACTGCTTGGCACGTCCCGCGTCCTGCGCGATGCGGCGGACAAGCAGGCGGCGCACCGCGACAGCGGCTGCCTTGCGGTCGACATGGAATCCGGCGCCGTCGCCACCGTCGCCGCCGAGGCGGGCCTGCCCTTCCTCGCCGTGCGGGCGGTGGCCGACCGCGCTGACGACGCGCTTCCTGCCCTGGTGGAGCATGCGGTGAAGCCGGACGGCATGCCTGCCGTCGGCCGCACCCTGGCGGCCATGCTGAAGAACCCCACGCAGATTCCGGCGACGCTCAGGCTTGCGCGCCGCAGCAACCTCGCGCTCGCCAGCCTGCGTCGCCTCGACCCGATGAAGGACGCGCTATTCGGCGGCTTCTGACGGCGATCTGCCGCAGGCTTCCTTTGCCGGCTTCTGCTTGACGGCCTCGGCGACGAAGTCCTCGAAGGCATAAACCGCCGGGCGCTGCTTCGAGAGGTCGATCTCCGGCGCCATCTCGCCCTCGGTGCCGACACCCTTCAACGCCACCTTCAGCGCCTTCAGCGGATTGGCCACGGTGTCGGCGACGGCCGTCCCCTCGTAGCCGCAGTGCACCATGCAGTTGGCGCACTTCTCGTAGTTGCCGGTGCCGTAGCTGTCCCAGGCCGTCTCTTCCATCAGCGCCTTGAAACTCGGCGCGTAGCCCTCGTTCAGCAGGTAGCAGGGCCGCTGCCAGCCGAACACGTTGCGCGTGGGGTTGCTCCAGGGCGTGCATTCGTAGGCCTGGTTGCCGGCCAGGAAGTCGAGGAACAGGCTCGACTGCGAGAAGCGCCACTTGCGGCCCTTGCCGCGGCGAAAGACGTCGCGGAACAGCTCCTTGGTCTGGCGACGGTTGAGGAAGTGCTCCTGGTCGGGCGCCCGCTCGTAGGCGTAGCCCGGCGAGATGGTGACCCCCTCGACGCCGAGATCGCGGGCGAAATCCAGGAACTCGCCAACCTCCTCCGCCTCGGCGTTGTTGAACAGGGTGCAGTTCACGTTGACGCGGAAGCCGCGGTCCCGCGCCAGTTCGATGGCCTTCACGGCGCGCTTGAACACGCCCTTCTGGTTCACCGCGCGGTCATGATGCTCTTCCAGGCCGTCGAGGTGGATCGAGAAGGTCAGGTACTGGCTGGGCTTGAAGAGGTCGATCTTCTTCTCCAGCAACAGCGCGTTGGTGCAGAGGTAGACGAAGCGCTTGCGCTTCACCAGCTCGGCGACGATCTGCGGCATCTCCTTGTGGATCAGCGGCTCGCCGCCGGGGATCGAGACGATCGGCGCGCCGCTCTCCTCCACCGCCTCGATGCATTCGGCAACCGACAGGCGACGGTTCAGGATCTCGTCGGGATAGTCGATCTTGCCGCAGCCTGGGCAGGCGAGGTTGCAGCGGAACAGCGGCTCGAGCATGAGCACCAGCGGATAGCGGCTGTTGCCGCGGAACCGCTGCTTCATGATATAGGCGCCCACGCGGAGCTGCTGAATGAGGGGGACAGCCAAGATGCCTCTCCGAGAGGTGCGAGGGGAACGTCGTTTGTGGGGACCCCAAGTCCGCGCACAGTCTAATGATTTCGGGTCGCAACACCACCCCCGAAAGTTTGGGGTCTTGTGCCGCCGGGCGCCGAAAGCGCTTGTGCAAGGCCCTCGCCGGGTACATCTGTTCAGAGCCAGCCTGCCAAGGAGCGCCCAAAAGGACTGCCCATGACGCGCCTTTGCCTGACAGCCCTCCTGCTCGCCGCCCAGCTTTTCGCCGCGCCCGCCGCCCGGGCCGGCGAGACCCCCGTGGCGACGGTCGAGCGGCTGAACGTGGCCTTGCTGGAGTCGATGAAGAACGCCGACGAACTCGGCTACCGGGGCCGCTATGAGGCGCTGGCCCCCGTCCTTCGAGAGACTTTCGATTTTCCGGCCATGGCGCGCGTCGTGATCGGTGGGCACTGGAGCGGCGTCAGTGACGCCCAGCAGCAAGCCTTTATCGACGCCTTCACGGACTACAGCATCGGTGTTTTCGCCAGCCGCTTCGACGGCTACGAGGGCGAACGCTTCGAGGTGCTCGGCGAGCAGCCGGCGCGGCGCGGTGCCGTCCTGGTGGAGAACCAGATCGTGAGAAGCGATGGGGAGCCGGTGGCGATCAACTATCTGACACGGCCGGACGGGAACGGCACCAACTGGCGCATCGTCGACACCATCCTCGGCGGCAGCGCCTCCGAGCTCGCCAGCCGCCGTGCCGAATATGACGGCCTCTTCAAAAAGCTCGGCATCGACGGCGTCACCCGGGCGCTGAGGGACAAGACCGCCAAGCTGGCGGACGGCTGAGCCGCGCGAAAGCCCCCGCCGCTAATTCCTCTCGGTCGCCGGCAGCGGGCAGGGCCTAGAGCAGATCAGGGTCGGATGGAATCGCCGGAGGCGATCCACCGACCCTGTGAATCTGCTCTACCCTTTTGAAGTAGATCGGATTCACATTGTTAGGTGGAACCGCGCCGCGGTTCCGCCTGACAATGATCCGATCTAGATCTCGATCACCAGCTTGCCGAAGTGCCCCGCCGCCTTCATGGCCCGATAGGCCTCCGGTGCCGCGTCGAAGGCGAAGCTGCGGTCGATCACCGGACGCAGGCCGGCGGCCGCGACGGCGCGATTCATGGCGCGGAAGAGGTTGCGCGAGCCGACGTAGATGCCCTGCAGGGTCAGGGACTTTCTCATGATCGGCAGCGGGTTCACGGTGCCGCCGGCCAGCACGCCGATGAAGCCGATGGTGCCGGCGATGCGGGTGGCGGCGATGGACTTCTCCAGCGTGCCGGCGCCGCCGACCTCCACCGTCAGGTCGACGCCGCGCCCCTCGGTCATCTCCAACACCGCCTTCTCCCAATCCGGCGTTCGCCGGTAGTTCACGGTCTGCCAGGCGCCGAGCGCGCGGGCCCGCTCCAGCTTCTCGTCGCTCGACGAGGTGACGATGGTGCGGGCGCCCATCAGGGTGGCGAACTGCAGGGCGAAGATGGAAACGCCGCCGGTGCCCAACAGCAGCACCGTGTCGCCAGCCTTCAGCCGTCCGACGTCGACCAGGGCGCGCCAGGCCGTCAGCCCGGCGCAGGGCAGCGTTGCCGCCTCGGCGAAGCTCAGGTGGTCGGGGACCTTCACCAGTCCCGCTTCCTTCAGGTTCGCCTCCTCGGCCAGCACGCCGTCGAGCTCGCCGCCCAGCGCCGAGGCCATGGCCTCTGCCGTGCAGGGGCCGTCGGTCCAGTTCTGGAAGAAGCAGCTCGCGACCCGGTCGCCGACAGCGAACTCGGTGACACCGGCGCCGACCGCCAGCACCTCGCCCGCGCCGTCGGAGTTGGGGATGCGCGGCAGCGCGATGTTGCGGCCGGCCGGGTCGCCGATCACAGAGAGGTCACGGTAGTTGATCGCATTGGCACGCAGGCGCACGCGCACCTCACCCGGCCCGGGATCCGGCAGATCCAGGCGCGCCTGCTCCAGGCCGTCGATGCCATCCGTCGTCTGTATCTGCCAGGTCTTCATGGTTCCTCCTCGCCTCCTGTCGCTTGCGCCCGATCATAACCGGCGACGTTTACCGATCGTTGTCAAAATACCTCTTGAAAAGGTTTGCGAGTTGATCAATTAGATTCTCCGTCAACGGTGTGGTGTCAGAATCGACGATCTTCGCGCGACGACCCCCGTGACTTTTGGATTGACCAGGACATGGACGATCTTCAGGCTCCCCCTTCGGAGCCTCCCGGTTCGGGCTCCGAACCGACTTCCGATCCCCTCAAATCGATATCGCTGACTTCCACGGCTCCCTGGCCGCCCGAATTGCGCCCGGGGGAAGGGCAGCTCGTGCGGCCGTTCGAGGCGCGCCAGCGGACCGAGCGCTTCCCGCAGGGTGCGGACACCCGCGCCTTCCGGCGCCGCTTCTTCCCCGAGGCCACGCCCGAGGAATGGAACGACTGGCGCTGGCAACTGCGCAATCGCATCCGCTCGCTGGCCCACCTGGAGCGGATCTTCCAGCTCTCCGACGACGAGCACAGCGCCATCTCTCGCCACAAGGGCTCGCTGCCGGTCGGCATCACGCCCTACTACGCCAGTCTGATGAGCCGCGACGACGCCGAGGAGCCGCTGCGCCGCACGCACATCCCGGTCGGCCAGGAGTACCTGCGTACGCCCGGCGAGGCTGACGATCCCCTGGGCGAGGACCACGACACCAAGACGCCCGGCCTGGTGCATCGCTACCCGGACCGCGTCCTCTTCCTCACCACCGGCTTCTGCTCGACCTACTGCCGCTACTGCACCCGCTCGCGCATGGTGGGCGAGGCCGGCGGCGAGTACCAGTTCTCGACCCGGCAGTGGGAGCAGGCTCTCGGCTACATCGAGGCGCACCCGGAGATCCGCGACGTGCTGCTGTCCGGCGGCGACCCCCTGACCATCGCCGACGAGAAGCTCGACTACCTGCTCGGCCGCCTCCGCCGGATCAAGCACGTCGAGTTCATCCGCCTCGGCACCAAGGTGCCGACGGTGTTGCCGATGCGCATCACCCGCGGGCTGACCCGGATGCTGCGCAAGCACCATCCGCTGTGGATGAGCATACACGTGACCCATCCCAAGGAGCTGACCCCGGAGGCGACCGAGGCGTACACCCGGCTGGCCGACGCCGGCATCCCGCTGGGCAGCCAGACTGTGCTGCTGAAGGGCATCAACGACACGGTCGACACCATGAAGGCCATGGTGCACGGCCTGCTGATGCGCCGGGTGAAGCCCTACTACCTCTACCAGTGCGACCCGATCACCGGCTCGTCCCACTTCCGCACCCCGGTCGAGAAGGGCATCGAGATCATCGAGGGCCTGCGCGGCCACACCACCGGCTATGCCGTGCCGCAGTACGTGATCGACGCGCCCAAGGGCGGCGGCAAGATCCCCCTGCTGCCCGACTACATCGTCGGGCGCGACGGCGACGACCTGCTGCTGCGCAACTTCGAAGGCGGTGTCTATCGCTATCCCGATCCCGGCGGCCAGATCGGTGCCGACAAGACGGCCGTCGGCAAGACGGGGGCCGGCAAGAAACGCCGCTCGAAGAGCGGGGAGGCCCGCCGATGCGCGTCGGCTTGACCTATGACCTGCGCGACGACTATCTGGCCCTCGGCGGGTTCTCCGAAACGGCCCTGGCGGAGTTCGACTCGCCGGAGACCATCGACGCCCTGGAGCACGCGCTGACCGCCAACGGCTGCCGTGTGGAGCGCATTGGCCACATCCGCAGCCTCGCCGGCCGTCTCGTCGCCGGCGAAAGCTGGGACCTCGTCTTCAACATCTGCGAGGGACTTGCGGGGCGCAACCGCGAGGCCCAGGTGCCGGCGCTGCTCGAGGCCTATAACGTCCCCTACGTCTTCTCCGATCCGCTGACCCTGTCGGTGACGCTGGACAAGGCAGTCGCCAAGCGCCTGGTGCGCGAGGCCGGCCTGCCGACGGCGCCCTTCGCGGTCATCGAGTCCGATGCCGACGCGCGCGCCTGTCCGCTGCCGTACCCGCTGTTCGTGAAACCGCTGGCGGAGGGCACCGGCAAAGGCTGCGAACGCGCCTCCAAGGTGACCGACCGCAAGGCCCTGGTCGCCGCCGCCCGCTCGCTGCGCGCGCGCTTCCATCAGCCGGCCATCGCCGAGACCTTCCTGCCCGGCCGCGAGTTCACCGTCGGCGTGGTCGGCAACGGCCCGACCGCACGGGTGGTCGCGGCGATGGAGATCGTGCTGCTGCAGAATGCCGACCCGGAGATCTACTCCTTCGAGAACAAGGAGCTCTGCGAGTCGCGCGTCGAGTACCGTCTGGCCGACGATGCCGAGGCACAGGCTGCCGCCGCCACGGCGCTGGCCGCCTATCGCACCCTCGGCTGCCGCGACGGCGGCCGCCTCGACCTGCGCTCGGACTCCGACGGCGTGCCGCAGTTCCTCGAAGTGAACCCGCTGGCCGGTCTGCATCCGACCCACTCCGACCTGCCGATCCTGGCGGCGCTCGCCGGCCTGCCCTACGAGCGGCTGATCGGCGAGATCCTGCAGGCGGCCAAGCTGCGCACCGGCGTGGGCCTCACGCAGACCAGGCGACGGCGGCGCATCCCGGCATGACCCGCAGCCGCTATCTGCCGGTCCTGCACGGGGCAGCGGCAGACCGCCCGGACGAGACGGATACCATCGTCACCGCGGAGGCCGTCTCGGCAGCCTTGCAGCGGCTCGGCTATGACAGCGAGATCCTGCACCTCGGCCTCGACCTTTCGGTCCTGACGCGGCTGACGGCCGCGCGCCCGGCGCTGGTGTTCAACCTGGTCGAGGCGCTGGACGGCGACTCCGCCCTCGCGCAGCTCGCTCCGGCCGCGTTCGATCACTTCGGCCTGCCCTACACCGGCAGCGGCCTCGCCGCCCACCACCTGACCCTCACCAAGACCGCGGCCAAGCGACTGCTGGACTCGGTAGGACTGCCGACACCGCGCTGGTCGAGCGACGGCAGCGGCTTTGCGGCGGGCGAGCAGGTGATCGTGAAGTCGGATACCGAGCACGCCTCGCTCGGCCTCGATGCGGCCTCCGTAGTGCCGGCGGCGGAAGCGCGGCGCGAGATCGCCGCCCGCCAGCAGCGCTTCGGCCGGCCGTTCTTCGCCGAGGCCTTCATCGACGGCCGCGAGTTCAATCTCTCCGTTCTGGAAACCGCCGGCGGCCCGCGCGTGCTGCCGGTCGCCGAGATCCTCTTCGTCGATTTCCCGCCCGGCCGACCGCGTATCGTCGACTACGAGGCGAAGTGGGCGCCGGAGAGCGATGCCTACGCCAATACGCCGCGCCGCTTCGACCTGGCGGCGGACGATGCCGCGCTGGCGGCCGAGCTCAGCCGGCTCGCGCTGGACGCCTGGCACCTGTTCGGGCTCGCCGGCTATGCGCGCGTCGACTTCCGGGTCGACGCCGCCGGGCGGCCGACCATCCTCGAGGTCAATCTCAATCCCTGCCTCGCCCCCGACGCCGGCTTCGCCGCCGCCGCGGCGCGCGCCGGTCTTGACTACGACGCCGTCGTCAGCGGCATCGTCGCGGCCGCCAAGGGACGCCGCCGGGAAGCCGCCTGATTCCCGCAGCCTCGTGATGCCCGGAGCCCGTTGATGCTGCGTATCCGCAAGATCTCCGACAGCCACACGCCGGCCAACCGCTCGGCGCTGGAGGAAGCGCAGGCTATCATCGGCGCCCAGTTTCCCGGCATGCCAGCGAGCGAGGTGGCGCGGCTGCCCGATCAGCTCAGAAACCCCTTCAAGCACCGCTTCGTCGCCAAGCTGCTGGTGGCCGAGGACGCGCGCGGCCACGTGAAGGCGCTGGCGCTGCTGCAGCACGACCCCGACCTCGCCTTCTCCTACCTGGAAGTGATCTCCGTGGCGCCGGGCGGACGCGCCGGCAGCGGCATCGGCGGCGCCCTCTACGACCGCGTTCGCGAAGAGGCCGAGGAACTTGGCGCTGCCGGCCTCTATTTCGAGTGCCTGCCGGACGATCCGGACAAGAGTCCGGACCCCAAGGTGCGCCGGCAGAACGCCCAGCGCCTGAAGTTCTACGAGCGCTACGGCGCCTTTCCGATCCACGGCATCGCCTACGATCTGCCGATCCGCCCCGGCGACACCGATATGCCCTATCTGGTGTTCGACGGCCTCGGCCGCCACGCACTGCCGCCGCCGCTGCGGCTGCGGCGCATCATCCGTGCCATCCTCGAGCGCAACTACGCCGCGGTCTGCCCGCCGGAGTACGTGGAGAAGGTGGTCGCTTCGGTGAAGCCGAACGGCTACCGCCTGCGCGCGCCGCGCTATCTGAAGAGCGAGCAGATCGCCGCACCGCTGCCGGCGTCGGCCGGGCGCCCGCAGGTCGCCCTGGTGGTCAACGACAAGCACGACATCCACCACGTGCACGATCGCGGCTATGTGGAGGCGCCGGTGCGGGTCGGCGCCATCCTCGGCGAGCTCGACAAGACCGACTTCTTCCGCCGGCTGCCGGTGCGCCGCTTCCCCGACCGCTTCATCCGCGAGGTGCACGACGCCGGCCTCGTCGACTATATTCAGCGCGCCTGCGCCGAGGCGCCGCTGAAGCGCTCGATCTATCCCTACGTCTTTCCGATCCGCAACCCGCAGCGCAAGCCGAAAGAGCGCTCGGTGCTGGCCGGCTACTGGTGCATCGATACCTTCACGCCGCTGAACCGCAACGCCTGGCCGGCCGCGCGCCAGGCCGTCGACTGCGCGCTGACGGCAGCGGAAGAGGTGCTGAACGGCGCGCCGCTCGCCTATGCCCTGGTGCGCCCGCCCGGCCACCATGCCGAGCGGCGCAGCTTCGGCGGCTTCTGCTACCTCAGCAATTCCGCGATCGCCGCCAACTTCCTGTCGCACTATGGCAGGGTGGCGATTCTCGATATCGACTATCACCACGGCAACGGACAGCAGGACATCTTCTACGAGCGCGACGACGTGCTGACGGTGTCGATCCACGGCGCGCCGGCCTTCGCCTACCCCTACTTCACCGGCTTCCGCACCGAGAGCGGGCGTGGCAAGGGCGCCGGCTACAACGTGAACATCCCGCTGCCGGAGAGCATCACGCCGGAGCAGTACCGCGATGCGCTGAGAGTGGCGCTCGCCCGCATCGAGCGACACGATCCGGCCCATCTCGTCGTCGCCTTCGGCCTCGACACCGCGCGCGGCGATCCGACCGGCACCTGGTCCAACCGGGCCGGCGACTTCCACCGTATCGGCGCCTTGATCGGCGCCGCCGGCTATCCCACCGTCGTGATCCAGGAAGGCGGCTATCGCATCCGCACCCTGGGCGTGAACGCGCGCCATTTCTTCAGCGGCCTCGTGGAGGGCGCGTCCCGCGACAAGCGCCCGGCGCGGCCGAAAGCCGGCACCAACGGCCGGTCCACCGCCAGAGGCGCCGCCGCCAGGGGGCAGGTCTGGCGCGAGGCGGTGAAGCCGGAGGATGCCGCGCGCGTGCGCGACCTGGTCGCGGCGACCGGCATGTTCAGCGCCGAAGAGATCGCCATCGCCGAGGAACTGGTGCAAGAGCGCGTCGCCAAGGGTCGCGCCTCAGGCTACGAGTTCGTGCTGCTGGAGGAGAACGGCAGCCTGCTCGGCTATGCCTGCTACGGCCCTATTCCCGGGTCGGTCACCAGCCACGACCTCTACTGGATCGCCGTGCATCCCGACCGCCAGGGGCGCGGCTTCGGCCACCGGATCCTGGCCCGCGCCGAGGCCGCCATGCGCCGCGCCGGCGCTCAGCGCATCTACATCGACACCTCGACCAGCGAGCGCTATGCGCCGACGCGCGCCTTCTATGGGGCGGCGGGCTTCTCCTTGACCGCCGAGCTGCCGGACTTCTACCGCCCCGGCGACGGCAAGGCGATCTTCAGCAAGGCCTTGTGAGCAACAAGGGTCGCTGACCAGCGCGGCAGCGGCCGGCCGGTGCCTTCATCGACTTCATGAGGAAAGCGAGCCGGCATAGGCTGTGGGTTTAGTCACGGCGCGATTCCTCGCCTTTCGGGAAACTGTCCTGTCGCGGCGATGAGTCGGAAGCGGCGCCTACGGTTGAGGCCGGTTCCAGACGAGTGCCTTCATCGAGCGCCAGAGCCGGCGCAGGCCGCGCGAAGTCGTCACCAGATGGAGCACCTCGGCATAGCCTTCCAGGTAGAAGTGCATCACGATAATCTCCTTTGGCGATCGAGTGCGGACATTGGTATCTGCGAGGATCGAGCATGGCGGCACTGCGTAAATCTGCGGTCATGGGGAGCAGAAAAACTCCGTTAATTCGGGCCGCAGGCGCATCAGGGGTAATGCCTTCGGGGATGCAGGGAGCGGGCGAGGATCGCCGCAGCGCCATCGCCATCTCCCTGCTCGGCCGCCTGCAGGTTCGCGACGCCGACGGCGCCGAGATAGCGATCTCCGGCTACAAGGCGCGGGCACTGCTCGGCTATCTGGCTGTCTCGCTCGGCAACGCGATTCCGCGCTCCCATCTGGCGACGATGCTGTGGGGCGGCCGTAGCGACCGGCAGGCCCGTGACAGCCTCAAGCAGGCGGTCTGGCACCTGCGCCGCAATCTGACCTGCAACGGCACAGACGCCATCGTCTCCGACCGCCAGTCGGTGAAGCTCGCCGACAGCGGTTTCGTCGTCGTCGACGCCGTCGAATTCCACAAACTGCTGGAAGAAGGCACCCCGCAGGGCATCGACCGCGCCATCGACCTCTACCGCGGCGATCTGCTGGAGGGGATCGAGGCGACCGACCCCAGTTTCGAGGAGTGGCTGCTGATGGAGCGGCAAAGGCTGCGCCATCTGGCGACGGAAGCCATGGCCGGCGCCCTGTCGCGCTCGCTGTCCACCCGCGAGCGCGAGCGCGGTGCCACCATCGCGCGGCAGCTTCTGCTGCTCGACCCTCACCACGAGAAAGCCTGCCGCACGCTCATGCAGATTCTCGCCGACCGCGGCCAGTCGACTGCCGCGCTCGGCGTCTATGAAGCGCTGCGGCGCCGGCTGTCCCACGACCTCGGCGTAAAGCCGGAGCCGGCGACGCTCGCCGCTTACGAGGCGATCAGGCGCCGCCGCGACGGGGCCGACGGCCCGGCCGACGGAAGCGCGATGGATGCGGCAGCCACGGTCGAGGCAGCGCAGCCGGCCGCCTCCGAGGCTGCGCCCGCGGACGCTGCAGGGATGCCCTCTGTCGCCGTGCTGCCCTTCGTCAACATCGGTGGCGACCCGGAGCAGGAATACTTCGCCGCCGGACTGACGGAGGACGTCATCACCGACCTGTCGCAGCTTTCGGGGCTGCTGACCGTGGTCCACCGCGGCGTGCAGAATGGGCACGAGCGCTCCTCGCCGCAGGAAGCCGCGCGCAGCCTGAGGACGACCTACGTTCTGGAAGGCAGTGTGCGCAAGCTTGGCGCGCGCGTCAGGGTCACCGCTCAGCTATTGGACGGCGCGACGGCGATCTGTGCCTGGGCACGGCACTACGATCGCGACGTCCGCGACATCTTCGCGCTGCAGGAGGCGCTATCGCGCGATATTGCCGAGGCGCTTCGGCTGAACCTGCTGCCGGGTGAGCTGGAGACTCTCGCCGAGCGCCCGACTGCCAGCGTCGAGGCCTACCAGCTCTATCTGCTCGGCCGCTCGTTCTACCTGCGCGGCTGCGACAAGCGCAGCCTGCGCATCGCCCACGACGTGTTCACCAAGGCAACCGACATCGATCCGCTCTATGCTCAGGCGCATGCCGCGCGGGCCACCTGCGAGACCACGCTCTGCGGCAACGACCCCGCGGTTGCTCCCGCCGACATGCTGGCCACCGCGGAGCGTGCGATCGCGCTGGCGCCGGGGCTGGGCGAGGCTCACGCCGCCAAAGGCCTCGCGCTCTATGTCCTCGGGCGCTACAGCGAAGCGCTCGGCCTCTTCGATCACGCGATGCGGCTCGATCCGGCGCTGTTCGAGGCCCACTTCTTCAAGGCGCGGTGCTGCCGACTGATCGGCCAGCGCGAGCCGGCGCTGGTGCTGTTCGAGAACGCGATCGAGCTGCGGCCCCACGACTACCGCTGCACCGGTCTGCTGGCCGAAGAATACAGCGCGCTCGGCTTCGACCGCGAATTCCGCTCGGCCGCCTCCCGCTCGCTGCGTCAGGTAACCGACGAGGTGAGGTGTCACCCGGAGGACGCCGACGCCTGGGCCTTCGGCAGCACCCTGCTGGTGGAGCTGGGCGAGCGCCTGCGCGGCGAGGAATGGGCGAACCGCGCCGTCATCATCGGGCCCGACGACTATCTCGTGCACTACAATGTCAGCCGCACCCATGCGCTGCTCGGCAACGCCGACCTTGGGTTCGAATGGCTCGAGCGCGCGCTGGGTGCGCTTCCCGTGTTCCGCCGGCGCCTGCTCGCCTGGATGCCATTGGACCAGGCGCTCGATCCCCTGCGCGGCGATAGCCGCTTCGCAGAGCTGGTGGCTGCCGCCTCGGCCGACTGCAGAGGCGGCATCCAATGACGCGCCGAGCGGCTACGCGCTCAGCGCTTCGGCTAGATCCTCGATGATGTCGGCGGGGTCCTCGAGGCCGACCGAAAGGCGCAGCAGGCCGTCGCCGATGCCGAGTGCGGCGCGATCCTCCGGCTGCAGACGCTGGTGCGTCGTCGTCGCCGGATGGGTGACGAGGCTCTTGGAGTCGCCGAGATTGTTGGAGATGTCGATAAGGCGAAGCGCGTTCATCACGCGAAACGCGCGCGCCTTTCCGCCGGCGACCTCGAAGGCCACCAGCGTGCTGCCGCCCTGCATCTGGCGCTTCGCCAGCGCCGCCTGCGGGTGGCTCGGCAGGCCTGGGTAGAGCACCTTGGTGACACTGTCCTGGCTCTCCAGGAACTGCGCCACCGCCAGCGCATTGGCGCAGTGGCGCTCGACGCGCAGCTCGAGGGTCTCCAGGCCCTTCACCATGACCCAGGCATTGAAAGGGCTGAGCGTCGGGCCGGTGTGGCGGTAGAACATCTGCAGGTGGTCCTTCACGAAGGACTCGCTGCAGAGGATGGCGCCGCCCATGGTACGGCCCTGGCCATCGATGTGCTTGGTGGCCGAGTAGACCACAACGTCGGCGCCGAGCGCGAGCGGTCGCTGCAGCAGCGGCGTGGCGAAGACGTTGTCGACCACGACCTTTGCGCCGGCCGCGTGGGCGATCTCGCTCACCGCGGCTATGTCGATGATCTCCAGCGTCGGATTGGACGGCGTCTCCAGGAACACCGCCTGGGCCCCTGGCGCCAGCGCCTCTTTCCAGGCGCCGAGGTCGGTGCCGTCGATCAGCCGGGTCTCGATGCCGAAGCGCGGCAGCAGCTCGGCAACGATGTAGAGGCAGGAGCCGAAGAGGGCGCGCGAGGCGACCACGCGGTCGCCAGCCTTGAGCTGCGCCATCAGCGAGGCGAAGACCGCGCCCATCCCGCTGGCGGTCGACATGCAGACCTCGGCGCCTTCCAGCAGGCGCAGGCGCTCCTCGAACATTGCCACCGTCGGGTTGGCGTAGCGCGAGTACTGGTAGCGCTTCTTTTCGCCCTTGAAGGCCGCCTCGGCCTCTTCCGCCGACTCGTAAACGTAGCCGGAGGTCAGATAGAGCGCCTCGCTCGTCTCGTCGAAGCCGCTCCGCGCGAGGCCACCGCGCACCATCGCGGTCTGCGCTCGCCAGCGCCTGGTCGTGCTGTCGCTGTCCTTTGGCATCTTGCCCATCTCCCCTCCCGCCGAACGTTCTTCCGCCCGGCGGCCCTAGCGCCGCGCCTTAGCCACGCCCTCTTAGCTTCGGCCTCTTAGTTCCGGCCGGTCACCCCTGGGCCCACGGCAGACCGGCGGCCTTCCAGCCACCGACGCTGCCGCGGTGCATCTCGCTGTCGCGGTCGCCCTCGAAGCCCTCGGCCACGTTGTAGCACGGCCCGAAGCCCGCTGCCGTCAGCGCAAGGGCGGCCGCCCGCGAGCGGGCGCCGGAGCGGCACAGCAGCAACACCGGCTGATCCTTGCCGATACCCTTGGCCTCGACCTCGGCCACGAAGTTCTCGTTGCGCGCCATCGTGGGATAGGCCTGCCAGGAGATGCACAGCGCCTCCTTGCCAATGCCGTCCAGCCGCGGCACGCCCACGAAGCCCCATTCCGGCGCGGTGCGCACGTCGACCAGCACCGCCTTGGGCTCCTTCTCCAACAGCGCCCAGGCCTCCGCCGGGCGCAGGTCGCCTGCATAGCCTTCGCTCATCTCGTCGCCTCCTGCTCGCCGCCCGCCCCCAGACGGCCCACCCCCAGACGGCCCGCTCCCTGACGACCACCCCCTGCACCGGCCGTCAAGGGGCGGAGTTTAGGCCGGGCAACGCCAGACGCAACCCGCTTGTTCGCAGGCGGCGGCAGCCGAATCGCCGCCGCCGGCCCTCAGGTCTTGACGAAATAGTCCTCGGCGAACAGCAGCGTGGTCGGATGCAGCCGGAAGCCGCCGACCCGCTCCGACATCACCGTGACCACCGACAGCCAGGACGGCTGCACGATGGGCCCGACGTCCTGCATGCGGGCCTGGAGCCGGCCCATCAGCGGGCGGCGCGCCTCAACGTCAATCTCGGCCTCCACCTCGGCCAGCAGGGCATCGATCTCGGAATCGGAGAAGCCCGTCGTGTTCCACGGCATGCCGGAGCGCATGGTGAGGTCCAGCAGCATGAAGCCGAGCGGCCGCGGCGCCCACTCGACGAAGGCCAGCGGAGCCTCGTCCCACACCTCCCAGAAGCGCGCCGCCGGCAGCGCTGCCAGCGAGCAGCGGATGCCGGCCTCGGCGTATTGCGCCGCCATGGCCTGCACGGCATCGAGCTCCCATTTCGGCCAGTTCTTGCAGGTGATGGTGATGTCGATGCCCTCGGGATGACCCGCCTCCGCCAGCAGCGCCCGCGCCTCCTCCGGGCGATAGCCCATCGCCGGCAAGGGGGCGTAGCCGGGATGCACCGGCGCCACCAGGTGATGCTCCGCCGGCTCACCGAATCCCCTGAGGGCGAGGCGGGTGACCGCCTCGACATCGACGGCGAGCCGCAGCGCACGGCGCACCCGCGGATCGTCGAAAGGCTTGTGGTCGACCTTCATCTGCAGCAGGCAGGTCGCCGCCGAGCGGATGCGATGGACCTGCAGGCCGGGGCGGCCGGCAAGGCTCTCGGCCACGCTGTAGTCGCAGCGCGCCAACCCGTCGACCTGGCCCGACACCAGCGCCGCGGCGCAGGCCGCAGCCTCGTCGCCAAGGTCGAGCAGCAGCAGTTCATCCAGCTTGGCCCGCCGGCCGGCGCCCTCGTGCGCACGCAGCAGGGCGCGCTCGCCGACGCGGAACTCCGCCAGGGTGAAGGGGCCGGTGCCGTTCGAGCCGATGCCGAAGCGGCCGCCCTCCTCCGGGTCGAGCATCACGTTGGTGTAGTGGAAGAGATGCTCCGGGACGGCGACCTGGGGCCTCTTCAGGTTCAGGCGCAGGCAGAAGTCGTCGGCCTTCTCCACCGCGTTGGCATCCCACAGCGCCGAGCCCGGCGCAGTGTCGGCCGTAGCGCTCGCCAGCATGTAGCCGGCCATGAGGCTGAGCGCCGAGGAGCCGGTTTCCGGCGCCAGGAGGCGCTTCAGGTTCCACACCACGTCGTCGGCGGTGAAACGGCGACCGTTGTGCCAGGTTACATCCCGGCGCAGATAGAGCTGCCAGCTCCGCAGGTCCGGCGACACCGTCCAGTGCGACAGCAGGTGCGGGCGCGTGATGTTGTCGTGTCCGGTGCGCGTCAGCGGCTCGCAGACCTGGTGGACGACGTTCGCCGGCTCCAGCCACGACATGGCATGGGGATCGTCGAGTTGATGCACGCGGGCGCCAAGGGTCAGGCGCCCTCCCCGGCAGACCGCCAACGAGGCGCGCGCCTGCCGGGGCAGTCCCGCCAGGGCGGCGGCAGCGCCGGCCGACATCCCGAGCAGCGTCGCCAGCCGCAGAAAGGCGCGGCGGTCGAGGCGCCCGGAGTCGAGCGCCGCGCCCAGCGCCGCGATCATCGGATGCCGGTTCCTATCCTCACCCATGCCGAACGTGCCCCGCTTCCCGCAGCGCTGTGCTTGAAGGTGCAGGCGCTTCACACCCCTGTGTGCATGATAGGCGCCGCCGCGATGAAGTCCAACGCGCCGGCGCGGGTCGTGGAGATCAACCTGGGGTCTGTTGCCGGCTGCGTTTTTCCCGGCTGGCGCAGGGGCGGGCCTCGCTCGCCTCCCGGCAGCGAAAGCCGCCTTTGCGCGGGCCTGCCCATCCTCTAGTCTGGCGCCGGCAGCGGCATCCCCTCGCGAATGAAGACGACATGAGCACGAGCAACCTGGCCAACGGCGGCCGCATCCTGGTCGATCAACTCGTCGCCGAAGGCGTCGACCGCATCTTCGGCGTGCCCGGTGAGAGCTACCTCGCCGTGCTCGACGCCCTCTACGACACGCCGGAGATCGCCTATCACCTCTGCCGCCAGGAAGGTGGCGCAGCGATGATGGCCGATGCCTATGGCAAGCTGACCGGCCGGCCCGGCATCTGCTTCGTGACGCGCGGGCCGGGCGCGACCAGCGCCAGCGCCGGCGTCCATGTCGCCTTCCAGGATTCGACGCCGATGATCCTCTTCATCGGCCAGGTCGGGCGCGACATGACCGAGCGCGAGGCGTTCCAGGAGATCGACTACCGCCGCATGTTCGGCCAGCTCGCCAAGTGGGTGGCCGAGATCGATGACGCCCGGCGCATCCCGGAGATGGTCAGCCGTGCCTTCCACACCGCCACCTCGGGGCGCCCGGGCCCGGTGGTGCTGGCCCTGCCGGAGGACATGCTGTCGACGCCGGTGCCGGCGCCCGCGCTGGCCAGGCCCTACCACGCCAGCGTCGGGGCGCCCGATCCGCTGCTGATGGAGCAGCTATGGCAGCGGCTTCGGCAGGCGAGCCGGCCGCTGGTCATCGGCGGCGGCGGCGGCTGGAGCGCCGAGGCCAAGGCAGACCTGGAGGCCTTCGCCGCCGCGGCAAAGCTGCCGGTCGCCGTCTCCTTCCGCTGCCAGGACTACTTCGACAACGAGCATCCCTGCTATGCCGGCCACGTCGGCATCGGCATCGACGCCAAGCTGGCCGCGCGGGTGCGCGAATCCGATCTTCTCATCCTGCTCGGCGCGCGCTTCGGCGAGATGACCAGCAGCGGCTACAGCCTCATGAGGATTCCCAACCCTGAGCAGCCGCTGGTGCACGTCTACCCCGATCCCGAGGAACTCGGCCGCGTCTACCGGCCGGAGATTGCGATCCAGGCCGGCAGCGCCGCCTTCGTGCGCGCCGCGCGGGCCATGCCGCCGCTCGACGGCGACGCCTGGGCGGCAGACACGGCGGCCGCCCACGCCGACTTCCGCGCGTTCAACACGCCGACCGAGATTCCCGGCCGCCTGCAGCTCGGCAAGCTGGTCGCCTGGCTGGCCGAGACCCTGCCGCCCGAGGCGATCGTCACCAACGGCGCCGGCAACTATGCGACCTGGCTGCACCGCTTCTACCGCTTCCGGCGCTTCCGCAGCCAGCTCGCGCCAACCTCCGGCTCCATGGGCTACGGCCTGCCGGCCGCGGTGGCGGCCAAGGCGACGCACCCCGACCGGCCGGTCGTCTGCTTCGCCGGCGACGGCTGCTACATGATGCACGGCCAGGAACTCGCGACGGCGGTGCAGTACGGCCTGCCCATCGTCGTCATCGTGGTGAACAACGGCAAGCTCGGCACCATCCGCATGCACCAGGAGAACCACTTTCCCGGCCGCGTCAGCGCGACGGACCTCGCCAACCCGGATTTCGTCGCCCTGGCGCGCGCCTATGGCGCCTATGGCGAGCTGGTGGAGGATACCGCCGACTTCGCCGCCGCCTTCGAGCGCGCGCGCGACTGCGGTAAGCCGGCGCTGCTGGAGCTGCGCCTCGATCCCGAGGCGATCACGCCGGTGGCAACCCTCAGCGGCCTGCGCGCCAAGGCCCTCGCGAAGTAGGCCGGTTTCGCAATGTCACATACCGCTGTCGTACCGGGGCTTGACCCTGCGATATACACACATCTTGTCGCCCACCCACTTTGAGGTCGTCATCCCGGCCAAGCGACCGCAGGGAGCGCGAGCCGGGAACCATGGCACAAGCGGGCACCGGGCCCAGCCATAGATTTTTCGATGTCAGTAGGTGGCGCCAGTCAGCGGCTGAGGCCAGCAGCCTAGTCCCGCCATAGGCCCCTGATCGCGCTCGCTCACGCTCGCTTGTCCGGGGTGACGGTCAGGGCAAGGCAATGGAGATGTGTGAATCCAGTAAGGTTTGTCTCCGGGACCCAGTGGCGTCGGCGTGTGGCGAGGTACTACGAGGTCTGCATCCTGGTCAGCCGCGACAGTGGGCCGCCCGACAGCCTTGGGCAGTGGCAATCCTCTCACGGATAGTCGCAGCGATCGGCGGTGACGGTGAGGAAGCCGCGGGCGCCGGGCAAGGCGGTGAAGCGGTACTCGCTGTTGCCGGCGACCACCGAGTGATGCAGCGGCAGCATCCCGTCGGCCTGAATCGTCTTGCCGCCAAGCTGGGTGAAGGTCACCGTGACCGGCTTCTGCGGATCGTACCAGGCTTCGAGGTTGCCGTTGGCGTTGCGCGCGGCGGCACCGACGGCGGTGACGGTGATGGCGCGCTCGCCGAAGCTGACGGCGTCGTTGGCGCCGCCGCTCTGCAGCTCGGTGCTGACGATGAAGCGCTTGGTGTCGGGCTCGCCGTCACAGCTTCGCGGCTTGTCGGCGGCGGCAACCAGGAAGGCAAGACGCTCCTCGTCGGCGCCGGCCTTCAGCTTTTCCTGCACCAGCGTCATCATATCCCGCACGAAGCCGGTCGGCACTTCCCGCTCATAGCGCGCCTGCCAGCCTGAGATGGTCTCGCGCGCCTTGGCCAGGTTGGTTGCCAGCGCCGCGCTCTGCTGCTGCAGGCCCGACACCTCCGTCTCCAGCGCGACGATGCGCTCCTCCTTCATCACCACCTCGCGCTCGGCGAGTTGGGCGCCGAAGCGGTAGGAGTAGGCGCCGGCCGCCAGGACCAGGGCCAGCGCCAGCATCCACTTGGTGACGCCCCACCAGAAGCGGCGCCGGCGGCGCTGTCGGTTTTCACGAAGGCCCAGAGACATGTTCAGCCAAGTTCCTCGCGTCGCTGCGGGGTCGGCACAGGGGGGAGCGCGCTCAGCCGCGCCCGCTGCCCCGGCGATGCCGGCATACCCCAACAACCTATTGAAAATGTGTATTCTTTATCCCAACGGCACCGCTTTTTACCATTGCAGGCGGGGGCCAGACAAGCCGCAGCAATTAACGGAAGCTTACCTGTGTGCCCTTATGGTGACAAAACCGCGGAGGTGACAAAAAAGGGGCGGGCACGCCGCCTCCCGGTTCTGCTCCCGCCCATTCTGCGTCCAGAGGGTTCCGTCGATGGCCGATCACAGCGATGATTCCCGCCGCGCGCTGCTGCGCCAGCTCATCGCCTTGCGCCGGCGCATCGATCCGCGCGCCCTCAACCGCCTGCTGACCAAGGTCGATGGCTGGGAGCCCTACGACCGCGAGTCGGCCGGCGAGGCGGTGCGCCAGTTCCTCGCGACTCGCACCGACGGCGGCAAGTTCCAGGACCGCCTGCGCGAGGCGCTGAAGAAGAAGCGCTAGCCCACAGCCCCGGATCGACCCGCCGGGCTTAGAAAGTGAATTGTCGCAGGACGGCGCCTGCCCCTATGCTGGCGCCCCGCTTCCCGCGAGGCATCGACGTCGTGGATCTCTCAGCCCTCCTCCTCTTCGCCGGCGCCCTGCTGATCGCGGCCGGCTCGCCCGGCCCCAGCATCGCTGCCCTGGTCGCACGCGTGGTGACCGCCGGCTGGCGCGGCGTGCTGCCCTTCATTGCCGCCATGTGGATCGGCGAAGCGATCTGGCTGTCGTTGGCGGTCTGGGGCCTGGCGGCCGTGGCCGAGAGCCTCCACCTGCTGTTCACGGTCATCAAGTACGCGGGCGTCGCCTACCTGCTCTATCTCGCCTGGCGCATGTGGTTTGCCCCGGTCGAGCTGTGCGACGGCGCCCTGCCCCAGGGCCAGTCAGGGGCGCGCTCCCCGCTGAAGCTCTTCTCCGCCGGCATGGCGGTAACGCTCGGCAATCCGAAGATCATGGTGTTCTACCTCGCCCTGCTGCCGGCCATCATCGACCTCAAGGCCGTTACCCTGGTCGGCTGGCTGGAGCTGATCGCCACCATGCTCATCGTGCTGGCCACAATCGACCTCGCCTGGGCCGGCCTCGCTTCCCAGGCCCGCCGCGTGCTGCGCTCGCCGCGCGCGCTGCGCCTTGCCAACCGGACCAGCGCCGGCGTCATGGCCGGCGCCGCCGCTGCCATCGCCGCGCGCTGACCACCAAGCCGCTGCGTTCCGTGTCGAGCGATCTCGCGAAGGCGATGGGCTGGATCACCCTCAGCGCCTTTCTCATCGCCTTCATGTTCATGCTGCCGAAGCTGGCCGGCAGCGCAGTTTCGCCACTGCAGGTCGCCTTCTTCCGCTACCTCGCCGGCTTCTGCATCATCCTGCCGTTCTTCCTGCGCAGCTACGGCCTCAGGCAGGCCCTGCCGGAGTTCGCCACGCCAGCCAAGCGCCCCCTCACCGCGGGCCACGCCCTGCGCGGCAGCATCGGCATCGCCGGCGTCGCCCTCGGCGCCTATGCGGTAACCCACATCCCGCTCGCCAACGCCCAGGCCATTGCCATGACCAACGGCGTCTTCGCCGTGGCCCTCGCGGCGCTCTTCCTGCGCGAGCGCCTGACCGGCGCCGACGTCGTCGCCGGCGCGGTCTGCCTTGCCGGCGCGATCGTGGTGGCGGGACCCGACCCCGATGCGCCCAACTGGATCTCGCTCGGTGCGCTGGCCGCCCTGGCGCAGGCCTTCACCTGGGGCGTCGAGCTGGTGCTCATCCGCTTCGCCGCCGTGCGGGACGCGCCCGAGCGCGCGCTCGTCGTGGTGAACGGCACCGCCTGCCTGATCCTCGCCGCCGCCATGCTGTGGCTCTGGCGGCCGCTGCCGCTCGGCGAGGCGCTTACCCTGCTCGCGATGGGCCCGGTCGCCATCCTGGGCCAGTACTGCAACATCCGCGGCTTTCAGCTCGCCTCGACCGCGCAGCTCGTGCCGGTCAGCTATAGCGGCCTCGTCTTCGCCGCCCTGCTCGGCCTCGTGGTCTTCGACGAGTGGCCACGGCCGGCAACCATCGCCGGCGCCGCCTTGATCGTCGCCGGCGCGATCTGGCTCGCGCGGCGGGCGCCACTGGCCCCGACGGCGGCGACGCAGCCGGTGGACTGACGAGCGCGTTGCCCATGGCTGCACGTCGGGACTAAACTCCGCCGCAAAGCCCACGCCTTTCCCGACTTTCACCTTGCCGCAGCCCTACCGTACTGCAGCCCCAGGAGCCTCCCATGGACATGCGCAAGCTGGGCCGCAGCGGCCTCACCGTCTCGCCTCTCTGTCTCGGCACCATGATGTTCGGCGACGCGACCGACGAGAAGGAAGCGCGCCGCATCATCGACCATGCGCGCGACGCCGGCGTGAACTTCATCGACACCGCGGACCAGTACGGTCTCGGCAAGTCGGAGGAGATCATCGGGCGTGCCATTGCCAAGGACCGCGATGCCTGGGTGCTGGCGACCAAGGCGGGCAACCCGATGGGCGACACCCATGCCAACGCGCAAGGGCTCGGCCGCAAGTGGCTGCTGAAGGCGATCGACGACAGCCTCGCCCGCCTGAAGCTCGACTTCGTCGACATCTGGTATTTGCACCTCGACGACTACTCGACGCCGCTCGAGGAGGCGGTGAGCGCCGTCGCCGACGTGCTGGGCCAGGGGAAAGCGCTCTACTGGGGAGTCAGCAACTTCCGCGGCTGGCGCATCGCCGAGCTGGTGCGCCTCGCCGGCGAAGCCGGCATCGACCGCCCCATTGTCTGCCAGCCCTACTACAACGCCATGAACCGCCTGCCGGAGGTCGAGATCCTGCCGGCCTGCGAGTACTACGGCCTCGGCGTCGTGCCCTACAGCCCGCTGGCGCGTGGCGTGCTCACCGGCAAGTACCAGCCCGGCAAGGCGCCGCCCAAGGGCAGCCGCGCCGGCCGCAAGGACAGGCGCATGCTGGAGAGCGAGTTCCGGCCGGAGTCGCTCGCCATCGCCCAGAAGATCAAGGCGCATGCCGAAGCCAAGGGCATGACCGCCGCCGACTTCGCCATCAACTGGGTGCTGGCGAATCCCATCGTCACCGCGGTGCTGGCCGGCCCGCGCACCCTCGACCAGTGGAAAGGCTACCTCAGCGCCCTCGATCACGGCTTCGACGGGGACGACGAGACGCTGCTCGACTCCCTGGTCGCCCCGGGCCATCCCTCGACCCCCGGCTACAGCGACCCGAGCTATCCGCTGACCGGCCGACCGGTGTGGTGAGCGGGAGGCTCGCCCTTGCCACACCAAGGCTGTCGTTCCGGCACTTGTTGCCGGGACCCATCGCCCCAACCGCTCAATTGACACTCTGACATAAAGCGCTCCGCGCTCGCGGCTGATAAGGGTGCAAACCTCGCAGGTTCTCGCCACGCGCCAACGCCAATGGGCCCCGGGGACGAGCCCCGGGACGACGGCGGAGTATGCATTGCCGCTCGTTTGTCCGGAGCTACAGGCAGGGGCTCGGCATCAATCATTCCCCACCGCTGTCCGCAGCGCGCAATCGAGCTCGTCGATCGGCACGTAGTTGACCACCTGTTCGCTCGTGGCGACCAATTCTAGGTCGACCGGAGACTCGCGGTGGGTAGCGCCGATGAGGCCGTCGGCAGTGACGTCGTCGCTCGCCAGCGGCAGGATGAGGCGCTCGCCGAGGCCGACGCGGCCGCTGCAGCGGTAGACTGCCCCGCTGGCGATCAGCGCCGCCTCGTCGCGCAGCACCTTCAGGAAGGACTCGTTGGTCGGGCTGAAGCGCTCCGGCGGCACGAAGTCCGACAGCAGGCGGCCGGCGACGGCGAAGCCCCAGATGTCGTTCACCTCCTCGCCGGCCAGGCGGTAGCGGAAGGTGCCGGCGGCGGGCTCGTACTCGCTCATCCAGATGATCGGCAGCGCCGGCCCGAGGCGCAGCGCGTCGATGTCGCGGCGCGACGGCATACGCCGGTCGCCGCGGACCTCCAGGTAGTGCTCCATCAGGATCCGCAGACGCTGGGTCTTGATCGCCGGCAGCATGACGCCTCCCCCTCTTGCCCCTCTCGACCATAGCACAGGGGACGGCACCGTCGTCACCTGCCGCGCCGCTGGACGCCGCAACGGCACCCTGCCAGGATGCGGCGGCTCTTCCCCTCCGCGTGCCGCCCATGATCGAAACCGCGCTCGTCGCCCTCACCACCTTCTTCGCGACCATCGGCCCGCTCGACGTGGCGGCGCTCTTCGCCGCGCTGACGCCGCACAACACCTCGCGCGAGCGCCGCGCCATCGCGATGAAGGGCACGCTGATCGCTACCGGCATCCTGCTGTTCTTCGTCGTCTTCGGCGACTCGCTGCTGCATCTTTTCGGCATCTCGCTACCGGCCCTGCGGGCGGCCGGCGGCATCCTGCTGCTGCTAATCGCCATCGACATGGTCTTCGCGCGGCCTTCCGGCGGCGTCACCACCACCGAGGAGGAGAACCGCGAGGCCACCGCCAAGCACGACATCTCGGTGTTTCCCTTGGCGACGCCGCTGATCGCCGGCCCGGGCACCATGGGCGCCACCATCCTGCTGGTGGCAGACGCCCAGGGCGATGCGGCCACCATCGCCCTGGTGGTCGCCTGCCTTCTCGCCATGCTGACGGCGACCTGTTTGCTCATGCTGATCGCCGCGCAGATCCAACGCCTCTTCGGCGTCACCGGCCTCCACGTGATCGCGCGTGTGTTCGGCGTGCTGCTGGCGGCGCTGGCGGTGCAGTTCATCTTCGACGGCATCGCCAGCAGCGGCCTCCTCGGCGGCTCCTGACTGTCGCCGCAAGAAGCGGAGTGCGGGCCGGCAACCGCCCTGCTTGGATGCCGGCGGATCAACCGACCGGAGCCCCGTCATGCCCGCCCGCCCCAACGGCTTGCACTTTGTCGCCCTCGACAGCGAAGTCGCCCGCGCCCTGCGCGGCGGCGCGCCGGATGCCAACGGCCAGGCTCCCGAGCGCCAGGTTTCGGACGGCGACGGCAATCCCTGCCGCCACTGCCTCGACGACGTTGCCGCGGGCGTCCCCATGCTGGTGCTGGCGCACCGCCCCTTCCCGGCGCCGCAGCCCTACGCCGAGCTCGGCCCGATCTTCCTCCACGCCGAGGTCTGCCAACGCTACGACGCGGCAGCCGGCGTGCCGGCCATGTTCCTGCGCCGCGAAGCCATTCTCCTGCGCGGCTACGGCGCCGACGACCGCATCGTCTACGGCACCGGCAAGGTGATCGCGACCGCAGAAATCGAGTCCGTGGCGCGCCACCTCTTCGAGCGCGACGACGTCGCCTACATCCACCTCCGCTCGGCCAGCAACAACTGCTACCAGTGCCGCATCGAGCGCGGGTGAGGGGGAAGCGCCGCCGCCTAGAACGCCGCTTCCTTCATCGCCATCAGCGGCGCCTTGCCGGCCATGAGGGCAGAGAAGTGGCCGGAGCTGCGCGGCAGCACGCGCTGGAAGAAGAAGCGCGCCGTCGCCAGCTTCGCCTCGTGAAAGGCGGCGTTATCGCCATCCTTCTGCGCCAGGCTCGCCTCGGCCATGCGCGCCCAGAGATAGGCGAGCGCGGTGTAGGCGAAGAGGTTCAGGTAGTCGGCAGCCGCGGCGCCGGCCTCCTCCGGGTCCTTCAGACCCTGCTGCGCGATCCACAGCGTCGACTGCTGCAGGCGGCTGAGCGACTTCGCCAGCGGCGCCACGAACTCGGCCAGCTCCGGCCTGGTCATACCGGCCTCGACGTAGGCCTGCACGGGATGGAAGAAGCGGCGCAGCAGGCGGCCCATGTTCTGGCCAAGCTTGCGGCCGACGAGGTCCAAGGCCTGGATGCCGTTGGCGCCCTCGTAGATCTGCGCGATGCGCGCGTCGCGCACGAGCTGCTCCATGCCGTGCTCGCGGATGTAGCCGTGGCCGCCGTAGACCTGCATGCCGAGATTGGTGACCTCGAAGCCGGCATCGGTGAAGAAGGATTTGATGATCGGCGTCATCAGCGCGACGAGGTCGTCCGCCTCCTGGCGCTTCGCGGCGTCCGGGTGCTTCTCGGCGACGTCGACGGCGATGGCGACCCACAGCGCCAGCGCGCGGGCACCCTCGTTCAGCGCGCGCATGGTCAGCAGGTTCCTGCGCACGTCCGGATGGACGATGATCGGGTCGGCGGGCTTGTCCGGATAGGCCGGCCCGGCCAGCGCGCGGCCCTGCAGCCTTTCCTTCGCGTAGGCCGCCGCCGACTGGTAGGCGGTCTCGGCGAGGCCGAGGCCCTGGATGCCGACGTCGAGGCGCGCCACGTTCATCATAGTGAACATCTTCGCCATGCCGCTGTGCGGCTCGCCGACCAGAGTGCCCTCGGCCGCGTCGAAGTTCATCACGCAGGTGGACGACGCCTTGATGCCCATCTTGTGCTCGATGGACCCGCAGGCGACGCCGTTGCGCGCGCCAAGGGTGCCGTCTTCCTTCACCAGGAACTTCGGCACGATGAACAGCGAGATACCCCTGGTGCCCTCCGGCGCATCCGGCAGCTTCGCCAGCACCAGGTGGACGATGTTCTCCGAGAGGTCGTGCTCGCCGGCGGAGATGAAGATCTTGGTGCCGGTGATCTTGTAGCGTCCCTCACCGTCAGGCTCGGCGCGCGTGCGGATGAGGCCGAGGTCGGTGCCGCAGTGCGGCTCGGTGAGGCACATGGTGCCCGACCAGCGGCCGTGCGCCATGTTCGGGAGAAAGGTCCGCTTCTGCGCCTCGCTGCCGTGCATCTCCAGGGCGTTGCAGGCACCGTGGGTCAGACCGGGGTACATGCCGAAGGAGAGGTTGGTCGAGCAGATCAGCTCGGTCATGATGAACTGCAGGGTCTTCGGCAGGCCCTGGCCGCCGTGGTCGGGCGACAGCGAGAGACCGTTCCAGCCGGCCTCGCAGAAGGCGTCGTAGAGTTCCTTGAAGCCCTTGGGCGTGCGCACCACGCCGTTCTCGAAGCTGCAGCCTTCCTCGTCGCCCGAGCGGTTCAGCGGCAGCAGCTCGTTCTCGCAGAAGCGGGCGCCCTCCTCCAGCACGGCGTCGACCAGCTCGCGGGTCGCCTCCGCGCAGCCGGGCAGCGCGGTCACCTGCTCCTCGTAGTTGAGCAGCTCGTAGAGCAGGAAGCGGATGTCGTCGAGCGGCGCGGCGTAGGTGACCATCTTTGCAGATCCATCGGCTCTAGTTTCTGAGCGGCTTGCCGGTCTCGAGCATGTGCTCGACCCGCGCCAGGGTACCCGGCGTCCTGACGAGACGCATGAAGGCGGCGCGCTCCATCTTCAGCACCGCTTCCTCGCTCATCACCTCCGTGTGATCCGCCTTGGCACCGCCGGTCAGCACCTCGGCAAGCTCGGTCGCCACCACGAGGTCGTGCTCGGTCGCCTGGCCCTTGGCATGGAGATCGCGGAGCGCATAGGCGAGCGAGGCCTTGCCGGAAGGGCCGGGTAGGAAAAGCTCGACCGGCTCGGGCGGCTTGTAGCCCTCGACCAGCGACAGCGCGCGCTGCTTGGCATCGGCCAGCAGGCGCTCGCGGTTGAAGGTCACCTGGTCCGTCGCCCGCAGGAAGCCCAGCTCCTTCGCCTCGAAGGCCGACTTCGCCACCTTGGCCAGGCCGATGGTCTCGAAGGCCGCCGCCACCGGTGGCATCGGCCCCTTGGGACGGCGCGGATCGCGCGCATAGCGGCTCAGCAGCTCCTTGCAGCCGCCCCAGGCCGGCACCACGCCGACGCCGGCCTCGACGAGGCCGATGTAGCTCTCCGCGTGCGCCTGCACGGCATCCGACGCCAGCAGGATCTCGCAGCCGCCGCCGAGCGCAAGGCCCGAGGGCGCCGCCACCACCGGAAAGGGCGCCCGCTTCAGCGCCAGGTAGATCTTCTGCCCCTCGGCCACGATGTCGTCGATGATCGGCCAGGCGCCGACGTTGGCGGCGAACATGGCGAGCCCGAGATTGACACCGGCCGAGAAGTGCGTGCCCTCGTTGTAGACGACCAGCGCCTTGAACTGCTTCGGCACGATCTCCAGCGCCTTGCCGATGATCTTGAACACCTCCGGGTCCATGGTGTTCATCTTGCTGTGCACCTCGAGGCACACCACGCCGTCGCCGATATCCCACAGCGAGGCCGAGCCGCTCTTTGCCAGCGGCGAACCTTTGAGCTTCACGTCGGCGAGCAGCAGCACACCCTCGCCGCGCTCGACCTTCGCGTAGTCGCCCTCGACGGTGAGATACTGCAGGCGGCCGTCCTTCACCCGGTAGAAGCCGCCCGCCTCGACCGCCTGCTGCAGCAGCAGCGGCACCGCGCGGCCTTCTTCCATCAGGCGCGCAGCCACGTCGTCCGCGCCGAGCTGGTCGAGCAGCTCGAAGGGGCCGAATTTCCAGTTGTAGCCGAGCCGCATCGCGCGATCGACCGAGGGGATGTCGTCGGCGATCTCCGGCACCAGCGAGGCGGCATAGGCGAGCGTCTGCGACATGACGGCCCAGGCGAAGGCGCCGCCCTTGTCGGCGTGGGCGACGAGCGCCCTGGCGCCGCCGCGCCTGGCCGCCGAGACGCTGGCGAGCGACGGCTTGTCCGCCGGCGCGTAGTCGCCGGTCGCGAGGTTCATCGCCTCCTTCACGCGGGCGCCGTCGGCTTTGTTCAGGCGGTAGAAGCCGCCCTTGCCCTTGCGGCCGGTATAGCCCTCGGCGATCAGCTTCTCCAGCAGCGGGAAGGGCCGGCGCAGGGCCTGGTAGGCGTCGTCCGGCGGCAGCGTCCGTGCCAGCGAGGCATCGACCTTCGGCATGAGGTCGAGCCCGACGAGATCGAGCAGGCCGAACACACCAGTCTTCGGAATGCCGAGCGGTCGCCCCATGACGGCGTCGGCCTCCTCCACCGTGAGGCCGCGCTCGATCGCTTCCACCACCGCGCACTGCAGCCAGAAGGTGCCGATGCGGTTGGCGACGAAGCCCGGCGTGTCGTGGCAATGAACGATGCCCTTGCCAAGGACGCGGTCGCCGAAAACGGCTATCTCCGCGACCGCCTCCGGCCGCGTCTTCTCGCCGGCGACCAGCTCCAGCAGCGCCATGTAGCGCGGCGGGTTGAAGAAGTGGGTGATGAGGAAGTCGCGGGCGAAGCGCTCCGGCAGGCCTTCGGTCAGCAGCGTCAACGGCAGTGTCGAGGTGTTGGACGAGACGATGGAGCCGTCCTTGCGCACGCTCTCGAGACGCTTGTAGAGGTCGCGTTTCACCTCGGGATCTTCCAGCACCGCCTCGACGATCCAGTCGCAGTCGGCGAGCTTGTCTATGTCGTCCTCCAGATTGCCCGGCGTGACCAGCCCGGCGGCGCGTTGCCACATGAAGGGCGCCGGGTCGGCCTTCAGCATCTTCGCGATGGCGCCCCTGGCGAGCGCGCTGCGGTCATCCGTGCCCTGTGGAGCGCCTTCCGGCACGATGTCGAGCAGCAGCACCGGCACGCCGGCGTTGGCGAGCTGTGCGGCAATGCCGGCGCCCATCACGCCGGCGCCGATCACGGCAGCTTGCTTGATGGCCATCTAGGCGGCCTCCAGGATGGTGGCGATGCCCTGGCCGCCGCCGATGCACTGGGTGGAGAGCGCGAATTGCTTACCTTCGCGCTGCAGCAGCGCGGCGGCCTTGCCGGTGATGCGTGCGCCGGTGGCGCCGAGCGGGTGGCCGAGCGCGATGGCGCCGCCGTCGAGGTTGGTCTTGTCGAGATCGAGGCCCAACTCGTCGGCGCAGGCCAGCGCCTGGGCGGCGAAGGCCTCGTTCAGCTCGACGATGTCGAGGTCTTGCACGGTGAGGCCGGCGCGCTGCAGCGCCTTCCTGGTCGCCGCCACCGGGCCCATGCCCATGACATCGGGCGCGCAGCCGGCGACCGCGATGGACTTCAGCCGCGCCAGCGGCGTCAGGCCGTGCGCCTTGGCGTAGCCCTCGGAGGTCACCAGCACCGCCGAGGCGCCGTCGGTGAGCGGCGAGGAGGTCGCGGCGGTGACGCTGCCGTCGGTCGCGAAAGCAGGCTTCAACTCGGCCAGGGCCTCCAGCGCGGTGTCCGGGCGGATGCAGCCATCCTGCTCCACCGCCGCCCCGCTCACGCTCACCGGCACGATCTCGTCCCTGAGGCGGCCCTCGGCGCGCGCCGCCGCCGCCCGGCGGTGGCTCTCGACCGCCAACTCCTCCTGGCGCCGCCGCGTGATCTGGTGGCGCCGCGCCACGTTCTCCGCCGTCTCGCCCATCGAGATGTAGGCCGCGGGAAAGCGTTCGGCGAGGCCAGGATGCAGCAGCGGGTTGAACCCGGCCATGGGCACCCGGCTCATCGATTCGATGCCGGCACAGATGAAGGCCTCACCGGCGTCGAGCTGGATGGCGCCGGCGGCCATGTGGATCGCCTGCATGGAGGAGCCGCAGAAGCGGTTCACCGTGGTGCCGGCGACCGCAATCGGCAGCTCGGCGAGGAAGCCGATGAGCCGTGCCACGTTCAAGCCTTGCTCGCCCTCGGGAAAAGCGCAGCCGACGATGAGATCCTCGATGTCGTTCGTGTCGATGCCAGTCCGCTCGACGAGGCCGCGCACCACCTGGGCCGCCATCTCGTCGGGCCGCAGCTTCACCAACTCGCCTTTATGGGCGAAGGTGAAGGGCGAGCGGACGTAGCCGGCGATCACCACGTTCTTCTCCATCGTCAAAGACCTTTCGTCTCTTCGAGGCGCGGCGCGACGCCGTCCTGGGTGCGGTTGCTGTGCGCCTGTGCGGCGTGCTTGGCGCGCTCCTCGGCGATCAGCTCTTTCTTCGACAGCTTGCCGATGAGGGTCTTCGGCAGGACATCGCGGAACTCCACCTGGCGCGGCATCTCCATCGGCGAGATCTTGTCGGCGAGGAAGGCGCGCAGCGTCTCGAGCGTGAGGCTCTCACCGTCCTTCAGGCGCACGAAGGCCTTGGGCACCTCGCCGCGGTAGTCGTCGGGAATGCCCACGACCGTCACCTCGGCGACCGCCGGGTGGCGGTGGATGGCTTCCTCGACGCGGCGCGGGTAGACCTTGTAGCCGCCGGTGACGATGACCTCCTTCAGGCGGTCGACGAGATAGAAGTAGCCGTCGGCGTCCATGGTGCCGACGTCGCCGGTGTGCAGCCAGCCGTCGCGCAGCGCCGCCGCCGTCTCCTGCGGCTTCTGCCAGTAGCCGGCCATGACCTGAGGCCCGCGCAGGCAGATCTCGCCCTCCTCGCCGGCGGCGACGATGACGTCGCCGTCGTCGAGCGAGCGCAGAACCACCTCGGTGCCCGGCAGCGGCACGCCGATCGAGCCGGCGCGGCTGCCGCCGCCAATCGGATTGCAGGTGACCACCGGCGAGGCCTCGGAGAGGCCATAGCCTTCGAACAGCCGGCCGCCGGTCAGGGACTCGAAGCGCTCGCGCACCGCCGCCGGCAGCGAGGCGCCGCCGGAGATGCAGAACTGGATGCAGGAAAGATCGTAGCGGTCGCGCTTCGGATACTGCAGCAGCGCGTTGAACAGGGTCGGCACGCCGGGGAAGAGTGTCGGCCGTCGCCGCGCGATGGTCTTCAACAAGGTCTCTATCTCGAAGCGCGGCAGCAGGATGATCTCCGCCGCGATGCGGATCGCCAGATGCATGTTCACCGTCATGGCGAAGACGTGGAACAGCGGCAGCACCGCCAGCAGCCGGTGCTCGCCCGGCTGCACGCCGACGAACCAGCGATGCAACTGGCTGGCGTTGGCAGAGATCGAGCCGTGCGTCAGCATGGCCGCCTTCGGGACGCCGGTGGTGCCGCCGGTATACTGCAGCACCGCCACATCATCCACGCCGACCGCCGCAGGGCGGAAGTCGCCGTCGTTGTCGATCACCTCGGCAAAGCGCAGGTAGCGGTCGTCACCGGCCGGCACCCGCGCAAGGTCGCCGCGCTTGGCGATGGCGAAGAGCTGGCGCTGCGGAAAGCGCAGGATCTCGCCCATGGTGCCGACCACGACCTTCTTCAGGGCGCAGCGCCCGAGCGCCGAGACGATCTTCGGCAGCAGCAGCTTGAGGTCCAGGGTGATGGCGTACTCGGCGCCGGAATCGACGAGCAGCCGATGCACCTCCTCTTCGGCGTAGAGCGGGTTCACGTTCACCACGATGCCGCCGAGCTTCATGACCGCGAAGTAGCAGATCACATAGTAGGGCGTGTTCGGCAGAAAAAGCGCGACGCGGGTGCCCTGGACGACGCCGATGTCCTGCAGGCCCTTGGCCGTGCGCGTCACCAGGCCGCCGACTTCCGCATAGCTGTAGATGCGGCCGAGAAAGTCGAGGCAAGGCAGCGCGCTGTATTCGGCAACGGCGCGGTCGAGCGCGAGGAACAGCGGCTCGCGCTGCACCGGCTCGCTCCAGTCAAGGCCGGGCGGATAGCTGCGCAGCCAGGGATGCGGCGCCGACGCGCCGGCTGCCTCCCCAGGCAGGGCACTATTGTCGAGTGGTTCCAGACCCATCGCGCCACCTCGCAACTTCAGGCAACGGTGCCAGTATAGCGTCCGGGTTCCCTGGTTTCGGTAAGGAAATCCCCGCCTGTGTCTTAAAAGTCGGCCGTTTTCACAGCGGTTTCAAGGGACGTGCGGCATCTCGCCCCCAGCGGCCGCACTACCGACGCCACTCCCCAGCCCGCACCCTCGGGATTAACCCTACCGGATACACACATCGGCGTCGTGATCGCACCAATGGCGTCGTGATCGCACCAATGGTGTCACCAACTCTCATCGTCACCCTCGGCCTCCGAGCCGAGGGTCCAGGGGCTTTGGGGGCGGGCGCGCAGCATAGCCAAGCGGCTGCGAACAGGCTAATGATGAAGATTAAGACGGCTAGATTCGAGGCTTGACGTGACAGTTGTTCTGCCGGAAATCCACGATGGCGAGCTGCGGCGTATCGAGATTCCCGGCGATGGCACCCTCGCGCTCACCTTTGAAACCATCGACAAGGAACTGCGGTCTATCACGCTTGAAGGCGTCGAGGATTTCCGTTGCGACGGTCTGTTGGCAGGCAACATGATCTTCGATCTCCAGAGGATCGATGAGCCCGGTCTGGGCGATCTGGCGCGCGTTACCTGCCGCGAGAGCAGGTTTGACGACCGCCCGCCTTCGAGCGCCGAGCGAGAAACGCTGCTCCGAAAGCAGGAGTCTGTGCGGCGGGGCGACCTCGTTTTTCTCAAGCTGGAGTCATCCTACGGCTGCGTCATGGATGCTCTCTGCCGCGGATTCCGCATCTCCTAACCGTAGATTGGCGGCGGCCAGGATCGACGACGGCGCCCCGTCTGGATGCGTCGCAGGGCCGCCAAGGAGTCATTAGAAAAGCTCCGGCAATTCTGCTTCAATGCGCGAAGCGGAGGGCGGGTAGCCTGCCGGTGGACGGCCGGGCCCGCTTCCCGCCGCCGAGGACCGAGGAAGATGGACGTGCAGCCCCCCGCCAGCCTCACCATCCGCCTGGCGCCGACCGATAACGTGGTGGTGAGCCGCGCCGACCTTCTCGAAGGCACGGCGATTCCGGCCGAAGGCGTCGCCGCGCGCACGCGCATCCCGACCGGCCACAAGGTGGCGACCCGCGCCATTGCCGAAGGCGCGCCGGTGGTGAAGTACGACCAGGTGATCGGCTTCGCCACCCAGGCCATCGCGGCGGGCGACCACGTCCACGTGCACAACTGCGGCATGGCCGAGTTCGACCGCGACTACGCCTTCTGCGAGGGCGCCCGGCCGACCGCCATGGTGCCGGAAGCCGAGCGCGCCACCTTCCAGGGCTACCGCCGTCCGGACGGGCGCGCCGGCACGCGCAACTACATCGGCATCCTCACCTCGGTGAACTGCTCCGCGACCGTTGCCCGCTACATCGCCGAGGCCTTCAACAAGACCGGCATCCTCGCCGACTACCCGAACATCGACGGTGTCGCCGCCTTCGTGCACGCCACCGGCTGCGGCATGGCCGACAGCGGCGACGGCTACGAGGCGCTGCAGCGCACCCTCTGGGGCTACGCACGCCATCCGAACTTCGCCGGCATCCTCATGGTCGGGCTCGGCTGCGAAGTGAACCAGATCCCCTTCCTGCTCGACGCCTATGGCCTGGAGCGTGGCGAGCGCTTCCAGACCCTGACCATCCAGGAGGCCGGCGGCACCCGACGCACCGTGGACGCGGCCATCGAGCGCATCGAGGCGATGCTGCCGACGGCCGACGCAGCGCGGCGCGAGACCTGCCCGGCCAGCGAGCTGATGATAGCCCTGCAGTGCGGCGGCTCCGACGGCTATTCGGGCATCACCGCCAATCCTGCGCTGGGCGCCGCGGCCGACCTGCTGGTGCGCCACGGCGGCACCGCCATCTTGAGCGAGACGCCGGAGATCTACGGCGCCGAGCATCTGCTGACCCGGCGCGCCGCCACGCGCGCCATCGGCGAGAAGCTGATCGAGCGCATCCGCTGGTGGGAGGACTACGTCAGGCGCAACGGCGGCGAGATGAACAACAATCCCTCGCCCGGCAACAAGGCCGGCGGCCTCACCACCATCCTGGAGAAGTCGCTGGGCGCTGCCGCCAAGGGCGGCACCACCGACCTCATGGGCGTCTATAAGTATGCCGAGCCGGTGACCGCCAAGGGCTTCGTCTTCATGGACAGCCCGGGCTACGACCCCTGCTCGGTGACCGGGCAGGTCGCCTCCGGCGCCAACATCGTCTGCTTCACCACCGGTCGCGGCTCGGTATTCGGCTTCAAGCCCTCACCGTCCATTAAGCTCGCCACCAACACCGCCATGTACAGCCGCATGGCCGAGGACATGGACATCAACTGCGGCGGCATCGCCGACGGCGAGAAGACCGTGGTGCAGGTCGGCCAGGAGATCTTCGACAGGATCCTCGAGGTCGCCAGCGGCACGCCATCGAAGTCCGAGGCGCTCGGCTTCGGCGACGCCGAGTTCATCCCCTGGCAGATCGGAGCGGTAATGTGAGCGAGGCGCCGGGCCTCAGCGCTTCAGCGAGCCCAAGAGTCCCCGGACAAGCTGGCGGCCGAGCTGGCTGCCGATGGCGCGGACGGTCGACGTGAAGAAGGCCTCGCCGGCCGACT
>DATCXZ010000103.1:0-10149 GCA_036570545.1 Kiloniellaceae bacterium
AGCAGCAGGCCGGTGACGACACCGTCGGCAACGGCCATCTCGTCGCGGCACCAGCGCAGCCCGCCGCCGGGCACCTGCAGCCGATAGTCGATGCCGGCGGCACCCTCGGCCGCCGCCTGGGCAAGAGCCGTGTGATAGGCAGCGAGATCTTGGGGATGGATCAGCCGGGCGAGGGCGTCATCGGCGCCGCAGAGCGCGGCGGCGGTCTGCCCGGTAAGTCGGGTCAGGGGCTCGCTCGCGCTGTCCAGCCGCAGGGCGCCGCCGCTCAGCCTGCCGCGATAGAAGGCGACCGGCAGCCGCGCTTCAAGCAGGGCCAGATAGTTGTGCGCGCTGCCACCCGCCGGGCCGGCGCCGGAACCCGGCAGCGGACGCTTGGTCGTCGGCCCTTCGGTCGATTGCAGCGGCATGGCGACCCTCTGCACCCTCGTTTCGCCCGGGCGGGAAAGCAGGGCGGTTGCCGAGGGCACGATGCAGATTAGCCGAGGGGCGCACCAGAGGAAAAGGGGCTGGGCCGTGGCAGCGCCGGCCGAGGCACCGGTCGGGTGCCGCGGATCGCGGTCTGCGGGCTGCGAGGGTTCACCCATCTCCTGACCTGCCCGTCGTGTTGCCCTGGCGTGTTGCCCCGGGCGCCGCGGCATCGCCTGCGGCTCCTGCCGGGCCGGCGCATCCCCACTGCGCCGGCCCGGCAGGCTCATCGATCACCAGCGGAAGCGTCGACCGTTGCGGCCCTGGGCTTCCTGCGCGGCGCTGACGATGGCGGAGCGGTCGAGGCCGATGTCGCGCAGCATGCGATCATCCAGCTTCGACAGTTCCACCACGGTGTTGCGGATCCGGCGGTCCCGTCCCATCGGGGCGAGGAGGCCGCGGACGACCTCTTTCAGGCTGCGGCCGGTCTCGGCCGCGGCAGGCTCGCCGGAGTGGATCATGCTGGCAGCGCCGAAGGGGCTGACGGGTTTGTGGCCGGTCAGAATCATCGGCGAGCCGAAAACTTGCGAATTGCTCATGGTCATCACCAGGTTTGTCGGTTGCTCGCCGGACCGGAGGGCCCAAGACGCGTCTCCACGCCATGCCGACCGGTCACGGCGATACCTATAAAGCCGCGCTGTTTCTCGCTGATGTCGCGCCGCCGGCCTTCGAGTATCAATTGTTCGCGGCTGCGAAGCGGCCGGCGACGGGTGCCGCGGGCAGGCATTGCCTGCATCCCCGCGTATTCCGCACGGTTCCTCCGGGGCGGCACCCGGCGCGCAAGCGCGGCACCTGCTGCCGCGCCCTGAAACAATTGAAACAGCGCTCGCGTCGAGGCAGGGTCGGCGCCATCGCGGCGGCTGAAAACCTCGCAGGCATAAACCTTTTCGTCGGACTCGCCGAGGCATACTCTGCCGCGGCGCGACGACGGAGTGGCAGAGGAGCGACAAGGAGCGGCATGCAGAGCGTGAAGGGCAGCAGTCCTTGCATCGGCGCTGCGGCGCTGGCCGTCGCTGTGGCACTCGTCGCCGGCTCTGGGGCCGCCGCGGCGCATCCTCACGTCTGGATCGACGCCCGCTTCGCGGTGATTTTCGACGGCCAGCAGCGGATGGCGGCCCTGCGGCAGTCGTGGCGGTTCGACGAGTTCTACAGCCTCTTCGCCGTCGAGGGCCTCGACAAGGACGGCGACGGCGCCCTGGCACCCGGTGAACTCCGCCCGCTGGCCGAACTGAACGTCACCTCACTGAAGGAATACAACTACTTCACCGAGATCACGGCCGACGGCGCGGCGCTGTCATTCAGCACGGTGAGCGCGTACGAGGCGCGCTACGAGGACGACATCCTGACCCTCGAATTCACGATACCGCTGGCCGCGCCGGTCGACCCGCGCCGCGTCCAGGTCGCCTTCAGGAGCTACGATCCGACCTTCTATATCGCCGTCGAGCCGGCCCTCGAGGATCCCGTCACCTTCGCCGGCAGCCCGCCCGCCTCATGCCGCGCGGTGATCGACGAAAGCGACCCTCCCGAGACGCTCACGCTCTCGGAAACGGATTTCTCCGATCCGGCGGCCGGCGCTGGCATCGGTGCGCTCTATGCCACCACCATCGCGCTGGCTTGCGCGCCGGGTGGGGCAAGGCCGTGAGCCTCGCGGCGGCATTGCGACGCCTGCTGGGCGCAGTCTGGCTCGCGCTTGCGCTCGCGCTGGCCGGGAGCGTCGCCGCGCAGACACCGCTGGTGCCGCCCGGCGGCAGTCCGCCGGTCACGGCCGAGGCCGGCAGCCTCTGGCAGCGCAGTCTTGTCCTGTTGCGCGACACCCAGCGCGATCTGCACCGACGGCTGGCCGCCGCCGTGCGCGCCCTGAAGGAGGGAGGAGTTGCAGCCGCCGGCCTGCTCATCGGCCTCTCGTTGCTCTACGGTGTGTTCCACGCCGTTGGGCCCGGGCACGGCAAGGCGGTGATCGCGGCCTACCTGCTGGCCAACGAGCAGACGGTCCGCCGCGGCGTGCTGCTGGCCTTCCTGGCGTCGCTCGTGCAGGCCCTGGCCGCCATCATGCTGGTCGGCATCCTGGCGGTGCTGCTCGGCATGGCCGGGGTCGCGGTGCGGGATTCGGTGGGGCCGCTGGAAAGCGCCAGCTACGTTCTGGTGACCGCTGTTGGGCTCTGGCTGTTCGCAGCGCAACTGCGCCGCCGCCCGCAGGCCGGCCATGGCCACAATCACAGCCATGACCATGACGGCTGCGGCCATCATCATCTGCCGGATCCGGTGCTGCTCGACCGCCAGGCGCGTGGCGGCCTGCTTGGCAAGGCCGGTGCGCTCGTGCTGGCGGTCGGCATCCGGCCGTGCAGCGGCGCCGTGCTGATGCTGCTCTTTGCGCTGGCGCACGGCGCGTTCTTCGCCGGGGTGGCGGCGACCTTCGCCATGGCGCTGGGCACCGCGATCACGGTTTCGGCGCTGGCGATCCTCACCCTCTACTCCAAGCGTCTCGCCCTAACCGCCGTCGGCGCCCGCCAGCACTGGGTCGAGGCTGCCTACCGCGGCCTCGGTTTGCTCGGCGCCGGGCTGTTGGTCGCGCTCGGTGGCGGCCTGTTCTGGACCTCGCTCGGCCCGAGCGGGCCGCTGTAATGCCCTAAGAAGCTGTTGGCGCCGCTGCGGAATCCGGCGCTCTCTTCTGTGGTAATCCGCACAGACCGGCCGGCGGTGCCCCGCTAGCATCACCTTGCGACTGACGATGACGTCGCGCCCCGGGGCGGGTCGGAGAGTTACGGTCCCGCCTGCAGGGGGCAATAGGGTTGGTGGAACGTGGGGAAGGGAGCGCAAAAATCATGTCTGAGGTGAACACACTTCTGATCGGCCGCAACCGGCTGTTCCTCGAAGGCCTGAAGAGCCTGCTACGCGGGAGCGCCTTCGATACCAAGCAGGAGGTGAGCAGCGTTGCCGAGCTCGACCTCTTCGACGAGGACGACGCGCCGGAGCTGATCCTCATCGAGCTGCGCGGCGAGGTCGCCGAGCTGGCGCAGGATATCCAGCAACTGAGGGAAGCCCTGCCGGGCGCGCCGGTGGTGGTGCTGACCGACGAGCGCGACCCGGGCACGCTGGCGGCCTGCCTCCATGCCGGAGCGGCAGCCTTTCTGCTGAAGGACATCTCCCTGGAGGCGCTGATCCACTCGCTGAAGCTCGCCATGCTGGGCCAGAAGGTGATGCCGACCGAGCTGGCGATGGCGCTGATCAATGGCGCCACCGGCATGCAGCCGGCGGACGGCCGCAGCATAGCGGACTATGGCCTGTCGGACCGCGAGATGGAGATCCTGCGCTGCCTGGTGAACGGCGATGCGAACAAGGTGATCGCCAACCGCTTGGACATCACCGAAGCGACGGTGAAGGTCCACATGAAGAGTCTGCTGCGCAAGATCAAGGCGGCCAACCGCACCCAGGCGGCGATCTGGGCGCTCAACCAGGGCCTCGCGCCGGGCCTGGCTTTCGGCAAGCCGCAGCCCGCGCCGCGAGCCGTGCCGCCGGTGAAGGAAATGGTGCTGTCACCGATGATGGGTTAGGGGCCAGGCCTCCGTCTGACCCTCCATCGTCGCAGGCCATCGTCGCAGATACTGCGCCGCCGGAAGGCCGGCGGCCGTCGGCGCAGGGGCCTCGGGGGCGCCTCGGGAAAGTCGCGCCTTCTTTTGCCTAGGCGTCGCCGAGAGCTTCGCTAGTCTTCGGCTGCGGCGTCGTCTTCCGTCAGGCCGTCGAGCAGCGGCAGCAACACCGTCGCCGTCAGCACCGCCGCTTCGGTACGGTTGCGGCAGTCGAGCTTCACGAGGATGGCGCGCACCATCGACTTCACGCGCGCCTCGCTCTCATCCAGCGCCTCGGCAATGGCGCGGTTGCTGTCGCCTGCCGCGAGCAGCCTCAGGATGGCGCGCTCGGCGGCACCGAGGCGCCCCAACATCTCCAGGTAGCCGGCGCCGTTGCTGGCCTCGGGCCGTGCCGAGGGCATGACCGAGTAGCCGTCATCTGCCAGCTTCAGGCTCTGCTCCAGGTACCGGAGGCCGGCGTCCAGCAGGATGAGGCCGTCGGCGCGGCACGGCAGCTCGCCGAGCATTGCGCACTTCGACTCCGGCACTGCCAGCAGCACCCGGGTGCGCCGGCCCGACCAGCGCTCGACCTGGTCCTCCAGGCCAAGGAAGCGGCTGCTGTCGTTGGCCGCCAGGATCAGGTAGTCGGCCTCCGCCTCGCCGCGGCCGTTGGCGGGAAAAATGCAGATGTCGCCGACGCGGGTTTGCGGCACGCGGCGCAAGGCTTCGACGAGGCGGCCGGGCTCGATGCCGGCGGCCACCACGGCGCAGCGCCTGTCTCGCGCGCCGCCGGGCCGGCCGGTCTCGCGATTTTGCGAATTGGTCATGTCGGGAACCCTTCTGCCGTGGGGGGCGTGATGCGAGACGTCTTCGGGCTCCCCTGCTGCACCGAAGACGGGCAAAGCCTAGCACGCCCTCCGCCGGCTGTTGCCCGGACAGGCAGAGTACTCCCAAGGGGGTATCCCGGCGCCGGGCCGGGGAGGGCGCGCGAACGTTTCCATCCTGTGACAAATCCCACAGTGGCCGCGGCGGGGCGCGGCTATCCTGTGGCTGTCGTTGTGAAGGTCCTCCCTCGAGCCACGACGGACCTTTCAGAGAGCCAGATACAGTAAGCTTCAAGCCACGGAGGCCTCGTCCGCTACCCATCGGACGGGGCCTCCTGGCGTTTCCTCTCGGGGTTGCAGCCTGCGCGGCCGGCTAGAGCAGATCAGGGTCGGATGGAATCGCCAGAGGCGATCCGCCGACTCTGTGAATCTGCTCTACCCTTTTGAAGTAGATCGGATTCACATTGTCAGGTGGAACCGCTCCGCGGTTCCACCTGACAATGATCCGATCTAGTCGCCGCTCACCTCGTGAACCAGGCGCTCCAGCTCTTCAATGTCGCCAATGATCAGCGTGCGCCCATCGCGCTTCACCAGGCCGCTCTTGGTCAGCTCGTTCAGCTCGCGCGTCACTGCCTCGCGGTGGGTGCTGATGCGGCTGGCGATGTCGGCGTGGGTCGGCGCCGGCGAGATGTGCGCCGTCTTGCCGACGTGCTCGCCCTCGCGCGCCAAGCGCAGCAGTTCGGAATGGATGCGGTTCTTCACTGCCAGGGTGCTGAACTCGAAGATGCGCTCGCTGAGGGTGCGCACGGTGCCGATCAGCGAGGTGAGCAGGGCCATCGAGACGGCAGGGTATTCCTGCAGGATGGAGCGGAAGGTCTCGGCCGAGACCGAGCCGATCATGACGTCGGTGAGCGCGATCACGTTGGCCGAGCGTGGCGCACCGTCGATGGCGGCGTATTCGCCGAAGCACTCCCCGGCGGGGATGTCGCGGAAGGCGACCTCCTTGCCCGCGCTGGAGAAGAGGATCACCCGCACGCTGCCGGAGACCATGAAGTAGACGTCGGTCGAGGCCTCCTGGTGGCAGATGATCTGCTGGTGGGCCTTGTAGTTGCGCCAGTGAACACGCTGCGTCAGACGCTCGATCTCGCGCAGGTCGAGCTCGCGGAATATCCCGATGGTCTCGAGCGCATAGCCTGAGCCGCCGGAAAGTTTGTGGTTGGCCGTCATGTTTTTCACTGGCGCGCTCCGCGCCGGTCTCCACTCACGCGCTCTGCGCCGAGGCACCGTTCCGAGCCGCCGGGGCCAGCTACCGGGCTTGTTCGACAGCGCCAGCTTGCGCCAAACTACCCGGCCCGATTCTACCCAGCAAAGTGCACGATGCAACGGCCGGCGTTGGGTTTTGTCCGTTTTGTGCCTGTATGGCGCCCGGTTCGGCGGCCCTGGCTTGCCTTCCCTTACAGGTCGCAGTATGGAGGCGGCGAGCCGCCTGCCCTAGCGAGAAGACGCTTCGCCCAAAAATGCCACAGAACCTTGCGGTTAAAGATCCGGCACGGCTGCGCTCCTGGCTAGGCAACATCCTTCTGCCGTTCTGGGCCGGCACCGGGTTCGATGCGGCGCACGGCACCTTCGTGGAGAAGTTCGAGGCGGACGGCAGGCCGAGCCGCGAGGACTATACCCGCGTGCGGGTGCAGGCCCGGCAGGTCTTCGTCTTCGCCCACGCCAGCAGGGTCGGTCTGAGCGACGATGGATTGCAGCTTGCGCAAAGCGCCTTCGCGTTTCTCGAAGAGCACGCTTGGGACCGCGCGCACGGCGGCTGGTTTCACCGCCTGCGCCTCGACGGCCTGCCTCTCGACCGCACCAAGGATTGCTACGACCATGCCTTCGTGCTGCTGGCCCTGGCGGCGCTCTACCATGCCGGCGGCGAGCCCCGGGTGCTCGCGAGGGCGCGCGAGACGGTGGATTTCCTCGACGTCGCGATGGGGCAGGCGCGCGCCGGCGCCTTCGACGGCTACAGCGAGCGGCAGGTCGCGCGCGGTGAGGCGCTGCCGCTGCCGCGTCGCCAGAACCCGCACATGCACCTGCTCGAGGCCTTCCTCGCGCTCTACGAGGCGAGCGGCGAGGCGCACTGGCTGGCGCGGGCGCAAAGCATCCACGATCTCTTCCGCCGCCACTTCCTCCAGCAAGGGCAGCTCGTCGAGTTCTTCGATGCCGACTGGCGGGAGGTACCGCAAGACGGCAGGGATGGGGCCCGCCGCCTGCGCGAGCCAGGCCACTTCTTCGAATGGGCCTGGCTGCTGCATCGCTTGGCCCTGCTGACCGGCGATGCCGGCGCGGCCGCGGCGATGCGTCCGCTCTACGACCGGGCTTGGGAGAAGGGCGTCGATCGCGGCAGCGAAGCCCCCTTCGTCGCCTTCGAGGCGCTGGATCCCGATGGCCGCGTGCTTGCCGGCGGCAGCAAACGGCTGTGGCCGCAGTGCGAGGGGGTAAAGGCGGCTCTGGCGGTCTATGAACGCTGCGGCGACGAGGCGGCCCTCGCCGCTGCTCGCCACCTGCTCGGCGGACTCTTCGCCACCTTCGCCGACCTCAACCGGCCCGATTGGCGCGAGCAGGTCGACCGCGACGGCGGGCTCCTCCGGCCCGGCATGCCGTCAAGCAGCCTCTACCACCTCTACCTCGCCGTCGCCGAGGCGGTGCGGGTACCCGGCGCCACGCGGCCGTAAGGCCCCTCCCGCTTCGGCCACTGATACTCCTTGAAAACCGTCTGCTCGGACCAATATTAGAATCATTCCAATTGCGAATGAATCGCAATTGCGCTATAAGGATGGAACGAGGGGCCACCATGGGCCCGGAGGGAGACCTAGAAGTGGGCCTGAGATTGGATCTCGTGAAGACGGCAACTTTCGCGGTGCTGCATTTCGGCGTCGGCTTCGCTGTCGCCTATCTGCTGACAGGCTCGGTCACCATCTCCGCCGGTGTCGCCCTCATCGAGCCGGCCGTGAACACGGTGGTATTCTTCTTTCATGAGAAGGCCTGGCGACGCTTCGGCTCGCGCTTGTCGTGCGAGCCGTCGCCGTCGCCGTCGTCTGCGGCGTGACGGCAGAGGCAGAGGCCAGACACAGTATTATTACACTCCGGTGACGTTTCCGTGACGCATGCTTGCGGCGTTCCCTCGTCCTGCCGCAGGGGCCTCATCGATGTCACCCACCGCCGCATTCATTCCCGCACGTCCGACAAGAGTCGCCGACGAAGCCGCTGCAGTGGAGTCCGAGACCCGCAAGCTGGCAGCCGAGCTCGCGCCGCCGGTGCGCAGCGTCACCATACCGGTACGCGGCTTGATGCTGCTTCTCTCGGCCGCCGTCGTCGTCGCCGTCCTGCTGAGCCTGGTGCAGGACCTGCTGATCTTCCTGGCGCCGGAGGCCGGCTTCACCGACCGCATCTATCGCCTCGACCTCGACACCGAGGCCAGCCTGCCGACCTGGCTGTCGTCCTGCCTCATGCTGGTGTGCTCCCTGGCGCTGCTGGCGATCGGCGTGGCGGTGAAGCGCGAAAGCCTGCTCAAGGCCTTGCCGTGGCTGCTGCTGGCCGCCGCCTTCCTGCTCCTCTCCCTGGACGAGGCCATCTCGCTGCACGAATGGCTCTCGGCGGCCATCGGCGCGCGGGTGAACAACACCGGCATCTTCTATTTCGTCTGGGCGGCGCCGGCGCTGGTGCTCTGCCTGGCGGGCCTGGCCTGCTTCTTGCCCTTCATCCTCGGCTTCAAGGGCCTCGACCGCGCGCTGCTGATCGGCTCCGCCATCGTGTTCCTCTCCGGCGCGGTCGGCGTCGAGATGCTCGGCGGCATGGAGGCGGAGGTCGGCGGCATCGAGACTTTGCGCTATCGCCTGTTGAGCTCGCTCGAGGAAAGCCTGGAGTTCGCCGGCCTGCTCATCTTCCTGCTGTTCCTGCTGCGCCGGCTGCGCGCCGCGCACAACAGGCTGACGATCCGCTTCGAATAGCGCGCCCCCCGCCCGCAGCCACAAAGATGACGACAGCGCCGGCACGACCGGATAATGCTCTATCCTGTCGTTCCAGGCGCGCGCCCTTGTCGATCCAGGGGCCGCGCCGCTGCAAGGGGAGGCACCATGAGCGCGGAAGGCCAGCCTGCGATCTTTCTCGGCCGCAGCGAAACCTCCGAGACGCTGCCGCTGAAGTTCGCCAATCGCCACGGCCTCATCGCCGGCGCCACCGGCACCGGCAAGACGGTGACCCTGCAGATCATGGCGGAGGGCTTCTCGCAGGCCGGCGTGCCGGTCTTCCTGGCGGACGTGAAAGGCGACCTGGCCGGCCTGTCTCAGCCCGGCGCCATGCAGTCGTTCTTGACCGAGCGGGCGGCGGCGGTCGGGCTCGCCGACTATGCGCCGGCGGCTTTCCCGGTCGTGTTCTGGGATCTCTTCGGCCGACAGGGACATCCGCTGCGCACGACGATCTCGGAGATCGGGCCGCTGCTGCTGGCGCGCATGCTGGAGCTCAACGAGACCCAGGCGGGCGTGCTCGCCATCGCGTTCCAGGTGGCCGACGACGACGGCCTGCTGCTGCTCGACCTCAAGGACCTGCGCTCGCTGCTGACCTTCGTGGCGGAGAACGCGAAGACCCTGATGACCACCTACGGCCACGTCAGCCGTGCTTCGGTGGGCGCGATCCAGCGTCGCCTGCTGACCCTGGACCAGCAGGGTGCCGAGGCCTTCTTCGGTGAGCCGGCGCTGGCGCTGGCGGACTTCCTGCGCTGCGACGGCGACGGGCGCGGGACGATCAACATCCTGGCTGCCGACAAGCTGATCCTGACGCCGACCCTCTACGCCACCTTCCTGCTCTGGCTGCTGTCGGAACTCTTCGAGGAGCTTCCGGAGATCGGCGATCCGGACAAGCCGAGGATGGTGTTCTTCTTCGATGAAGCGCACCTGCTGTTCCGCGACGCGCCGAAGGCGCTGATCGAGAAGGTGGAGCAGGTGGTGCGCCTGATCCGCTCCAAGGGGGTCGGTGTCTACTTCGTGACGCAGAACCCGGGCGACCTGCCCGACGCCGTGCTCGGCCAGCTCGGCAACCGCGTGCAGCACGCCTTGCGGGCCTTCACGCCGCGCGACCGCAAGGCGGTGCAGACCGCGGCGGATACCTTCCGCCAGAACCCCGGTTTCGACGCGCGGACCGCAATCACCGAGCTGCGCGTCGGCGAGGCGCTGGTGTCCACGCTGCAGGCCAAGGGCGTGCCCTCCGTCGTCCAGCGCAGCCTGATCCGGCCGCCGGCCTCGCGGCTCGGC
>DATCXZ010000104.1:0-7218 GCA_036570545.1 Kiloniellaceae bacterium
GGGCCGCCGCGCCCAGCCGCGCCAGCGCCCGGTCGACGCGCTCGACCGCGACCTTGCCGAGGACGGTCGGGTAGACGCCGGCGGCGCTTCGCTCCAGCAGCCGGCAGCCGTAGTGGGCCTCCAGCTTGGCCACCGCCTGGCTCACCGCCGACTGCGTAATGCGGGCAGCCTCCGCCGCGCGGCTAATGTTCCTTTCCTTAACCGTCAGACTGAAAGCCCGCAGATGGCGAAGATTAGGGCGCTCCATTTCGTTAACCTCGTACTACCATGAATAGCCAAACGTAATGATAGATGCGCGGTTTTTCTTATACAGTCGGGGGCCCGGGGGCAATACTCCCGGCCGCAAACGCAAACGCAGACCTAAGCAGACGCAGACCCGAGAGGGGAAAGGGAGAGTTCGATGGCGGGCCAGACTGCCTTGGTTGTCAGCGCGCATGCGGCTGACTTTGTCTGGCGTGCCGGAGGAGCGATCGCGCTGCACGCCGCCAAGGGCTATGCGGTGACCATCGTCTGCCTGTCGTTCGGCGAGCGCGGCGAATCCGCCAAGCTGTGGAAGGATCCGGGAGCCACCCTGCAGGGCGTGAAGGACGCCCGCCGCAAGGAGTCGGAGGCCGCCGCCAAGGCGCTGGGGGCCCACGACATCGAGTTCTTCGACCTCGGCGACTATCCCCTGGCGGTCGGCGCCGAGGCCAAGGATCGACTGGTGAGCGTGATGCGCAAGGTGCAGCCGGCCTTCATGCTGACCCACTCCAAGGCCGACCCCTACAACAGCGACCACCCCTACGCGACCCAGGTGACCCTGGAGTGCCGCTCGACGGCCCAGGCCTGGGGGCACAATCCCGGCGAGAAGGCCCTCGGCGCGCCGCAACTGTACCTTTTCGAGCCGCACCAGACCGAGCAGTGCGAGTGGCGGCCGGACACCATCCTCGACATCACCGAGGTGTGGGAGCAGAAGCGCGCCGCCATCGAGTGCATGGCGGGCCAGGAGCATCTCTGGAGCTACTACACCAACGTGGCCGAGAACCGCGGCAACCAGTTCCGCCGCAACTCCGGCGGCCAGGCCGGCGGCCGCCCCGCCCAGTACGCCGAGGCCTTCCAGTCGATCTTCCCGCGCACGGTAGACCTGCTGTGAGCGTGGTCGTCACCAACTGTCCGCGCGCCGCGCGCGACGTGGTCGACGGCCTCGCCGCCTGCGGCGTCGCCACGGTGCACGAGGCGCAGGGCCGCACCGGCCTGCTGCGCAGCTACATGCGGCCGATCTATCCGGGCGCGCAGATCGCCGGCAGCGCGGTTACGGTCTCGCTGGCGCCGGCCGACAACTGGATGATCCACGTGGCGGTCGAGCAGTGCGAGGAGGGCGACATCGTCGTCATCGCTCCGACCTCGCCGGCCGACCAGGGCTACTTCGGCGAGTTGCTGGCACAGTCGATGATCGCGCGCAAGGTGCGCGGGCTGGTGATCGAGGCCGGCACGCGCGACACCGCCGAGTTGACGCGGCTCGGCTTTCCGGTGTGGTCGAAGGCGGTTTCCGCGCAGGGCACGGTGAAGGAGACCATCGGCTCGGTGAATGTGCCGATCGTCTGCGCCGGCGCGGCGATCGCGCCCGGCGACGTCATCGTCGCGGACGACGACGGGATCTGCGTGGTCAGGCGCGCCGAGGCCGCCGCCGTGCTGGCGCAGGCGCGCGCCCGCGAGGAGAAGGAGGCCGCCACCCGCGCCCGTCTCCAGGCCGGCGAGCTCGGCCTCGACATCTACGGCATGCGCGAGCGCCTCGCGGGGCGCGGCCTGAAGTACGTCGCTTACAAGTCGGAGGACTGAGCAATCTCCGGTGTTCCCTGCACGCTGATGCGCGGCGGCACCTCGAAGGGGGCCTACTTCCTCACGCGCGACCTGCCGCAGGACCAGGCAGCGCGCGATGCGCTGCTGCTGTCGGTCATGGGCTCGCCCGATCCGCGCCAGATCGACGGCATCGGCGGCGCCGATCCGCTGACCAGCAAGGTCGCCATCGTCGAGCCGTCGCAGCGCCCGGGCGTCGACGTCGACTATCTTTTCGCCCAGGTCTTCGTCGACCAGGCGCGCGTCGACTACGGGCAGAACTGCGGCAACATCCTGGCCGGCGTCGGCTATTTCGCCATCGAAAAGGGCCTGGTGCCGGCGCGCGATCCGGTCACACCGATCACCATCTTCATGGTCAACAGCGGCCAGACGGCGGTGGCCGAGATCGCCACCCCCGGCGGCAGGGTCAGCTACCAGGGCGACGCGCGCATCGACGGCGTGCCGGGCACCGCAGCGCCGGTGCCGCTCAGCTTCACCGATGCCGCCGGCTCGATGTGCGGCGCGCTTCTGCCGACCGGCAATGCGGTCGACGCGGTGGCCGGCTACCAGGTCACGCTGATCGACAATGGCATGCCGGTGGTGGTGCTGCTGGCGTCCGACGTCGGCATCCGCGGCGACGAGACGCGCGAAGAACTCGACGCCAACGTGGAGGTGAAGGCGCGCCTCGAAGAAATCCGCCTCGCCGCCGGGCCGCTGATGAACCTCGGCGACGTGCGCGACAAGACCGTTCCCAAGATGACCATGGTGTCGCCGCCGGCCAACGGCGGCTGCGTCTCCACGCGCACCTTCATCCCGCACCGCTGCCATGCGACGATCGGCGTGTTCGGCGCCATTAGCGTGGCCACCGCGTGTTTGCTGCCCGCTTCGCCGGCGGCTAAGGTGGCCTCGGTTCCTGCCGGTGCCACGAAGACACTTTCAGTTGAGCATCCTACCGGGGCCCTCGATGTTCTGATCACAATAGACGAAGGTTCGGATTATCCTGAGATCAAGCAGGCCGCATTCTTGAGAACGGCTCGTAAACTATTTGAAGGTAACGTTTTTTGGCGCGAATGAGATGGTCTCTTTCGTGTTTTAGGCCACGAACGTCCACTTCTACTAGGGAGGGAATTTTATGGATCGACGTACACTACTGAAGGCCGGCGGCGCCTCGCTGATCGCGATCAGCACCGCTGCCGTCCTGAAGCCGCTGTCAGCGAAGGCAGCGGACTTCTCCGGTGAAACCATCGAATGGTGGATCCCGTTCCGCGAGGGCGGCGGCTCCGACACCTGGGCACGCGCCCTGGCGCCGGCGCTGGGCCGCTTCCTGCCCGGCGAGCCGACCGTCATCGTCGTCAACAACGCGCAGAGCGGCGCCATCGGCGGCACCAACGAGTTCTTCTCGCGCATGGAGCCGACCGGCCGGATGATCTTCGGTACCTCCGGCTCGGTCCAGTTCCCGATGTTGCTGAAGGACCCGCGCGTCCGCTTCAACTACGCGGACATGACGCCGATCTTCGCGTCGCCGGCCGGCGGCGTGGTCTACGTTCCCGCCTCGCACGGCGTGGACAACCTGGCCGAGGATCTCGACAAGCTGAAGCAGCAGAAGCTGCGCTTCGGCAGCCAGGGCGCCACCTCGCTGGACCTGGTGCCGGCGCTGGCGTTCCAGATGCTGGGCCTGGATGTCGAGGTCATCATGGGCTTCAAGAGCCGCGCCAATGGCCGCATGTCGACCATGCGCGGCGAGACCACGATCGACTACCAGACCACCCCGGCCTACCTGAAGCACATCGTGCCGTTGGTCGAAGAGGGCACCATGGTGCCGCTGTTCACCTTCGGCGCGCTCGACGCCAACGGCGAGATCGGCCGCGATCCGACGCTGCCGGACCTGCCGAGCTTCCCGGAGGTCTACGAGAATGTGCACGGCAAGAAGCCGTCGGGCCCGGCCTGGGAGGCCTGGCAGGCCTTCTTCCTGTCCGGCTACGCCACCCAGAAGTTCCTGATGCTTCCCAAGGAAACCCCTGACGACATCGTGCAGGCCTACCGCGACGCCGCCAAGAAGATGGCCGCCGACCCCGAGGTCATCGCCTTCATTCACTCAGAGCTCGGCAAGTACGACACCATCGTCGACAACGTCGACAAGGCGATGCAGACGGCGACCCACGTGTCGCCGGAGGCCGAGAAGTTCATTCTCGGCTGGCTGAAGGACCGCTTCGGCTTCGAGCCGAAGTAAGAAGCGTGGCGGCGGCGCGCCGGGTCGGGCCCGGCCTGCCGCCGCCATTCTTATTCGCGGCCGCTGCGGGCGGCCGTGCCGATTCTGTGCGCGGGGGGCGCGTATCTCATGCTTGATGCTTTTCTACAGGCCTTTGTGACGGTCCTCAGCGGCCAGAACATCCTCTTCCTGGCCTTCGGCGTGGGCTTCGGCCTCGTGGTCGGCGTGCTGCCCGGCTTCGGCGGCTCGGTCGGGCTCGCGCTTCTGCTGCCCTTCGTCTACGGCATGGATCCGACCGCTGGCCTCGCCATGATGATCGGCCTGCTGTCGGTAGTCTCCACCTCCGACACCTTTCCCGCTGTGCTCATCGGCATTCCCGGCTCGGTCTCCGCCCAGGCCACCATCATGGATGGCTTTCCGCTCGCCAAAAAGGGCGAGGCGGCGCGCGCGCTCTCAGCCGCCTTCGCGTCGTCGATGATCGGCGGCGTGTTCGGCGCCGTGGTGCTGACCGGCGCCGTCCTCGTGGCGCGGCCCATTGTGCTGGCCTTCGGCACCGGCGAGATGCTCATGCTGTCGGTCATTGGCATCACCATGGTCGGCGTGCTGACCGGGCAATCGGCGCTGAAGGGCCTGCTGGCCGCGCTGATCGGCGTGATGATCGCCATGATCGGGATCGCGCCGGCGACCAGCGAGTACCGCCTCGAGTTCCAGGTTCAATACCTCAGTGGCGGCATCGACCTACTGATCATCGCGCTCGCCGTCTTCGCCCTGCCGGAAATCGTCGACCTGCTGCGCACCGGCAGTTCGGTCGCCCAGCGCTCGCTGCTCGGCCATGGCTGGATCCAGGGCGTCAAGGACGCCCTGAAGCACTGGTGGCTGATCATCCGCTGCTCCGGCATCGGCTGCCTGATCGGCATCGTGCCCGGTGTCGGCGGCTCGGTGGTCGACTGGGTCGCCTACGCCCACACCGTGCAGAGCGCCAAGGACCGCTCGCAGTTCGGCAAGGGCGATATCCGCGGCGTCATCGGGCCGGAGTCGTCCAACAACGCCAAGGAGGGCGGCGCCCTCGTCCCGACGCTGATCTTCGGCATTCCCGGCTCCGGCGGCACCGCCATCCTGCTGGGCGGCATGATCCTGCTGGGCGTCGAGCCGGGCATCACCATGGTCACCCAGAACCTCTCGCTGGTCTACACGATCATCTGGACCCTGGCGATCGCCAACGTGGTCGGCGCCGGCACCTGCATCCTGCTGGCAGGCCCCATCGCGCGGCTCTCCTCCATCAACTTCAACTACCTCGCCCCCTTCATGATCATGCTGATCATGTTCGCGGCCTTCCAGTCGCAGAAAGCCTGGGGCGATATCTTTGCGGTCGTCCTGCTCGGCATCGTGGCATTCTACATGCGCCGCTACGGCTACTCGCGCCCGGCGCTGGTGGTCGGCTTCGTCCTGGCGGACGGCATCGAGACCAATCTCTACCAGACCGTGAACTTCTACGGCCTCGACGTCTTCACCCGGCCGATCTTCCTGGTGCTGCTCGCGCTGGCGGGGATCTGCGTCTACTACGGCATGAAGCTGATCAAGGCGCAGAAGCAGGAGGCGAACATGGCCCATATGCCGCTCGGGGCGGGCCAAATCATCTTCCTCGGGCTTATCGCCGCCTTCGCGGTCTTCGTCTTCGCCTTCTCGATGGACCTGCAGTTCCTCAGCCGCATCCTGCCGATGACGCTCGGAACGGTCACGCTGCTGGTGGCCGCGGCCCTGCTCTACCATATGACGCGGAAGACCGAGGGACCGAACCCGGCGCGCTTCGACGACGAACTCGTCGGCGAGAATGCGACCAAGGCGCCCCCAGAGCATCAGCTTCTGTGGTTCGTCGGCCTCATCGTCACCGCCCTGCTGGTCGGCTTCTTCCTGGCGATCGGCCTCTTCATCGCCACGTTCCTGAAGGTCCGCACCGAGCTGCCCAACCGCACCATTGCCATCATGACCGCCTGCGGCCTGGGGGTCTTGGCTTTCGTCGGATACGTCCTACGTCTGGACTATCCGGCCGGCCTGCTGCAGTACGTGGTCGACCTGCCCTGGCCGCTGAGTAAATAGAAGGAGGAGCGCAAACGCCATGGCCATGCCCCAGGAAGCCCCGCGCATCGACTGCTCGCCCGAGGAATGGGAAATGCGGGTCGATCTCGCCGCAGCCTTCCGCCTGGTCGATCTCTACGGCTGGTCGGACCTGCTGGCGACGCATCTCTCGGCGCGCGTGCCGGGGCCGGAGGATCACTTCCTCATCAACCCCTTCGGGCTGATGTTCGACGAGATTACCGCCTCCAACCTGGTGAAGGTGGACCAGGAGGGCAATGTCCTCTCGCAGACCGAGTACCAGATCAACCCGGCCGGCTTCGTCATCCACGGCGCCATCCACATGGCGCTGCCGGAAGTCGCCTGCGTGATCCACACCCATACCCGTGCCGGGGTCGGCGTCGCGACCCAGAAAGAGGGCCTGCTGCCGATCACCCAGCACTCCATGGCGGTGATCGCGCACGCCGGCTATCATGAGTACCAGGGCATCGCCACCGACCTCGCAGAGCGCGAGAGCATCGTGCGCGACCTCGGCGACAACAAAGTGCTGATCATGCGCAACCACGGCCTCCTCACGGTCGGCCGCACGGCGGGCGAGGCCTTCATGTGGATGTACCGGGCCGAGCGTGCCTGCTACATGCAGCTCTCGTTCCAGCAGGCGGGCGCAGAGCTGAACCCGATCCCCGAGGAAGTGCAGCGCACCACCGTCGAGCGCAACCGCTTCAACAACTCGGAGCGCGGCTATCGGCCGATCGGCAAGGTCGAGTGGCCGGCACTGCGCCGCAAGCTCGACCGCCTCGATCCGTCGTACAAGGATTGAGGCCAAGGACTGCGGCCGCCAACAGCGGAACGAAAAGGGAGGCCATGGCCTCCCTTTTTTGTTGCCCGTCGTCGGCGTCTGCTTAGTCCGCCTTGTCCTCCTAACCCAACAAGCGGTCAGTAGTCCCAGAAGGCCGCTACCCAGCGAAAGGCGTCGCCGTCGACCGCCACCCGGCCGACGGAGGGGAACGGCAGGTGAGTGGCCACCAGCAGCTCGCCGGTCGCCGCCGCCTCCCGCAACAGACGCACCCGCACGCGAACCGACTCCTCGGGGTCGTGTTCGAAGCCGTTGTGCCAGTCGG
>DATCXZ010000105.1:0-2494 GCA_036570545.1 Kiloniellaceae bacterium
CACGCGACGCGCCAGCACCGCGCGCCGGAAGCCTGGCTCGACCTCGTCGCCCGCCAGGGCCACGGCTGGCGCCAGGTGGAGGTCATCGGCGCCGAGCAGCGGCTCGCCGAGATGGTGATGATGGGCCTGCGCCTGAGCGAAGGCATCGCGCGCGAGGCTTTCGTCGCCGAACTCGGCAGCGGACCGGAAACGCTGCTGCCGGCCGACCGCCTCGGGCGCCTCGTCGCGGAGGGCTATCTCGCTCTGGACGCCGCCGGCCTGCGCGCCACCCAGGCAGGCCGCCAGCGCCTCGACGCCCTGCTCGGCTACCTGCTGGCCTGAAAGTTCTTCAGTTGATCCCGCTGGGAAAGGAAGCCGGCGCCGGATCGCGCTGCACGAAGCCGTCGCGCTGGATTTCCAGCACCGCGAGGCCGCGTTGGACCTGGCCGCTCTGCAGAAAGCGGAAGATGCCGTCGATGCCGGCGAAACCGAGGCTCTGGGTGATGGCGTCGGGCGTATAGGGCACGAAGCTGCCGGCGGTGCTGCCACGCTGCTCCAGGACCGCGGCGAGGGCGACGGCGTCGTAGCCGAGCGAGGCGACGCGCGGCGGCGTGCTGCCGAAACTCTCCTCATAGCGCGCGCGGAAGGAGTTCCACAGCTCCGGCGGCGGCGCCGGAAACCAGCCGCCTTGCAGGGTCGGCTCGCTCAGTAGCTGCGGGTCTTCCCACAGAGAGGTGCCGAGGAAGCGCACCTCGGAGGGATCGACGTCGTGATAGGCGAGCAGCGGCGCGATCGAGAGCAGTTGCTGGCCACTGGCCGGCAGCAGGATCGAGTCGAACGGCAGGTCGCCGATGGTCTCCACGCCGCGCAGGCGCTGAAGCGCACGCTGCGCCGCCTCGTCGCTGCGGCCTTCGAGGTCGCGGCGCTGCGCCTCGGCGGCGCTGCGGCGTTCATTGAAGTCGGCCAGCACCTGGACCTCCGCCGAGACGTCGGTCGACTCCGGATCGTAGAACACCACGCGGCTCAGCTCGACGCCGTTGCGGAATATTGCCTCCTGCAGCGATTGCACGACGAGGTTGCCGTAGGGGCTTTCCGGCGCCAGCACGGCGATGCGGCGCAGGCCCTGCGCGACGGCATAGTCGATGATCCGGTCCACCTGGATGCGCGGCGTCACGCCCATGACGAAGGTCAGCGGGCCGGCGATGGCATTGTTGTTGGAGAAGGTGATCATCGGCACCTCGGCGGCATCGACGATCGGCTTCACCGCCTCCGCCGAGGTGGCGAACAGCGGCCCAAGCAACAGGACCGCCTGCTCCGCCAGCGCCGCCTCGGCCGCTGCCGCCGCGCCTTCGGGCGTGCCCTTGGTATCGCGCACCACCAGCGTGAAGCGCTCGCCGCCAAGGTCGAAGAGGGCGAGCTGCGCGGCGTTCAGCAATGCCTGGCCCACGTCGGCGCGCGACCCGCTCAACGGCAGCAGCAGGCCGACCTTCACCGGCGGTGGCGGCAGCGCCGGGAGGGCCTCGGCGAACTGATCCAGCGGCTGGGTGAGAGCTTCGTAGGTTTCTTGCGGCGTGGTCGGCAGCGCCTCGCCGGTGGATGGTTGCGCCTCCGGCTCCTGCGTGGGTACGCTGGGCGAAGCGCAGGCGGCCAGAGTCAGGGCCAGCCCCGCCACCAGCAGAGACCGCCAGCCTTGAACGAAAGATCCCCTTCCAGCTCTCGGCCCAACTTTGGACGCGAGGCCCCGGCGCGGCCCTGATGTCAGCAAAAGCAAGGACTCATCCATCGGTTACGGAGAGCGCTGAGCCTAGCGAGGCGCCGCCGGGAAGTAAACTGCCGCCGGCCGGACGCAAGACCGACGCGCCGCTGCCCGCCGGGCTTTATCTGGTGGCGACGCCGATCGGCAATCTCGGCGATATCAGCAGGCGCGCGCTCGACGTGCTGCGCCGCGCCAACCGCATCGCCTGCGAGGACACGCGGGTCACGCGCAAGCTGTTGAGCGCCGAAGGCATCGCGACGCCGCTGACCGCCTATCACGACCATTCCGGACCGCGCGAACGCCGTCGCCTGCTCCAGGCTGTGGCCGACGGCAAAGCGGTCGCGCTGGTCTCCGACGCCGGCACGCCGCTGGTGTCCGACCCCGGCTTCAAGCTGGTCCGCGAAGCCATTGCCGAGGGCCTGGCGGTGACGGCGCTGCCCGGCCCCTCGGCGCCGCTGATGGCCCTGCTGCTCTCCGGCCTGCCGAGCGACCGCTTCTTCTTCGGCGGCTTCCTGCCGGCCAAGAGCGGTCCCCGTCGTGAAGCGCTGCAGGCGCTGGACGGGCTCGACGCCAGCCTGATCTACTTCGAGGCGCCGCAGCGGCTTGCCGCCAGCCTCGCCGCCATGGCGGCCGTGCTCGGCGACCGCCAGGCGGCAGTGGCGCGCGAGCTCACCAAGCTGCACGAGGAGGTGCGGCGCGGCGCCCTTGGCGAGCTCGCCGCGCATTACGAAGCAGCCGGCGCTCCCAAGGGAGAGCTTG
>DATCXZ010000106.1:0-3457 GCA_036570545.1 Kiloniellaceae bacterium
GCGAGCCGGGCCGCCGCGATGGCGACGCCGCGCGTGGCCAGCGAGTCCTCCAGCGACGCGAGCCAAGCCGCGTCGCCCTGGCCGCCTTTCAAGAGACGGGCCCGCTCGCGCAACGCATGCTCATAGGCATTGCAGCGCGCCGAATGCTCCGGGTCGAAGCCATAGACCAAGCGGTCGAGAAAGCGCCGCCGGCCGGAGGCGCTCTCGCGGAACAGCCCGTCCATCTGCGGCGTCAGCCAGACCACCGCAAACACCTCGGCGAGCACCTGCTGCCCGCGCACGGTGACGCCGTCCACCTTTACCAGGCGCCGCTCGCGCCCTGTCGCCCCCGTCGATGCGCCATCCTGCTGGGCCGGATCGCGGCCGCTGCCGAGGTCGCGCGGGCCCTCCGGCGTCATCACCGTGGCCGCCACCGCCCAGGGCTGCGCCATTGCCTCGGGGGCGCCCGGCCGACGGCGGTCGAGATCGCCGAGGCGCGCACGCCGGAGGCCGCGCCCGGGCGACAGGAAGGACACTGCCTCCAGCAGATTGGTCTTGCCGGCGCCATTGGCCCCCGTCAGCACCACCGGTGCCGGCGACAGGTGCAACTCGGCCTCGGCATAGCTGCGGAACTGCGTCACCAGCAGGCGACGCAGCCAAGCACCGGTCTCGGTCCTCTGCTGCGACACGGCACCGGGCTCCGCGGCGCCCCAGGCGGCCGGGCTCAGCAAGGCAGTCGGCAGGCGTTGTTGCGGCAGCAGGTCATGATGTTCGGCAAGTCGGTCCTTACACGCGCATCGGCATCAGCACGTAGAGCGCGCTGCCGTCGGCCACCTCGCGCACGATGGTGGGCGAGGCGGGATCGGCCATGGAGAACTGCGCCGCTTCGCCCTCGATCTGCTGGGTGATGTCGAGCAGGTATCGGGAGTTGAAGCCGATTTCGATGCCGGTGCCGTCGTAGTCGACTTCCAGCTCCTCGATCGCGGTGCCGTTTTCGGGGCTGTTGGCCGACAGGGTGAGGGCACCGTCGTGCACCGCCAGCTTCACTGCCCGGCTCTTCTCGGAGGAGATGGTGGACACGCGGTCAACTGCCTCCGCAAAGGTCTTGCAGTCGACCTCCAGCACCTTGTCGTTGCCGGCCGGGATCACCCGCTCGTAGTCGGGGAAGGTGCCGTCGATCAGCTTGGAGGTCAGGACGGTGGAGCCGAAGGCGAAGCGAATCTTGGTGTCGGACAGCGCGATCTCCACCGGGTCGTCGATGCCGTCGACCAGGCGGCGCAGCTCTGTCACCGTCTTGCGCGGCACGATGACGCCCGGCATGTCCTTGGCGGCATCCGGCAGAGGCATCTCGACCCGCGCCAGGCGATGGCCGTCGGTGGCCACCGCGCGCAGCACCGGCAAGGCGTTGCTCTGGGTCGCGTGCAGGAAGATGCCGTTCAGGTAGTAGCGCGTCTCCTCGGTGGAGATGGCAAAGCGCGTGCGGTCGATCAGGGTGCGCAGCTCGCTTGCCTGCAGCGGGAAGGCCTGCGGCAGGTCGTCTCCGGAGGTCAGCGGGAAGTCCTCGCGCGGCAGCGTCGCCAGCGTGAAGGTGGAGCGTCCGGCCTTCAGCTTCAGGCGGGAATCCTCGCCGCCGGCCTCGATCTCGACCTGCGCACCTTCCGGCAGCTTGCGCACGATGTCATAGAGGGTATGCGCTGGGGCCGTGGTCGAACCTGACTGCCCCACCGTTGCCTGAAGGCGATCGATCACGGTCAAGTCCATGTCTGTCGCAGTCAGCGACAGTGCCTCGCCGTCCGCCTCGATCAGCACGTTGGACAGGATCGGAATGGTATTGCGCCTCTCCACGACGCTTTGCACGTGCGTGAGGGACTTGAGGAGCGCAGCGCGTTCAATGGTCAGCTTCATGATCGGATGCTTGGCCTTCTGCGGGCTTAGATGTTGATCTTCTCGTGGGGCCCTGGAACGGGGCCCGCGCGACCCCTGCCCCGACTGTGGCGCGCCCTGTCTCGGGAGGCGGCGCCGGCGGCCGGTTCGAGGGCCCTTCGGCACCGCGCGCCAAGCCCGAAATTGCGGCTCCGCAGCGCGGTTGCCGAGTATAGCATGGAAGGGGGAAAACGTAAGCTTTAAGCGCACTTGCGGCGCCCCGGCCAGCCCCGATCCCGGGTGTCGACATTGCAGCCGCTAAGCGATTCTCTTTGCTGGCTTTTCTCGCTCCGACCGCCGTCCCTTGGCGGGGGCGGAGAACAGGAAGGCCGCCCCGTGCCCGGCCTCAGGCCTCCAGCATGCGGCGCAGCAGCTCGACGTCCTCGGCAAAGCTCGCGTCGGTGGCTTTGAGCTCCTCCACCTTGCGCACCGCGTGCATGACCGTGGTGTGGTCGCGGCCGCCGAACTTGCGGCCGATTTCGGGCAGCGAGCGGGAGGTGAGCTGCTTGGAGAGGTACATGGCGACCTGGCGCGGGCGGGCCACCGCGCGGGCCCGGCGCGCCGAGTGCATGTCGGCGATGCGGACGTTGAAATGGGCGGAGACCCGCTTCTGGATTTCCTCGATGGTGACCCGGCGGTCATTGGCGCGCAGCAGGTCGTGCAGCACCTCCTGGGTGGTCTCCAGGGTGATCGGCCGGCCCACCAGCGTGGCATGCGCCAGGATGCGGTTGAGGGCGCCCTCCAGTTCGCGCACGTTCGAGGTGATCTTGTGCGCCAGGAACTCCAGCACCTTCACCGGGATGTCGGTGCTCGACTGCTCGGCCTTGGCCTGCAGGATGCCGAGGCGCAGCTCATAGGTGGTCGGGTGAATGTCGGCGACGAGCCCCCAGCCGAGGCGTGAGCGCATGCGCTCCTCGACACCCTCCAGATCGCTGGGCGACTTGTCCGCCGAAATGATGACTTGGCGATTCTGGTCGACCAGCGCGTTGAAGGTGTGAAAGAACTCCTCCTGCGTTGCCTCGCGGCCGCCGATGAACTGCACGTCGTCGATCATCAGCACGTCGACCGAGCGGAACTGCTCCTTGAAGGCCATGGTGTCCTTGGTGCGCAGCGCGCGCACGAACTGGTACATAAACTTCTCGGCCGAGAGATAGATGATGCGCCGCTCCGGCGCCTGCTTCTTGATGTGCAGGCCGATGGAGTGCATGAGGTGCGTCTTGCCGAGCCCGACACCGCCGTAGAGGAAAAGCGGATTGAACGGCGGCGTCGGCGCGTCAGCAACGCGCCGCGCTGCAGCGTAGGCCAGTTCGTTCGGCTTACCGACAACGAAGTTGTCGAAGGTGAAGCGCGGATCGAGCGGCGCGGAGATGCCGGCGCTGGAACCCTGCGACGCATTCTGCGCCTGGACATTCGGCGCCTGGGTTGCTGCGGCCAACGCCGCTTCGGCGCGCGCCGCCGCCATACCGTTGAGCTGCGCGCCAGCCTGCGATCGGGAAGCCAGCGAGTCACGCGCGACCACTTCCGCGCCGGCGGTCCCGGCGGCGCCAAGCAGCCC
>DATCXZ010000107.1:0-7140 GCA_036570545.1 Kiloniellaceae bacterium
GAACGCGGCCCGCGACCTCGCCGACCTGGTCTGCGGCATCACCAACGGTAACGGCCGCACGGCATCGGACAGCGATGCGCGCGACAAGGAGGCAGCGGCATGAGGGGTCTGCCTCTCGATCTCGGCATGATTCACTTCGTCGGCATCGGCGGCATCGGCATGAGCGGCATTGCCGAGGTGCTGGCCAACCTGGGGTACCAGGTGCAGGGCAGCGACATGTCCGAGAACGCCAACGTCCAGCGCCTGCGCAAGCTCGGCGTGAAAGTCGCCGTCGGCCACAGGGCCGAGAACCTGGGCGAGGCCCAGGTCGTGGTCGTGTCGTCGGCGATCAAAGCCGGCAATCCCGAGGTCGATACCGCGCGCCAGCGCTTCATCCCCATCGTGCGCCGCGCCGAGATGCTGGGCGAGCTGATGCGCCTCAAATGGTCGATCGCCGTCGGCGGCACCCACGGCAAGACCACAACCACCTCCATGGTGGCGACCCTGCTGGACGGTGCCGGGCTCGACCCCACCGTTATCAACGGCGGCATCATCAACGCCTACGGAACGAATGCGCGCCTCGGCGCCGGCGACTGGATGGTCGTCGAGGCCGACGAGAGCGACGGCAGCTTCCTGAAGCTGCCGGCCACCATCGCGGTGGTTACCAACATCGACCCCGAGCACATGGAGTTCTACGGCAGCGAGGAAGCGCTCCACCGCGCCTTCGAGACCTTTGTCGAGAACATCCCCTTCTACGGCTTCGCCGTGCTCTGCATCGACCACCCGGCGGTGCAGAAGCTAATCGGCCGCGTAGAGCACCGCCGCATCGTCACCTACGGCGTCAGCGCACAGGCCGACTACCGCGCCGAGAACATCCGCGTCGACAACGGCGGCCTCGCCTTCGATGTCGAGGTGACCGACCGCAGCGGCACCCATGCCGCGCGCCTGGATGGCCTGCACCTGCCGATGCTCGGACGCCACAACGCGCTGAACGCCATCGCCGCCATCGCGGTGGCGCGCGAGATGGGCCTGGAGGAGGCCGGCATCCGCAAGGCGCTCGCCAACTTCGGCGGCGTGAAGCGCCGCTTCACCCGTACCGGCGAGGCCGGCAGTATCGCCGTCATCGACGACTACGGCCACCATCCGGTGGAAATCGCCGCTGTGCTGGCCGCCGCACGCCAGGCCGGCAGCGGCCGCGTTATCGCCGTGGTGCAGCCGCATCGCTACTCTCGCTTGCACGACCTCTTCGAGCAATTCTGCACCTGCTTCAACGAGGCCGACACGGTGATCGTCGCCGACGTCTATGCCGCCGGCGAGCAGCCGATCGAGGGGGTCGATCGCGACCACCTGGTCGAGGCCTTGCGCGCCCGCGGACACCGCCACGTGCTGGCGCTGCCGGGGCCGGAACAACTTCCCGGCATGGTCATGGAACTGGCGCAGCCCGGCGACCTCGTGGTCTGCCTCGGCGCCGGCAACATCACCGCCTGGGCCAACGCGCTGCCCGGCGAGCTGCAGGCGCTGCTCGATGCCGGCGGCGGCCAGGGCAGCGGGGGAAGGCGATGAGGGCCATGACTGCCGAGCACCGCACCCCCCTCATCGACCGCTTGCCCGCCGTGCGCGGGCGGCTGACCGAAAACGCGCCGTTGGCCGGCGTCACCTGGTTCCGCGTCGGCGGCCCGGCCGAGGTCATGTTCCGCCCGGCCGACCGCGACGACCTGCTTGCCTTCCTGGAGGCCAAGCCGGCCGACGTGCCGGTCACCGTGCTGGGCGTCGCCTCCAACGTGCTGATCCGCGACGGCGGCCTGCCCGGCGTCACGCTGCGCCTCGGGCGCGGCTTTGCCGACATCGTTGCGGACGGCAACGACATCCTCTGTGGCGCTGCCGCGCTCGACATCAACGTGGCGACGGCGGCCAGGGTCGCCGGCATCGCTGGACTCGAGTTCCTCTCCGGCGTGCCCGGCACCATCGGGGGCGCGGTGCGCATGAACGCCGGCGCCTATGGCCGCGAGACCAAGGACGTCCTGATCTGGGCCGAAGCCGCCGATCCCCGCGGCAAGGTGCACCGCCTGAGCAACACCGAACTGAAGTTCACGTACCGGCGCTCGGCGCTGCCGGAGGACTGGATCTGTCTCGGCGCGCGGCTTGCCGGCACCTCGGGCGATCCGGCGGAGATCGAGGCGCGCATGAAGGAGATCCAGGGCCAGCGCGCCGACAGCCAGCCGATCCGCAGCCGCACCGGCGGCAGCACCTTCAAAAACCCGCCGGGCCATAAGGCCTGGCAGCTCATCGACGCTGCCGGCTGCCGCGGGCTCACCATCGGCGGGGCCATGGTGTCGGACAAGCACTGCAATTTCCTGATCAACACCGGGACGGCGACCGCCGCCGACCTGGAGAACCTCGGCGAGGAGGTGCGCCGTCGCGTGAAGGCAAGCGCCGGCATCACGCTCGAATGGGAGATCAAGCGGCTCGGCGTTCCGGCGGGAGGCGCTGCATGAGCCGGCGCATCGCGGTGCTGAAGGGCGGCCTCTCGGCCGAGCGCGAGGTGTCGCTGGACTCCGGGTACGCCTGCGCGCAGGCGCTGCGCGAGAAGGGCTACACGGTGAGCGAGATCGACGTCAGCCGCGACCTCGGCGCGCTGGTGAAGGCGCTGACGCCGAAGCCGGACGCGGTCTTCAACGCGCTGCACGGCCGCTGGGGCGAGGACGGCTGCATCCAGGGCCTCCTCGAGCTGCTGAAGGTGCCCTACACCCATTCCGGCGTTCTCGCCTCGGCACTGGCAATGGACAAGCAGATGGCAAAGACCGTGGTCGCCACCGCCGGCGTCACCAGCCCCGAGGGCGTGGTCATCAAGGCGAAGGACCTCACCGCCCGCGATCCCATGCCACGGCCCTACGTGGTGAAGCCGGTGCGCGAGGGCTCGAGCGTCGGCGTTCGTATCGTGCGCGAAGGCGACAACCAGCCGCCGATCGCCGTGCACGGCTGGCAGCCGGAGCAGGAGCTGCTGGTCGAGCCTTACATCGCCGGGCGCGAGCTGACCGTCGGCGTGATGGACGACAAGGCTCTCGCGGTCACCGAGATTCGGCCGATCGGCGAAGGGTTCTACGACTACGACGCCAAGTACTCGCACGACACCAAGGTCGCCGCCGTCCACGTGCTGCCGGCCGAAGTGCCGCCGGCAATCTACGAACAGGCGATGGCAGCCTCGCTGGCCGCCCACCAGGCGCTCGGCTGCCGGGGCGTCAGCCGATCCGATTTTCGCTACGACGACACCCGTGGCGCGCCCGGGCGACTCTATTACCTGGAGACCAACACTCAGCCAGGCATGACTTCGACCAGCCTGGTCCCCGAGCAGGCCCGCTACCTGGGCATGTCCTTTCCCGATCTCTGTGCCTGGATGGTGGAGCACGCCGCATGCGATTCCTGAACCCCTTTAGCCGGTCGTCCGGCAGCGGCAAGCGCGCGGCGCGCGGCGGCAGCAAGCGCAAGGTCAGGAAGTCGACCCGGCGGCGCGCCGGCATCAATTGGCGGCTGGTACGCCGCGCGGTGCCGGCCGGCGCCCTCGTGGCGGCCGTCGGCGGCTTCTACTGGCTCTATCAGGACGGCTGGTTCGGCCGCCAAGCGGAGGCGTTGCAGCTCACGGCACTCGATGGCACGGCGCGGCTCGGCCTGCGCATCGAGGAGGTGCTGGTCGAAGGTCGTGCGCGCACCGAGGCCGAGGAGATCCTTGCCCGTCTAGGCCTGGAGACCGGCAGGCCGATCCTGGCAGTCGACCCCGAGGCAGCGCGCATCGCGCTGGAAGAGCTGCCGTGGGTGCGCGCTGCCAGTGTCGAGCGTCAGCTCCCCGACACCCTCTATATCCGCCTCGCCGAGCGCGAGCCGCTGGCGCTCTGGCAGGAGCAGGGCGTCATCCAGGTCATCGACCGCGACGGCGCCGTGATTCCCGGCGTCGAGCCGCGGCGCTACGCCCACCTGCCGCTGGTGGTGGGCTCCGACGCGCCTGCCCATGCGGCGATGCTGATCGCGGTGATGAACAGCGAGCCGGAGCTGCGCGAGCGCGTGACCGCGGCGGTGCGGGTTGGCGGGCGGCGCTGGAACATCCAGATCGAGGGTCGCATCGACGTGCGCCTGCCGGAGGCCGATGCCGCCGGCGCCTGGGCGCAGCTCGCCCGCATCGAGCGCCAGCAGGGCCTGCTGTCACGCGACGTCCTGATCGTCGACCTGCGCCTGCCGGACCGCCTGGTGGTGCGCACCGATCCGGACAGCGGCCCGCTGGCCGAAGAGGAAATCAGAGGGGAGAGCACGTGATGCGCCGCTCCGCACCGCACAGCCAAGCAGGAGACATCAGCGCCACATGAGGAAAGGTCTGGTGAAAAGCGGCCTCGCCGCCGCTCTGGATATCGGCAGCAGCAAAGTCTGCTGCTTCATCGCGCGCGCCGACGGCGCGGCGATGCCCCGCGTCGTGGGTATCGGCCAGCAGGCAAGCCGCGGCATCAAGAGCGGCGCCATCGTGGACCTCGAGCAGGCGGAGATCTCCGTGCTCAATGCGGTCCACGCTGCCGAGCAGATGGCCGGCGAGACCATCGACCGCGTGGTGGTGAATCTCTCCGGCGGCTACCCCGCCTCCTCCATGGTCGGCGTCGAGGTGTCGCTGAACGGTCACGAGGTCGGCGAAGCCGACCTGCGCCGGGCGCTGGCCTACGGCCACCAGACCCAGTTGCAGCGCCAGGACGACGACTACGGCCGGCAGATGATCCATTCGATCCCGACCGGCTATTCGATCGACGGCAACCGCGGCATCCGGGACCCGCGCGGCATGTTCGGCGACCAACTGGGCGTCCACATGCACATCATCACCGCCTCGGCGGGCGCGGTGCGCAACGTCAGCACCTGCATCCAGCGCTGCCACCTGGAGCCGGCCGCCTTCGTGGTGTCGCCCTACGCTTCCGGCCTCGCCTCGCTGGTCGACGACGAGCTGGAGCTGGGCGCCACCGTGATCGACATGGGCGGCGGCGCCACCACCATCGCGGTATTCTACGAGCACAACGTCATCTTCACCGACGTCATCCCCGTCGGCGGCAACCACGTCACCAGCGACATCGCCCGCGGGCTATCGACGCCGCTCGTTCACGCCGAGCGCATGAAGACGCTTTACGGCCACGTCATCACCGCGCCGACCGACGAGCGCGAGCTGATCGACGTGCCGCAGGTCGGCGAAGACGACTCCTCGCACTCGCAGCAGATCCCGCGCTCCCTTCTGGTCGGCATCATCCAGCCGAGGGTGGAGGAGACGCTGGAGCTGGTGCGCTCGCGGCTCGAGCTCAGCGGCTTCGACAAGGTAGCCGGGCGCCGGGTGGTGCTGACGGGCGGCGCCTGTCAGCTCCCGGGCACGCGCGAGCTGGCCTCGACCGTGCTCGACAAGCAGGTGCGCATCGGCCGTCCCACTCAGGTGACCGGCCTGGCCGAGGCGACAGCGGGACCGGCCTACGCGACCTGCGCAGGCCTTCTGAACTACGCCGTCACCGCGGAGGTGGCGGTGCCCAGCGAGGCGGCCCCGGCCGAGCGGGAGATGGGCGGCCTGGTCGGCCGCCTGGGACACTGGTTGCGAGAACACTTTTGAGGGGGCTGTTAACGGACGTTCCGGCCGCATCGGAACAGCGGGGGCCGGCACAGCCGGTCAGGGAATTCTTTAGGGTCTAAGGCGACTGGAGGCAGATATGACTCTCAACTTGAACGTACCTTCCACGACACCGGACCTGTCTCCGCGGATCACCGTGATCGGCGTAGGCGGAGCCGGCGGCAATGCCGTCAACAACATGATCCAGACTAACCTGGATGGTGTTGAGTTCCTCATCACCAACACCGATGCTCAGGCGCTCAGCCAGTCGCTTTGCGACCGCCGCATCCAGCTTGGCCGTAACATCACCCAGGGTCTCGGCGCCGGTTCGCGCCCTGACATCGGGCGTGCCGCGGCCGAGGAGGCACTCGACGAGATCCTCACCGACATCGAAGGCCAGCACATGGTCTTCATCACCGCCGGTATGGGCGGCGGCACCGGCACCGGCGCGGCGCCGGTGATCGCCCGGGCCGCGCGCGAGGCCGGCATCCTCACGGTCGGCGTGGTGACCAAGCCGTTCCACTTCGAGGGTGTGCACCGCATGCGCCTCGCCGAGTCCGGCATCAACGAGCTGACCCAGTACGTCGACACGTTGATCATCATCCCGAACCAGAACCTGTTCCGGGTGGCCAACGAGAAGACCACCTTCGCCGACGCCTTCAAGATGGCCGACGACGTGCTGAACTCCGGCGTGCGGGGAGTCACCGACCTGATGGTGAACCCCGGCATGATCAACCTGGACTTCGCCGACATCCGCGCGGTGATGTCGGAGATGGGCAAGGCCATGATGGGCACCGGCGAAGCGGACGGCGAAGGCCGCGCCATCGCCGCCGCCGAGGCCGCCATCTCCAACCCGCTGCTCGACGATGTGTCGATGAAGGGCGCACGCGGCGTCCTCATCAACGTCACCGGCGGCATGGACCTCACCCTCTTCGAGGTCGACGAGGCGGCCAACCGCATCCGCGACGAGGTCGATCCGGAGGCCAACATCATCTTCGGCTCCACCTTCGACCAGTCGATGGAGGGCCGCATGCGGGTCTCCGTGGTGGCAACCGGCATCGACGTCGACGCCGCGACCCGCCCGAAGCCGATCACCCTCAGCGTCGTGGGCGGCCAGAAGTCCCGTCCCGTGGAACACGGCAGCCATGCCGGCCATGGCGCGGCGGCAGTGACGGCAGCGGCACCGGTGGCGGCCTCGGCTTCCAGCGGCAGCAGCCTCTTCGGTCAGGCCTCGGCCGGCTTCCCCCCTTCCAGCTTCCCGGCGACCAAGTACCCGGTAACCGGCGGTCAGGCCACCATGAGTGGCGAGCCCTACGCCCCGGCCACCGGCCCCGGCGCGGGCTCGGCGGCCATCGCCATGGCTCAGCCGGAACTCCAGGTTGAAACGGCGGCCGGGCGGGTGCCGGAAGCCCGCGCAGAGGAGGACAGCTTCATCGCTCCACAGCCGGCCGAGCCGGAAGCCGAAGGCGGTAGCGAGATGGGCGGCTTCCACGCCGAGCCGGATCCCTTCGCCGAGGCGGCGCTCGCCAACGCCGCCCGCCGCGAGG
>DATCXZ010000108.1:0-6730 GCA_036570545.1 Kiloniellaceae bacterium
GCGCGCGTGCTGCCTTGCCTGACCCGCCGGGGCGAGCCGTTCTGGGCCGAGGCGACGGAAAAGCGGATTCTCTGGGAGGGCCAGCCGGCGGTGCTGGTATCGCTCATCGACGTCACCGAGCAGGTGCGGATGCGCCGTACCGAACTGATGTTGCGCGAGGCGATCGACAATCTCTCCGACAGCTTCATCCTCTACGATTCCGATCAGCGCGTGGTGCTGACCAACCGGCGCTTCCACGAGACCCTGCCGTTCCATCCACCGCAGGACGAGATCGTCGGCAGGACGATGCAGGAGCTGATCGAAGCGAGCGTCGCCAACGGCGCCATCATCGATCCGCGGGTGGGGGAGGACAGCGCCCGCTTCGTCGACGCGTTCATCGCCGAGCGCCTGCGCAACCGCGCCGCCGTCCGCGAAGACACCTGGCCGGACGGGCGCTGGGACCTGGTGAAGGAGCAGCACACGCGCTCCGGCGCCTTCGTCAGCGTGCGCACCGACATCACCGAACGCAAGCGCGCGGAGCTCGCGCTGCGCGACCAGGAAAGCCGCCTCGAGCAGGCGCTTGCCGAACGCACGGCGCAGATCAAAGGCATTCTCGCCAACATCGCGCAGGGCGTCACGGTGACCGCGCCCGACCTTACCGTGCTCCTGGTGAACCAGGGCTACCTCGACATCTTCGGCCTGCCGGAGGAGCTCGGCCGGCCCGGCATCCACCTATCGGAATACATCCGCCAGGGCCTCGCCAAGGGACTCTACCCGGCCGCCGATGTGGCCGCCGCCGACAGCGAGGAAGCCTTCGTGAAGCAGCGCCTCGTCGTGCTGTCGAAGCCGCAGCGCGGCGTCATCCAGCGCACCCTCGGCGACGGTCGGGTCATCGAGATCCGTCAGCAGCGCCTGCCCGACGGCTGCATCGTGTCGACCTACAACAACGTCACCGACCGCGTGCGCACCGAGCAGGAGCTGCAGCGCCAGCGCGAGAAGAGCTACCAGAACGAAAAGCTCACCGCGCTCGGCTCGCTGCTCGCCGGCGTGTCGCACGAGCTGAACAACCCGCTCTCGGTGGTGATCGGCCAGGCGGCCCTGCTGGAGAGCATTGCCGGCGACAGCGAGATCGCAGAACGCGCAGTGAAGGTGCGCATCGCCGCCGACCGCTGCGCCAAGATCGTGAAGACCTTTCTCTCCATGGCGCGCCAGCGGCCGGCCGACCGGCGGCCGATCGAGATCAACCGCCTGGTCACAGACGTGCTCGACCTGGTGACCCACCAGCTCAGCACCACCGACGTGGAGGTCACCTGCGACCTCGCGACAGACCTGCCGTCGGTGGCCGGCGATTCGGACCAGCTCAGCCACGTGCTGCTGAATCTTTTCATCAACGCCCAGCAAGCGATGCTGGAAACGCCGGCGCCGCGGCGCCTCGCCATCGCCACTGCCTATCTCGCGCCCAAGGGAGCGGCCAAGGGGGCAGCCGGCGGGCAGGTGCGCATCACCGTGCGCGACAGCGGCCCCGGCGTGCCGGCCGAAATCCGCTCGCGCATCTTCGATCCCTTCTTCACCACCAAGCCGATCGGCCAGGGCACCGGCGTCGGCCTCTCGGTCTGCCACGGCATGGTGAGCGCCCACGGCGGCAGCATCGGCGTCGGCGATGCCCCAGGTGGTGAGGCGGGAGGTGGTGAGGCGGGGGGCGGCGGGGCCGTGTTCACCGTGCTGCTGCCGGCCGGCACGCCCGAGTCGACCCCGCCGCCGCAGCCCGCCTCCGCGCCGCGGACCGTCGCCGGCTGCCGCGTGCTGGTGATCGACGACGAGCCCGACATCACCGGCTTCCTCGTCGAAGTGCTGGAGATCGCCGGGCATGCCGTCGACGTCGCCAGCAGCGGGCAAGATGCGCTGGCGCTGCTGGAGACTCAGGACTACGAGGCGATCATCTGCGACCTGCGCATGCCGCACCTCGACGGCCCCGGGCTCTACGAGGCGCTGAAGGCGATGAAGCCGCAACTTCTGAACCGCGTGGTGTTCGCAACCGGCGACCTGCTGAACGCTGAAACCGAGCGCTTTCTCAAGCAAAGCGGGCGGCCCTGCATCGAGAAGCCCTTTATGCCGGCACAAATTCGCCAACTGGTCGAAGAGATCGCGGAACAAAACGCCTAGAGCAGATCAGGGTGAATCTGCTCTACCCTTTTGAAGTAGATTGGATTCACATTGTCAGGTGGAACCGCGCCGCGGTTCCACCTGACAATGATCCGATCTAGGCAGGCGTAGCCCAGCGGCGCTCCTGCCGCTCCGGGCCTTGCGTTTGGCCTTGCCTTGGAGGCCGCCGGACGCCCATGACAACGACGGTACAAATACTCTAGGCTCTGGCACATCATGACCGAGTTGCAGATCGAGACACCCGAGGCCACCGCGCCGGAGCCTTTCACCGACCCCCGGGCGGCGGTCGACCGCCTGGAGGCGCTCTACCGGCAGGCCACCACCTTTCTCTGCGACGGCTTCGATGCGCTGCTGGCGGGCCGCACACAGCCGCGCCGGCTGCGCGCCTTCTATCCGCAGGTGGCGATCACCACCACCTCCTTCGCCCACATCGACTCGCGGCTCTCCTTCGGCCACGTGCCGATGCCGGGGCACTGGGCCGCCACCATCACGCGCCCGGACCTGTTTCGCGACTACCTGACCCAGCAGTTCGGCCTGCTGATCCGCAATCACAGGGTCCCGCTCATCGTCGGCCCCTCGCAGACGCCGATCCCGCTGCACTTCGCGCTGCCCGAGGGCAAGCACGTGGAGGGCTCGCGGGTCGAGCAGGTCGACCGGCCGTTCCGCGACCTCTTCGACGTGCCGGACCTCGCGATCACCGACGATGCCATCGTGAACGGCACTCACGAGGCCAGGCTTGGCCAGCCGCTGCCGCTGGCGCCCTTCACCGCGCCGCGCGTCGATTACTCGCTGCATCGCCTGACGCACTACACCGCGACGGCGCCCGAGCACTTCCAGAATTTCGTCATCTTCACCAACTACCAGTTCTACATCGACGCCTTCCGCGAGTTGGCGCACGAGGCACTTACACGCGACGACAACGACTACGAGAGCTTCTGCGAGCCGGGCAATGTCGTCACGCCGCGCGCCGCCCTGGGACCGGGCAGCACCCGCGACGAGCGGTTGCCGCAGATGCCGGCCTATCACCTGAAGGCGCCCAACCACGCCGGCATCACCATGGTGAACATCGGCGTCGGCCCGTCCAACGCCAAGACCATCACCGATCACATCGCGGTGCTGCGCCCACACGCCTGGCTGATGCTCGGCCACTGCGCCGGCCTCCGGAACACCCAGGCGCTCGGCGACTATGTGCTGGCCCACGGCTATGTGCGCGAGGACCACGTGCTGGACGCCGACCTGCCGACCTGGGTGCCGGTCCCGCCGCTCGCCGAGGTGCAGGTGGCGCTCGAGGAGGCGGTGGCCGAGGTTACCGGCCTGGAGGGCTACGAGCTGAAGTCGATCATGCGCACCGGCACGGTCGCCACCATCGACAACCGGAACTGGGAACTGCGCGACCACCGCGAGCCGGTGCAGCGCTTCTCGCAGTCGCGCGCCATCGCGCTCGACATGGAGAGCGCCACCATCGCCGCCAACGGCTTCCGCTTCCGTGTGCCCTACGGGACGCTGCTCTGCGTCTCCGACAAGCCGCTGCACGGCGAGCTGAAGCTGGCCGGCATGGCGACGGCCTTCTACAAGCGCCAGATCAACCAGCACCTGAAGATCGGCCTGCGCGCCATGGAGAAGCTGCGCGCCATGGCGCCGGAGCGCCTGCACTCGCGCAAGCTGCGCAGCTTCCTGGAAACGGCGTTTCAGTAGCGCGCACCCTTGCCGCTACCATGCCGCTGTCGGCATTCAGGCAGTCATCCCGACCAAGCGATCGCCGTCTCCCTGAGGTCGAGGGTGGCGAAATGAGTGGGCGGAATCGCCGGGAGGGTCGGCGCCGCGGCCCGTCACGCCACCTTGATGTCGGCGATGAAGTTCTGCACCACCTCGCGCATGCGCTCGGCGTGCTTGGAAAGCTCCTCCGAGGCGATCAGAACGTCGCGCGAGGCGGTGCCGGTTTCGCTGGCACCGTCCTTCACCTCAACGATGTTGCTGGTCACGTCCGTCGTGCCCCGCGAGGCCTCGGTGACGTTGCGGGCGATTTCGCGAGTCGCGGCGGCCTGCTCCTCCACCGCCGCGGCGATGGTGGTGGTGATCTCGTCGATCTGCTGGATGACGCCGGAGATCCTGTCGATGGCACTCACTGCGCTCTCCGACTCATCGCGCACGCTGGTGATCTGCGCGGCGATCTCCTCGGTCGCCTTGGCTGTCTGGGTGGCCAGCGACTTCACCTCGCCAGCCACCACAGCGAAGCCCTTACCGGCTTCGCCGGCACGGGCCGCCTCGATGGTCGCATTCAGTGCCAGCAGGTTGGTCTGCTCGGCAATCGCCTGGATCAGCTTCACCACGTCGCCGATCGAGTCCGACTGTTGGCGCAGCGCGTTGATGACCGTGGTGGTTTCGCTGGCGGCCGTGACGGCAGACTGCGCGACCTCCGTGGCGCGGGAGACCTGCGAGGCGATCTCGGCCAGCGATGCGTTGATCTCCTCCGTCGCCGAAGCCACCGTCGACACGTTGGCTGAGGCCTGCTCGGCCGCAGCGGCCACGGTCACGCTCTTTTCCTCGGTTCGATTGGCGATGCCCGACATCGAGCTGGCGACGCTCTTCAGCTCCGTCGCGCCTTCGGCGACGCTGCTCACCATCTGCGTCGAGGCGCGATCGAACTCCTCGGTCATCTCCTCGATGCGCTTGGCGCGCTTGGCCTTCTCCTCGTTCTCCCGCTCTGCGCGCGCCTGCATCTCGCGATTCTCGATGAGGCGCTGGCGGAAGAACTCGACCGACTTGGCCATCATGCCGATTTCGTCGCCGCGCTCCTGGTTGGCCGTCATGTCGTCGTAGTGGCCATCGGCGAGCCGGCCCATGAAGGCGGACATGCCGTTGATCGGCGCGGCGATAGCGCGCGACAGAACGAACCACGCGGCGCCGGCGAAGAGCATCGCCACGGCAGTGCCGATCAGAAGCGCCAGCAGAGTAAAGTTGAAAGAGGATTCGACGGCCTGCTCGTTGCTTGCCGTCAGCTCGCGGGCCAGCTCGATCAGGGCGTTCAGCTCGGCGTTGGCCGTGTCCAGAATGCGCTCGCCGTAGCCGTTGGCCTCCAGCACGCGGGCCTCGTCGACTGTCAGCGGATTGCGCATGAGGCCGATCTGCCGGGCGACGATGTCGCCCTGCCAGCGCGTGATCTCGCCGTCGGCCTTCGTCAGTTGCTGCCTGGCCACCTCGACCGTGAGGCGTGGCTGCAGCGAGGCCAGCCGGCGCTCGTATTCAGCCTTGGCGGTCTCGTACTTGCCGATGTAGTCGCGGTTGCCACTGAGCAGCAGTCCGCGCACCGCTGCCTGCTGCCTGGCGACCTCCTGCCTCAGGGCGTTCACGTCGTCGGTGATGTAGGTGATACGCGTGGTGTCGGCGACGCGGTCGCGAGCCTGCGAGAGCTCGTAAGCGGTGACGCCAGCGAGGCAGGCGATGATGAGGACCAGAGTCGCGAAGGCAGCGACCAGCTTGATCGAGATACGGGTATTGTTGACGATCTTCATTCTACGCTCCGGCTCTCTCAAACCTTGCCCGCGGCGCGGCGGCGACGCAGCTCGGTCAGGTTGACGTCGACGGTGATGGCGCCGACCAACTTGCCGTCCTGGGCGATGGACATGTTTAGCTGGGCAATCTCGGCGCCGGTGTCCTCGTTGATCTCGATGTCGTCGACGAAGATGGCGTCGGGGCCGACCTGGAAGGTCTTCTGGAACTTAGCCTCGTCGCCCTGCCAGAAGTCCGAGGTGATGGCGCTCTGCCCGGCGTTGAGGCCGCTGCGGTCCATCACGAAGATCGCGGTGAAGAGGCCCTGCGAGTCGGCCTGGATGCGGGTTAGGTAGCTGGACAATGGGCTGGACAGCACAGCGGTGATCAGCGGCTGGTCCTCGACCTCACGCTCCGCCACCCACTGCTGGTCGAGCGCCTGAATGCCGGCCTGATCGAGGCCGAGATAGCGCGCGTTGCTCGCCTCCAGGGTCATCATTACGACAGGAGAACTCGACCACTGGCGCACCTCGTCGACCAGATAGTCTCGGATCAGCCTCTCGTCCGCGGCCGCCGGCCCGGCCCACGCCAGGGAGAGGATCGCGACCGCCGCCAATCCGGCGGCACGGCCCACGCCAGGGAGAGGATCGCGACCGCCGCCAATCCGGCGGCACGGCAAAGCTTCTTCATGGGAGAAAAACCTGCTGGTTATGACACTGCTCAAATCAGCTATAAACGGCAGGCGTTAACTAACTGATAAAGCTAGTCACGATCGCTATAAAGGCGAATAGAAGCGGCAGGATGCACGCAAAAAACGCGCAAAGGCTACTTCCGGCCGCTGGAAAATAAACCTGGGGCCGTCAAGTGGTCTAAGGCCTGTTGAGATTCATCGTGAGTTTATGACGGCTGCCGCGAGATGGACGATGGCGTTGAAGCTCTGGTCGGTTTTGTCGGCACTCATGGCGATACGCTTGAACTCCTTGAGCTTGCAGAAGAAGTTTTCGATCAGATGACGCCACTTGTACATCTCGGCATCGAGCGGCAGGGGCTTGGCGCGGCGTGGATGTTGGGAAATGACGATCTTGGCGCCGCGCTCGTT
>DATCXZ010000109.1:0-5108 GCA_036570545.1 Kiloniellaceae bacterium
CTGCCGGCCGCACCGACCGCGATGCGTTTGCCCGCGAGCCCGGTCAGGCGGCCGGGCGCGACGTCGCCGCGCACGAAGATCCAGATCGGCTCGAAATAAAGGCTGCCGAGCGACCTCAGCGTCGGGTGTTCCGCGGGCACCCCGATGCCGCCTTGCATGAAAGCGACCGGCACCTCGGCCGCCTCGTCGGTGAGCAGTCGGAGGTTGTCGACCGACCCGCCCGTCTGGCTCAGCGCGAGCTCGAAGCCCTCCTTGCGGAAGCGCTCCGCATAGGCCTGGCCGTAAGCGAAATAGGCGCCGTCCTTGTGCCCAGTCGCCATGACGACCCGGTCCGGCGGCGCCGGGCGGACGAACTGATAGGCGAAGACGAAGCCCGCGACGACGATCAGGATCGCCGGCGCCACATAGGCGATCTGGGTCCAAAGCATGCGGAAAAATCGACGCATCTTGGCTTGCGTCTGGCTTCTGACAGCCATGCGGGGGGTGCTCCTCGGCGGCCCTACTCGTCTTCCTTGGCACAAGGCCAGCTTGCCGGCGCCGAGAGTCCCTCCGGCAGCGTGGTCTCGCCATCGCCGCAGGCGGCGTCGAGCTGCGCCTGGGTCAGCCCCTTCACGCCGGTAAGGTCGGTTCCGTCGAAGCGGGCGAGATAGGTATAGGCACCGGTCATGTCGGTGCCCTTCAGGCTGGCGCCGGCGAAGACGGCGCGGGCAATCTCGGCCCGTGTCATGTCCACGCCGTCCAGCACGGCGTCCGCCAGGACGGCGCGGCCGAGCTCGGCCTTCTGCAGGTTGGCGCCGGTGAAGTCGGCGCCGGTGAAGTCGGTACGCGACATCTCCGCCTTGTCCATGTCCGCGCCCGTCAGCACCGCCTCGGTGAAGTCGGCGCGGTCGCCGTGGGCCTTCGAGAGAATGGCGCCGCTGAGGTCGGCGCCGGCGAGGCGCGCGTACTCGAAGGCCGCCTCGGTGAGGTCGGCGCCCGAAAACTTGGCGCCGGCCAGGTCGCTCCGTCCGAAGTCGGTGCGCAGGAACTTGCCGTCGCTGAGATCCTGCCCGCGCAGCACGAGGCGCCGCTTCTCGCACTTCGACCAGTCGACGCCGGCGGCGGGGCGGTCGCCGCAGGCTGCGGCCGCCGGCGCCGCCGTCAGCAGAGTGGGCGCCACCAGCGCCGAGGCCAGGCAAAGCAACCGGATCGCACGTTTCATGCTTTAGCTCGTCCACAATCTTTGAAGGGTGTCTCCAACGGATGGTAACCAAGCCGCCCGCCCTTGAACAGGATGCTTACGCGCAGGGGCGCGCGAGCGGCTGCAGGTTCGCGAGAAACATCCCGGCGCAGGCGGTCCAGGAGTAGTTGAGGGCGTGGGCGCGGCAGGAGTCGCGCGGCAGGGTGATGGCGCTCGCCACCGCCTGACCGAGGTCTTCGCTGAGCGCGCCGACTCCCGCGCCATCCACGATGTCGAGCGGGCCGGGCACCGGGAAGGCGGCGACCGGCAGGCCGCTCGCCAGCGCCTCCAGCATAACGAGGCCGAAGGTGTCGGTGCGGCTGGGAAACACGAAGACGTCGCCGGAGGCGTAGTGCGCCGCCAGTTCCTCGCCGTGCTTGGCGCCGACGAAGACGACCTCCGGAAAGGCTGCCTGCAGCTCGGCCCGCTGCGGGCCATCGCCGACCACCACCTTGGAGCCGGGCAGCGCCAGCTCGAGGAAGGCGCGGATGTTCTTCTCCACCGCAACGCGGCCGACGTAGAGGTGGATCGGCCGCGGCAGCCCCAGCAGGGCTTGAGCCTTCGGCGCGTCGGGGCGGAAGAGAGCGGTGTCGACGCCGCGCGTCCAGTCGACCAGGTTTTCGAAGCCGCGTGCCGCCAGCTCGCGCTTCATCGACTGGGTCGCCAGCATGACGCCCCTGGAGGGCCGGTGGAACCGGCGCATGAAGGCGTAGCCCCAGGCGAGCGGCACCGGCACGCGGGCGCTCAAGTACTCCGGAAACCGCGTGTGGTAGGAGGTGGTGAAGGGCAGGCCGCGCTTCACGCAGTAGTTCCGCACGGCGAGCCCGATCGGCCCCTCGGTCGCGATGTGGATGGCATCCGGCGCGGCGGCCTCGATGCGCCGCGCCAACCCCCTGCCCGGCAGGATCGCCAGCCGGATCTCCGGGTAGGAGGGACAGGGGATGGTGCGGAACTGATCCGGGCAGATGACCTCGAAGACGTGCCCCTGCGCCTCCAGCTCCGCGCGCACGCGGCTCAGGGTCCGCACCACGCCGTTCACCTGCGGGAACCAGGCGTCACTGGCCAGCAGGATCTTCACGGGATCAGGCAGCCGCGCTCGCCGGCTGCAGCATCGGCAGGCTCCTGATCTCGGCCCAGGGCAGGATCTCCAGGCGGCCGTCCATGTGCTCGACCAGCGCCGTGCAGCTTTCCACCCAATCGCCGTCGTTGATGTAGAGCACGCCGTCGATCATGCGCATCTCGGCGGTGTGGATATGGCCGCAGACGACTCCGTCGACGCCCTGGCGCCTGGCCTCGGCCACCACCGCCTCCTCGAACTTGCCGATGAACTGCACGGCGTTCTTCACCCGGTGCTTCAGGTAGGCCGACAGCGACCAGTAGCCGAAGCCGAGCTTGCGGCGCAGGAAGTTGAACCAGGTGTTCACCTCGATCATGGTGACGTAGGCCCAGTCGCCGAGCAGCGCCAGCCAGCGTGCGTACTTCACCACCCCGTCGAACTCGTCGCCGTGGATCACCAGCAGGCGGCGGCCGTCCGCCGTCACGTGGATCGCTTCCTTGATCACCTCGACACCGCCGAAGTGCATGCCGGGGTAGCCGCGCAGCACCTCGTCGTGGTTGCCGGGCACGTAGACCAGGCGCATGCCCTTGCGCACTTTGCGCAGCAGCTTCTGCACCACGTCGTTGTGCGCCTGCGGCCAGTACCAGGCGCGCTTCAAGCGCCAGCCGTCAAAGATGTCGCCGACCAAGTAGAGCGTCTCGCAGTCGGTGTGCTTCAGAAAGTCGAGCAGGTAGTCCGCCTTGCAGCCCCGCGTGCCAAGGTGGATGTCGGAGATGAAGACCGTGCGGAACCGGGTGGCGGTGGAGCGGAAAGGTACAAGGCCATCCATCGGAAACCTCTCGCTGGAGATCGCAAAGAACACTCAAGTCTTCTGCGAATTACCGCGGGCCTTGGTTTCAATACAAGCGTCGAGCGCGAAATAGGCGGCAAATATAATGACGCCGTAACACAGTCGTCACGGAAGATACATATTCGCCGCCAGCTTGGTAAATTTCTTGGCGGCGCTGAAGGCTGCCGCTAAAAGACGGCGGCAGGATCAATCCGGAGTCGCCACCCGCGTGCCAGCGAGCAGCCAACCCCGCTACGCCGTCTATTTCGCCCCGCCCGCCGAGTCCGAGCTATGGCGCCTGGCGCAGCGCTGGCTCGGCCGCGACTGCGCCAGCGGTGCGGCGCTGGAGCGCCCCCAGCTCGACGGCTGGAGCGCGGAGGCGCTGGCGGCAGCGACCGAGAGCCCGCGGCGCTACGGCTTCCACGCGACGCTGAAGGCGCCGTTCCGCCTTGCGCCCGGAATTTCCGCCCGCTCGCTGCATGATCGGCTGGCAACCTTCGCCGCCGGGCGGGCGAGCTTCCGCGCGCCACCCCTGAAGGTCTCCGCCATCGGAACCTTCATCGCCCTCACCTTCTCCGAGCCGGCGCCGGAGATGCGGGCCCTGGCCGACGCCGCGGTGCAGCGGCTCGATGCCCTGCGCGCGCCGCTCACGCCGCGTGAGATCGAGCGCCGCCTGCAGTCTCGCCTCTCGCCGCGCCAGGAGGCGCTGCTGGGGCGCTGGGGCTATCCCTACGTCTTCGACGAGTTTCGCTTCCACATGACGCTGACCGGCTCGCTGGCCGCGGCCGAGCCGCGCGAGCGCCTGCAAACGCAGCTTACCGCCCTGTTCCGGCCGCTGCTCGCAGAACCCGTTCCGGTTCGCGAGGTCTGCCTCTATAGTCAGACGGACAGCAGCAAGGCGTTCGTGCTCGTCGAGCGCTTCCCGCTCGGCCCCGAAGCGGCCGAAGGCAAAGCAGCAGAAGGACAGACATCGGCATGACCGACAGCCGGACGATGGGCCCGCTCCGCCGCGAAGAATCCGCCGCCGATCCGATCGCCCACCTGCTGGCGCTGCTCGACGCGCTGGGCTCGGGCCGCTACGGCGGCGAGGAAGTCACCCAGCTCGCCCACGCCCTGCAATGCGCCACCTTCGCGCAGCAGAGCTGCGCCTCCGACAGCCTGGTCGCCGCCGCGCTGCTGCACGACATCGGCCACCTGGTGAACCCCAAGGACGAGAACGCGACGCTGCGCGGTGTCGACGCGGCCCACGAGAAGGTCGGCGCCGCCTACCTCGCGCGCTGGTTCGGCCCGGCGGTGACCGCGCCGGTGGCCCAGCACGTCGCCGCCAAGCGCTATCTCTGCCAGGCCGAGGACGGCTACTTCGCGCGGCTGTCGGAAGAATCGGTGCGCAGCCTCGCAGTGCAGGGCGGCCCCTTCACCGCCAAGGAGGCGGAGACCTTCCTCGCCCGCCCCTACGCAGAGGAGGCCGTGGCACTGCGTCGCTGGGACGAGCTGGCCAAGGACCCCGAGATGCGCACGCCGAGTCTGGAAGACTTTCGCCCGGTGCTGGCGCGCGCCGAGCGCCGCGCAGGCAAGTGACGTGGGCGAGTGACGTGGGCGAGCCGGCGCAGCGAGGCAAGGGCCACCTGATCCTGGTGGTCGGCCCCAGCGGTGCCGGCAAGGACAGCCTGATCGACGCCGCCCGCGACGCCCTCGCCGGTCGCCCCGAGTTCGACTTTCCCCGCCGCATCATCACCCGCAGCAGCGATCCCGACAGCGAAGAGCACGACACGCTCTCCGAGGCAGACTTCGCGCGACAGCGCGACGCCGGCGCCTTCTTCCTGCACTGGAGCGCGCACGGACTGCGCTACGCGCTGCCCGGCAGCATCGCCGAGGATCTCGCCGCCGGCCGCACGGTGGTCGCCAACGTCTCCCGCGCGGTGATCGACGCGGCGCGCCGCAAGCACGCGGCGACGACCGTGGTGGTGGTAACGGCGCCGCCGGGCGTGCTTGCCGAACGCCTG
>DATCXZ010000110.1:0-2190 GCA_036570545.1 Kiloniellaceae bacterium
TGCGTCGGCGTTGTGGGAGCGGCGGCAGGGGGCTCGGCAGGGGGCTCGGCGGGGGAAGCGATCAGCTCCACGGCGATGGTGACCGCTTCGCCGCCGGCTGGTGGCGGGGGCTGCAGAAAGGCCCACGCCCCGACGCTCGCAAGCAGGGCGACGACCACGAACCAAGCGACGGCGAGCGCGGCGGGGCTATCGAGCAGGCGCTTCAAGGCGCGGCGGTCTCAGCCGAAAGGGCGCGCGCGTCTGCCACGCACGCGGCCCGCAGGTTCCTGCGGGGCTGTCTGACGACACCCGTCATCGCTCTGCTACCCAGCCGCCGGCCCTCTTTGCGGCGCCACTCCGCGCCGTTTTCGCGAGACTGAGCTCTTCTTTTAGTTCACGACGCGCTGGTTATAAAGGGCCAGGCCGCGCAGCAGGTCGATGGCTCGCGCGAGCTGGTAGTCCTGCTGCGTGGTCTCCGACAGGGCATGGGCGGGCGAGCCGTCCTCCGGGGTCTCGGTCGAGACGCCGTTCTCCTCGTTCGGATTGGCCAGCGCGCCGCGCAGATCGGCCTCGCGCCGGCCCGGCTCCGCCGCCTCGGCCTCCGCCAGGGTAGCCTGCTCCACCGTGATGTCCGGCTCGATGCCGAGCGCCTGGATGGAGCGGCCGGATGGTGTGAAATAGCGCGCGGTGGTCAAGCGCATGGCGCCGCTGAGCCCGAGTGGAATGATGGTCTGCACCGAGCCCTTCCCGAAGGACTTGGTGCCCATCACGATGGCGCGGCGGTGGTCCTGCAGCGCGCCCGCCACGATCTCCGACGCCGAGGCCGAGCCCCCATTGATCAGCACGACGACCGGCAGGCCGTCGGCCAGATCGCCGGGTGTGGAGTTGAAGCGCTGCGTGTCGTCGGCCGCGCGGCCGCGCGTGGAAACGATCTCGCCCTGGTCTATGAAGGCGTCCGATACCTCGACCGCCTGATCGAGCAGGCCACCGGGGTTGTTGCGCAGGTCGAGCACGTAGCCGCGCAGCTCGCTGCCGACTTCGGACTTGATCGACTGGATCGCCTGCTCAAGGCCCGGCATGGTCTGCTGATTGAAGGTGGTGATGCGGATGTAGCCGACGTTGTCCTCGACGCGGTTGCGCACCGACTGGATCTTGATGATGTCGCGCGTGATGGTGACCTCGAAGGGCTCCTCGTTGCCGCGCCGGATGGTTACCGTCAGATCGGTGCCCACCGGCCCACGCATCTTGTTCACCGCGTCGTTCAGCGACATTCCGAGGATCGCTTCGCCGTCGATGTGGGTGATGTAGTCGCCCGGCTTCACGCCGGCACGATGGGCCGGGGTATCGTCGATTGGCGAGACAACCTTGACGAAGCCATTCTCCATGGTGACCTCGATACCAAGGCCGCCGAACTCGCCCTTGGTCTGCACCCGCATGTCGCCGAAGGATTCGGCATTGAGGTAGCTGGAGTGCGGGTCGAGCGTCGAGAGCATGCCCTGGATGGCAAACTCGATCAGGTCCTGGTCGCTGACCTCTTCCACGTAGTCGGCTCGCACGCGCTCGAACACCTCGCTGAACAGTTTCAACTGTCGGTAGGTATCGGAAGGATTCTCCTGCGCCGGCGAAAGCTGCGGCAGGCCGATGAGAAGGGCGGCAACGATGGCCGCGATCTGGAGTTTGCGCATTAACCTCGCACCTTGTCGTCCGTTGTAGCCAGCCAGGGGAGCGGATTGATGGCCTGCCCTGTACGGCGGAGTTCGAAATAAAGCTCCGGGTTGCCGGCGGCAGCATCGCCCATGCGGGCGACCGGCTCGCCGGCCAGCACCCACTGCCCAACCACGGCGTCGATCCGGTCAAAACCGGCCAGTATCGTATGATATCGCCCGCCGTGGTCTATGATCAAGATAAGGCCATAGCCCCGAAAGGGTCCGGCGTAGGCGATTTTCCCGTCAAACGGCGCCACCACCTGCGCGCCCGGGCGTGCGCGGATCGAAATGCCCTTGTCGGTGCTGCCCGGCGCCTGGCTCTCCTGCCCGTAAAGCCGCACGACACTGCCGCGCACCGGCATGGTGAGGCTCGAATCGGTCTCCGGAAACGGCCTGAGCGAGGCAGGCGGCGCCAGGCGCGCGACCTGGCGCGCTTCCTGCTCAACTTCCCGTGAAGCGGGGGGCGCGGCAGCCGCCTCCGCCTCGCGCGCGGTCTGCTCGGCGG